>DATCYP010000110.1:0-37461 GCA_036526375.1 Gaiellaceae bacterium | reverse complement strand
AGCGCCTCCACCTGTGCTCCCAGGTCGGAGACCTCGGCGGCCCACGTGTCGAAGAAGAGGACGAGGTGGGGCCCCGAGCCCGGGCCGAGCCGGACGGTGCCCCCACCCAACCGCGGCAACGTCACGCGGCTCTTCGGGCCGAGCAGGCCGATCGGGGCCAGCGATTCCGAGCCCAGGTGCGGATGACCGGGCACGAGCGGCGCAAGGCTCTGCGCGATCTCGTACCCCAGCTGGTCGACGCTCGAGTACGCCATCGGCGTCAGGAAGAGACGGGAGAACCGGCCGCGCGAGTCGATCACGAATGTCGCCGGCGTGTGGTCGATGCTGCCGTTCACCACCGCCGCCTCGACGTGATAGGCGCGCCAGACCCGCTTCAGCTCCGGGAGGGATCCGGTCAGGAATCGCCACTTGTGCAGCATCCCGTGCGCCTCCGAGTACGCCCGCACCCACTTGACCTGCGTGGCTTCCGGGTTGGCGCCGACTCCGAGCAGCTCGACCCGGGAGGCCGCCGCCCCGAGCAGCTGCTTCGCATGCAGGAGCGCGGTCGTCGTCAGCGGGCAGATCGTCGTGCACACCGGGTCGTTGAAAGAGAGCACGACGACCTTGCCGCGGACGGAGCGCAGCGAGACGCGCTTCCCGAACTGGTCGGTCAGCCTGAAGCCCGGAGCGGCGCCGCTCAGTCGCGTGCCGGGATCGAGCCGCGGGTTCTGGCTTGCCACCTCGCGCCCCATCGAGACGGAACTCGCCGGGCCCCCCGAGGAGCGGGCGATCGCGATCGCGGCGCCGACGCCGACGCCGACGACGAGCGCGACTCCCAGGACGATCGCTTGCAGCCGGCGGGACACTCGGGACCAGTATGGCAGCGGCCCGGAGGGGTCAGATACGCTCTCCGGCCGTGGCCGTCAGCTCCTCCCTCAGCGCCACCGGGGTCCGCTGGAATCTGAGCGATCTCGAGCCGGACGCCGAGCAGGCACGGCACGACTGGGACGACCTGCTCGCGCAGGCGCGCGACTTCGCGGAGCGGCGGCGCGGCACGGTCGGCGCGGCCGGCGCCGAGGGGCTGCGTGAGCTGCTCGACGAGCTCGACGAGCTCACGCAGGACATCTCACGCGTCCACTTCTACGCGACGGCGCGCGAGCACACCGACGCCGCGGACACGGAGACGAACGACCTCGCGACGCTGGCGCGCGACCGGGCCGCCGACCTCGAGAGCCTCCTGCTCTTCGTCGAGCTCGAATGGCTCGCCCTGGACGACGCCGAGGCCGCCGCGCTGCTGGAGGCCGCCGAGCTCGATCCGTACCGGCACCGGCTGCACGTGGCGCGAGAGGAGAAGCCGTACGTCCTGCCCGAGGGCGAGGAGCAGGCGCTCAATGCGCGCCGGCCCGCGATCTCGGCCTGGGAGTCGCTGCACGGCCGCGAGCTCGCGACGCTGACGGTCGAGTTCGACGGCGGGGACGGGCCGGAGCCGCACACGATCGACCGCCTCCTCTCCTACGTCCACCATCCCGAGCGCGAGGTGCGCCTCGCGGCGCTCGAGGTCCTCTACGAGGCGCTGGAGCGCGTGGCGGACGTGCAGGCGGCGTGCTACGACGCGCTCGTCGGCGACCGCCTCTCGCTCGACCGGCTGCGCGGGATTCCCGATCCGATGTGGCCGACGAACCAGCGCAACGAGCTCGACGGCGAGGTGGTCGAGACCATGATGCGCGCCATCGAGGAGCACTACCCGATCGGCCGCCGCTGGTTCGTCCGCAAGGCCGAGGTGCTCGGCCTCGACCGGCTCCAGCTCGCGGACCAGTACGCGCCGGTCGGCAGCGACCGCCGGGTGGAGTGGACCGAGGCGATCGCCATGGTCGACGACTCGCTCCGCGACTTCGACCCGCGCCTCGGCGACATCTTCCGCACCTGCCTCGACCGCGGGCACGTCGACGCCGAGCCGCGGCCCGGCAAGGTCGGCGGGGCGTACTGCAACTCGGTCTCGAAGACCGTCCTCCCGTACGTCCTCCTCAACTACACGGACCAGCTCCGCGACGTCGTGACCCTCGCGCACGAGTTCGGTCACGCGGTGCACGGGACGCTGTCGCTCGAGCGGCAGGCGTACCGCTCGTACCACACCGGCCTCGCGCTCGCGGAGGTGCCCTCGACGTTCGCGCAGCTCCTGGCAGTCGAGCGGCTGATCGAGCTTGAGGACGATCCGGCGACGCGCGTCATGCTCCTCGCAGACCGCGCGGAGGGCGCGATGGCGTCGATCTTCCGCCAGACGATGATGGCGCGGTTCGAGGGGCGCGCCTATGCAGCCCGCGGCGAAGGGAAGGCGCTCACGCGCGATCGGCTCTCCGAGAAATGGATGGAGGAGAACGAGCGCTACTACGCGGAGTCGATCGAGCTTCCCGACGGCTACCGGCTCGGCTGGTCGTACATCCCGCACTTCATCCACGTCCGCTTCTACACGTACGCCTACGCATTCGCCCACCTCGTCGCGTTCTCGCTGGCCGCGCGTTACCGCGAGGATCCGGAGCGCTTCGCTCCGGCCTATCTCGAGTTTCTGGCGAGCGGCGCCTCGCGCTCGCCGCAGGAGCTGCTCGCGCCGCTCGGCGTCGACCTCCGGGACCCGCACACGTGGGCGCACGCCTTCGCCGAGTTCGACCGCTGCGTCACGGAAGCCGAAGCCGGCGTCGACGAGCTCCAAGCGGCCTAGCGCCGGCTCCTCTTAGGCGAGAGGACGCTCGCGCAGCTCAGCTTCCTCTCACCAGTTGCCTTGGACCTCAAAGATGGCGTCTTGCCGCCTGCGACTGGGGTGCGTGGCCGTCTCGAACATGCCCCTGCGCTGCGAACGTGCAGCGCTTCTCCGTCTGACCGGGCTAGGCAGGAGACAGTTTCCGAGTCAGCATCTGGGCAGGGGTTGAAGCAAGGGAAGGGGAGTTTGATGTTCAAGAGATTTCTGGTCGTGAGCGCTCTGATCGGTGCGGTCGCGCTGGTCATCGCGACCGCTGCGATCTCGGCTGGACCCATGCCGAGTGGGCAACGGATGTACGGCAACGCCTCGTTCGCGCTGGCAAACCCGGCTGACCCCACCTCGGGTCACTTCACCGGAGGCGGTGGGACGATCGAGCCGGCCTACGACGATGCAACGGGGACGCTCGTCTACCTGCAGACTCCGAACGGTCCGCGTGTCCACCCGCCGAAGAAGATCGATCCGAGCACGGGCATGCCGATCAACGTCGCACCGATCTACTTGCCGATGTACCCGGTAGGGTCGGGCATCGATCCAGCGACGTTGAACTGCGCACATATGCCCGCTGACAACTGCCCTGACCACGGCCCCCTGCTCGCCGCGGTAGCAGCATCAATCATGCCGTCCGTCTACGCCGGCGGCGTCGTCGGCCATGACCATCTGGTCGGGATCGCGAAGTCTGGCGGCGACTTCAACATCCTGTGGGAGCCGGTTCTCGTTCTCTTCACCAATCCGGCCGCGGCGACCACCCACATCACGACCCTGGCGCAAATCAACGACGCCGTGACTAACCACGACGCGATCGAGGTTCCGATTCCGCCAGCGACGTTCCACTGCTCGGCCGTCTCAGCGGCCGCGTACTGGCGTGCGACACCCTCACCCACCGTCGTAGGCCCCTAATCCGCTCCACCTGGGGAAGGCTCGCCGTGCGCGGGCCTTCCCTTCCTCGCTCGCCGTCGGTGAATTGCGTAGTGGAAACGGTTCAGGGGTCATTCCGGAACACTGGCCCAGGCCAGAGTGGTCTCGTCTTGGATGAGTGGAGAGACCATGAGATAGTCGACGCGACTTTGGCGTTCTCGCGAAGGAGAGGCACATGCATGCACGCGTAACGACTCTTAGTGGATCACCGGGCGACGTCGACTCGGGAATCGCGAATTTCCAAGCGGACGTTGTGCCGTTCGCGAAGGAGCAGGGAGAAGGAGCGATTCTGTTGGTGGATCGTCAAAGCGGGAAGGCGATCGCGATCACGCTGTGGTCGGACGAACAGGCACTTCGCGAAAGCGAGGAGGCGGCGAATGCCGTTCGCGCGAAGGCGGCCAACGAGATGGGCGCGAGTGAAACGCCGACTGTCGAACGGTACGAGGTCGCCGTCTTCGAGACCTAGCGCTCGCCCGACGGCCCACTCAGACCAGCCGCGTCGGGGGTCATTCCGGAACACTGGCCCAGCTCAGCGTCACGCCCTCCGGGCATGAAAGCGAGCCGGAACCGGTCAGTCCTTACGCCCCATGAGTTGGCCCATCTGGCGTTTCGCTCCGCTCAGGGGTAATTCCGGAACCGTGGGCCAGGCGAGCGTCCCCTAGGGAGGATGACCTTCGGAGCGATCGCGCCCGGGGTAGCAGTCCGCCTCGAGATGCTGAGTGAGGCGGACCGCTTCCTGAAGGGGGCTTATCGAAGCTAGCGGTAACACAGGATGAGTGCAAGCTAGCTTTGCAAATTCCATTTGCAGTGCCTATACTCGCGCCCTCTGCTGTCCAAGAAGGGGAGAACCGATGAGAAAGCTGTGTGTGCTGCTCGCCGCGGGCATGGCGGTGGCGGGCCTGTTGACCACCACGGGTTCGGCGGCCGGGGGAACCGCGAAAGTCGGCGCCTGTGTATCCCAGCCGGGGAAGATGGGCCGGTTCGCCGGCATCGTGCCCGCGCAGGCCATTCGGGGCACTTCGTGTGCCGGTGGGGGGCTCAGCGCTGACGGGATCAGCACGCTCGGTGGCGCTCCGCCTCTGCTCTGGGGCGGCGGGCCCGCGATGGGGACCGACCCGAACACTCCGATCACCATCACCCCGATCTACTGGGAGCCGAACAGTCCTAACGGTAGCCCTTTGTTTTACAACTCCAGCGAGTACAGGAACCTCATCAACCAGTATCTCGCGGATGTCGCCGCCGCCAGCGGCTCGACGGATAACGTCTTCTCGACGGCGACCGAGTACTACGGCAGCAACGGGCCGGCCGCGCACAACTTCATCCACTACCACATCGTGCGGGGACCTGTGATCCGCGACCACGATCTGCTCCCCAAGGGCCAGGGCTGCAGCGTGGCCAAGCTGGACACGACGAATATCTACTCGGACGGCTCCGGCTACTCCGCCTGTCTGACCGACGCCCAGATCACGGCAGAGATCCAGAACGTCATCAACGGTCACTTCAGCGGCACCGTCACGGGGGCCGCCGCCTTCCCCATGCCGAGTGACTACAACCACGAATACGTGATGTTCACGCCGAAGCACGTCGCGTCGTGCTTCAACCCCGGATCGACGGCGAACCACAAGAACACGGGCAGCTGCACGCTGACCCACTACCCGACCGCCGGCTACTGCGCGTACCACTTCATGTTCGGCCCAGCCTTTCCGTTCTCCGGCACCGTGTACGCGAACATGCCGTACCCGATCTACCAGTCGCCTGTCGGCTTCACGTGCGGCAGCGACGGGGGCGGTCATGGGATCATCGAGTCGCCGCACTACCTGGGCGACCAGGTGGAAAAGGACGCCGACGTGGAGGTCAGTCCGCTCAGCCACGAGATCATGGAGTCGATCACCGATCCGAACGGGGTCAACGGCTGGAGGGACACCATCGGCAACGAGAACGGTGACGATTGCGCCTACGTGTACGGCGAGGGAACGGGCCAGGGTGGCGATGGCTTGTGGAACGACGTGCCCGGCCCCGCCGGGGGGCACTACAACCAGACGATCAACGGAGACCACTGGCTTACCCAGGAGGAGTTCAGCAACGCCGACTGGTTCAACAGTCCGCTCGTGTCCGGCTCGACCACCAAGCACACAGGCGGCTGCGTGCGGAGCGAGTCAGCTGTAACCCCATAACCCCTTTAAGGGACTAAACGAGCAACACCGCTGAGGGGGCGCCGAAACCGGCGCCCCCTCGAACTTGCTCCTCTTGGCACTCACCCAGGCACGATCGTGAGGCAGCTCGAGGAGATAGACGGCCACCGATCGCCGACCTTCCTCCAGGGTCATTCCGGAACACTGGCCCAGCCCAGCGACTCGTCGCCCGGCATCGGCCTTACCGCTGGGGCTTCGGGATTCCGAAACACTGGCGAAGACGACCGCGCCACGCCTGGCTCGATCGACGGTCAGGCGCAGCGGCGCCAGCGCAGGTAGAGCCGGCGGAAGAGCGGCTCCTCGGGATACTGGCCGGCCAGGCGCTTCAGCAGGGCCACGTGGTAGTCCTGGTAGTGGCGGTCGGCGACCGGGCCGCCGAGCTGGTAGAGGGAGTGGCAGCCGAGATCGAAGCGGGGCAGCAACCGCAGCGTGGCTCGGTAGAGGGACTGGACCAGGCGGGCGGCCTGCGGCGTGCCCACGAGGCCGGCATAGGCGTGCAGGGAGACCAGCGACTGGAGCTGGGAGTTCAGGATCACCTGCTGGGTGAAGCCGTACTCGCGGATCCAGAGGCCGCCGCCGATGTGCAGCAGCAATCCCTGGCGCAGCCCGAGCAGAGCGGCTCGGGCCGGCCTCAGCAGGGCCGGCCGTTCCAAGAGCCGGCTGGCCCGCGCCAGGGACTGGGCGGCTACGGCCTGGACGAAGCCCGAGCTCCAGGGCGCCGGCCCGCCGTAGGGGAAGTCGTAGCGCCAGTAGAGGGCCACCCCCTGACGCTCGCCGCGGGCCAGGAGCGCTTCCACCAACCGCTGGGAGGCATGGACCTGGCCGGCACTGACCAGGTTGTTCAGGTGCTCGAAGGAGAGCAGGGGATGGAACTGCCAGCCCGAGCCGGGGTAGTAGCGGAAGACCAGGCCGGACGCGCTCTCGCGGTCAGAGGCGGCGCCGCCGACCACAGGCCGGCCGCCCACCAGGAGCGTGACTCTCGCCCCTTTCCGCAGAACCGTGGCGGGGCGTGGCTTCTGCGCCAGCACGCGTCCGGCGAGGCGCTTGGAGGAGGTCTTCCGTGAGATCGTGCCGACGGAGCATCCAGCGCGGACGATCGCGCGCTTGGCCTCGGCCAGTCTGCGGCCGGTCACGCGCGGAACCCGACAGGCCTCGACGTGGACCGGTACGTGTCCCGAGCCGGAGTTCCCGGCAGCATCCGTGAAGCTCACCGCGACCGTGTACGTCCCGTTGGGAACCGGCGAGCCCGCCTGGTTGAGGCCGTCCCAGGTCAGCGTGTTGTCCCCGGCCGCCACCGCAAGGTTGGTGACGAGCTGCCGGACGAGGGTTCCGGAGGAGTTCCTGATCGCCGCGCTCAGCTTCACGTCGCCGTCGACGTGGTAGCGGATGGTCGTGATCTGTTTCGGCCGGATCAGAGCAGGATCGGGTCTCAGCCCCGAAAGAACGACGGGCAGTGCGTGAATCGAGAGGGACCACTTCGCCGTCGGCCCTGCGAGCGGCGTGAGATGGATGTCCCGCTGCCCCGTGTCGAGGTAGCCGAGGTCGTATCTCCCGGACGATGCGAAGACGTGGTCGCCGGGGCCACCCGACAGGTCCACACTCCCCTGCATCAGAGCCAGATCCGCTACGTAGTGGGCGGTCCCGGGCGCCGAGAACCGGATGTCGTTCTGCGGCGAGCACGTGGGGCAGCTCGTGACCGCGCCCGAGACGGTGAACGGTGTGGAGGGCGCGTCGTAGAGGTTGAACGTGTAACTCACGTCCGTCGGGCTGTTGCAGTCGACCTCCACGTCGACGTACTCGCCGGCCGACAGGCTCTTCCCCCACGGCTCCCAGACCGTTCCTGCGCCACCGGTGTCCACACCGTCGCCGGACACATCGCGGAGCGTTGCCGGCCCATCAGCCGTGAGCTCGGCAACCGGGTCGGGATGGTCGGCGGAAACAGGGGCGGCGAACGTCGTGTAGCCCGGTGACGAAGGGCAGATTCCAGAGTGCGATACGAACGGCGCCCCCAGCCCTGACGCCGCTGATGCAGCTCGGGGTGCAGCTGCAGCGCTCCCGAAGGCGACAGTCGTCGCAATCAGGACGACCGCTGCGGTCGCGAGCAACGCTACGAGCCGCACGAACCGCGTCATGCGCAGGATCCTGCGCCCTGCACGCGCAACTCTCAACCAGTCGAACGGTTGGAGCATGTCCCCGAGCCGACCGGGACCATTCCGGATCACACGCCGTCGAGCGCGGTCCGAAAGGCTCGCTGCAGATCGCCGGCCACGTTGTGGAGCAGGAACGTCCGCTGCCGCGCGGTCAGGCGGGTCTTCATCGCCTCGCCCAGCTCCCGGCTCGTGCATCCGTCGGCCTCGAAGTGCGCATGGGCGAAGCGCAGGTCGTAGTAGTAGAGGTCGGCCGGACCCGGCGCCCCGGTGCTGTGCACGTAGTAGAGACGCGCGTCTTGGACGAGCGTACGGGTGTCGTTCGCGCAACCGCGCACGCTGTAGCTGCCGGTGATCGTCAGCGGCGCGAAGTTGCCGGCGGTGACGAAGGTGACCGTGCGGCCGCGGTGCGACGGTCCACCGGCGCCGCACGCGGCGGAGAAGAGCCCGACGAGCAGGACCAGGGCGAGCGGCCGGGCGCGAGCGCGGATCATGAGGCCTACGGTGTCGTCGAGGGCCTTCGCGAGCCGCCGAGCCGCTTCCGGTGACGGCGAAGGTAGTCGTCGAACGCGTGCCGCGGGACGAGACCGGGCCTGATCCCGCAGGCGACTGTCCGCAGCTCCCCCTCGCGGATCAGCGCGCGAACCTCGTCCTCGGAACAGCGAAGCTCTGCAGAGACCTCGCTGACCGTCAGGGGTGCGGGCCGGTCCATGTCCGAACCTTACGCCGAACGCCGGTCTCTTCCGGTGCCGCTCTGCTCGCCGAGGTCGTCGACGAAGACGCGAACCGCCTCGACGAAGGTGAAGCCCATCCGCTCGCAGATCGGCCGCGACATGCGCCCGGCCTGGACCGTGAGCGCCGGCGTCCCGCGCCGCACGGCAAGATCCCAGCGCGCGAGCACGAGCGACCGGTACACGCCCTGCCCGCGTGCTTCGGGGAGGACCGAGGCGCCGAAGAGGTTGATCCCCGCCGCGCCGAATGCCGCGTTCGCCCCGGCCACGATGCGGTCGTCGATCGCGGCGAACAAGGTCATTCCGAGGTCGAGCTCGGCGACGTACTCGGCGTAGCGCTGCCGGAGCTCCTCCTCCGGCACCTCCGGGAACCCGAACACCGTGCGGGTCACCTCCGACACGACGGCGAACTCTTCCCACTCCTCGACCTCGCCGATCTGGACGTGCTCCGCGGGTCTTCCCGTGGGCGGCGACGTCAGCGCCATCCCGTTCTCGATCGCTTCGAACCCCGGAGTGTCGGCATTCACGAGGCCGGCCTCCTCGAGCGCCGCGGCCAGCTCGTCGTGCTCGCGGGTGATCCACCACGCCAGCACACGCTTGCCGCGCTCCCGCGCGGCGGCGCGCGCCGCATTCACGGTCCCGGAGACACCGAGCGGGCTCACGCCGACCGGCCGCACGACCTGCGCCCCCGGCCAGGGGTTGATCGACAGGATCGCCCCGTCCAGCTCGATCCGCTCCACCTGACGCGAAGTCGGCAACTCGCCGAACGGATCGAGGGCTAGTCGCCGTACGGCTTCGGGAAGCTCCACGCGACGACCGTACCCCTCGCGGACTCTCGGCGCTCGCTCGCGGGAAGTGTCAGTCACATCGAAGCTGGATACGCCGCACGCCCGGCCACGATTCGAGCACGAACTCTGCGAGCCTCTGGGCGTCGCATCCGTCTGTCCTGGGGTGCTCGCGTAGCGAACGGTCGCCGTCGTTATCCACTCGCGAAGCATGCCCCCAGCCGTGCCTCCATGAGATAGTCGCTCCACGGGGTCCAGTTGCGCGAAGCGCGAAAGGAGCATCCGATGGCGTACGGCGTCGTGCACAACTTTCCCGGCGGGACGAAGGAGCAGTACGAGGCCTCGATCGCAGCCGTGCATCCGAGCGACGGCAGCCTCCCGGAGGGACAGATCTTCCACGCGGCGGGGCCGTCGGCCGACGGCTGGACGATCGTCGCGGTTCACGAGTCGCAGGAGAGCTGGGAGCGCTTCCGCGACGCGACGCTGATGCCGGCCATGAGCGCCGGCATCGGGGGTGGATTCCCCACGCCTCCGCAGGAGACCGTCTTCCCCGTCCACAACCAGCAGACGGGCTAGCCCGTCGCCCGGCCCGCGACTACGCGGCCGAGTAGCCCTCCCGCCGGAGGAGCTCGCGCGCCCGCGCGGCGTTGTCGGCGCCCGCGACGAGGATGACGAGCACGCCGCCGTACTCCGGCGAGACGTGGCGCAGCTCGAAGTCCTCGATGTTGATGTCCGCGACACCGAGGAGCTGCGTGATCTGGGCGAGCACTCCGGGCCGGTCGGGAATGCGGACGCGCACCCGGTTCAGCTCCGCCGGGGCGGTCCGGTAGGCGAACGACTCGAGCCGCTCGCGAGCGGCCGCGGCGGCGGCGATCGTCGCCTCGATCCGTTCGCGGTCTCCCGCGCGCAGCGCCTCCTCGAGCTCGTCGAGCGACGCCCGGAGGCCCGCGAGCGCCGCCGCGATCTCGTCTGCGTTCCCGAGGAAGATGTCGCTCCAGACGGTCGCGTTCGCGCCGGCGAGGCGGGTCATCTCGCGGAGCGAGGCGCCTGCGAAGGCGAGCGGGGCGTCGTCCGCCGCCGCCGCCTCCGCGACGCGGAGCATGAGCAGGTTCGCGAGCGCGTGAGGGAGGTGGCTCGTGAGCGCGAGCAGTCGGTCGTGGGCCTCGGCGTCCGTCCGCACGGCGCGCGCACCGAGCGAGGCGACGAACCGCTCGACGAGCTGGACGCTGTCGGCCGACGACGCTTCGGTCGGCGCCAGGAACCACGTCGCCGCGTCGAAGAGGTCGGCCGCGGCGCGGGCGGGGCCGCCGGTGGCGCCGCCGGCGACCGGATGGCCGGGGACGAAGCGCGGATCCGTCACCGACGCGAGCGAGCGCTTCGTGGACGCGACGTCCGTGACCACCGCAGCCGGCCCGGCCGCGTCCAGCGCCTCCTGCACGACCGACGGCGCCGACCCGACGGGAACCGCGACGACGACGAGCTCCGCTTCCGCCACCGCCTCGGCGAGCGATGACGCCGGCTGCACCGCGCCCCGTGACGCGGCGCGCTCGAGCACGGCGCGATCCGCGTCGAAGCCCCGCGCGCCGGTCCCCGTGCGGCCGGCCGCGAGCGCGACCGACGTCCCCACGAGCCCCGTGCCGACGATCGCGAGGCGCCGGACCGCGGGCTGCCGCTCGGGAGCCGCCTCCGGAGCCGCCGGTGCGCGCCGGTCGGCCGCGACCTCCTGCTTGAGCACGTCGAGGACGGCCGAGAAGATCGACCTGACGCCTCGCTCGGACAGCGGTCCGCCGTTCGCGTCGACGAGCGCCTGGAGCAACTCGGCCTCCCGCTCGGGATCGATCCAGCGCTCGCCCGCGGCGTCCTTGTAGTCCCGGACGGCCGCGACGAGCTCGAGCCGCCTGTTGAGCAGCTCGAGCAGCCGCCGATCGAGCTCGGAGATCTCGGTCCGGAGTGCGTCGAGGTCGCTCACGAGCGGTGCCTCTCTCCTGCCTCCACGGCGACGGCCAGCCGGTTCGCCGGCGGCGCCAGGGGACAGACCCAGCCGGGGTCGTACGAGCAGGACGGGTTGTAGGCGAAGTTGAAGTCGAGCACGAGCCTGCCGTCGTCTTCCCCGAGGTCCGCGCCCTTCACCGTGTCGAGGAGGTAACGACCGCCGCCGTAGCTCTCCCGTCCGCTCGTCGCATCGCGGAAGCAGAGGAAGGCGCCGCCGCCGTATGCCGCGAGCCAAGACACCTCGAGCGCGAGCGGCTCGCCGCGGAGCTCGAAGCTCGCGCGCGCGAAGGGCCGGAAGAGGATCGGCTCCTCGCCGCCCGTCGTGATCGGCTCCGGCGGAGCCTCGACGCCCTCGAGCAAGGCGAGCACGCGCGCCTGCGGGTCGTACGGCCAGTACTCGAGCGCCTCGAAGGACGGGCGGCGCTCGGCCGGCAGGGGCGACTGCGGGTGCGAGCGGAACAGCTCGTCCCGGGTCTCCCGCCACAGCTGCCAGCCCGCCTCGGGCGGCATCTCGCGCACCGCGGCGTAGAGGCCGAACACCCGGCGCTTCCAGTCGAGCAGCTCGAGCGTGTCGGCGACGGCCATGACGCGACGCTACCCGGCGAGCTCCCGGATGTGCTCCACCGCGCCGCGCAGCGACACGTCGTCGAAGACGTACGGGGTCGCGTTCGCGACGTAGTGGAGCGGCCCGTCGAGGGTGTGGCTGCCCGCGGCGGCGTTCACGAGGTAGCGGACGGGGATCTCGTGGCAGACGACGAGCGTCGCCGCCTCGTCGCGCGCCAGCAGGCGCTCGAAGGCGCCGGCGTAGCGAAGCGCCGCCTCGTCGAGGCTCTCGCCGCCGGGGAAGCGCTCCTTCCGGTTCGAATGCGCCGGCGCCTCTCGGTAGGCGTCGAGCGATGCGCCCTCGAGCTCGCCGATGCGGACGTCGCCCAGCTCCTCGTCGACGAGATGCGGAACGTCACGGCCCCCGAGCGCGATGTTCGCGGTCTGCAGCGCGCGCGGGAAGGGCGAGACGGCAACGAGCCCGAGCGGCGCGGCGGCGATCTGGCCCCCGAGACGCTCCGCCTCCTCGATCCCCTGTTCCGAGAGCCCTCGGTCGAGAGCCGGGTCGCCGTTCACGACCTGGTCGACGTTGAAGAGCGACTGTCCGTGGCGGACGAGGAGGAATAGCCTCATCGCGAGACCCTAGGCAGCGGACGGCCCCGGAAGCGCAACGTCCCGCACGCGCACCACCGGAGCCGACCGCATGCTCCGGCGCTCGTTTCCGCTCAGGCGCGCCCGAAACGCGAGGAGCCGCCGAGCATGCGCCGGATCGGCCCTCGCTTGGGGAACAGCCAGTGGTCGGCGACGGCGCCGACGGCCCAGACGACGATGGTGCCGCCGACGAGCGTCCAGAAGCCGTGGATGTGCATCCCGCCGATGATCGCGTCGGTCAGCCAGAGGATGAACATCGCCACGAAGAACCACGCCACGCCGAGCGTGAGGATCGCGAGCGGGAACGTCAGGAGCTTCAGCACGGGCTTGACGAACGCGGCGAGGATCCCGTAGACGAGCGCCGCGAGGATGAGCGTCCCCGCCGATCCGCCGACCGAGATGCCGGAGAAGATCCACGCCGCCACGGCGAGGGCGGCGGCGTCGACGGCCCAGCCGACGAGGATGCGAAGCGGGAACGGCATGCGCCGATCGTAACGATTGAGCGGCTACGGGCCGAGGCGATTCCTCGACCTCGGCCCGCAGCCTGAACGACCGTTCTACGACGTCGCCGCCGACGGCTCGCGCCGCGCCACGGTCGCCGGCCGGCTCTGCAGGAAGAGCGAGACCGAGGCGAAGGCCACCCAGAGCAGCCAGACGATCATCGTGAAGAAGACGACCGAGAAGATCGCGGCCACGCCGGCGACGTACCCGAACCAGCTCACCCAGCGCGGCAGGATCGCGTAGCCGGCACCGAGCTGATCGCCTGGAACACGCCGAACGGCTCGCTCCAGCTGCTGCGGAACGGTCTCGACGGCGTCATGCGTCTCAGCTCGGACAACGACGGATCGACCTGGGCTGCGCGAACGGCGGCAGATCTGGGAGAGCGCCACGGAGCGCCCACGATGTCTTTCGCGTTTGTCCGGCGGGCGGAGCGCCGTTGACCGTATGTTGACCGATACGCAAGGCGACGGAGCCTCGCGTCCCGCGAGCGCGCCCCTTGTGCAGGGCTTTTCTGATGGGCCGGGCAGGGATCGAACCTGCGACCTTGGGATTAAAAGTCCCCTGCTCTACCAACTGAGCTACCGGCCCTTTGCCGAGCGAGCGTAGCGCCGCGCCGTAGGATCTGGCTCGTGGCGCCGTATCCGTACGAGACGGAGTTTCCGTCGCTCGACCTCGACCGGCCGGAGGACGGGATCCTGCGTCTGACGCTGCGCGCGCCCGGGCGTCTGAACGCGGTGAGCGAGGAGCAGCACGGCGAGCTCGCGCGCGTCTGGCAGGCAATCGGTCAGGACGAGGAGACGCGGGCGGTTCTCGTCCGCGGCGCCGACGGCGCCTTCAGCTCCGGCGGCGACCTCGATCTCGTGCTCGCCATCGCCGACGACTCCGACACGCGCCTGCGCGTGCTCCACGAGGCGCGCGACCTCGTCTACAACATGCTCGCCTGCCCGACACCGATCGTGTCCGCGATCACCGGCCCGGCCGTCGGTGCGGGGCTCGTCGTCGGTCTGCTCGCCGACGTCTCGCTCGCGAGCCCGAACGCGCGCATCGTCGACGGCCACACGAAGCTCGGGGTCGCGGCCGGCGACCACGCGGCGATCGTCTGGCCGCTGCTGTGCGGCATGGCGAAGGCGAAGTACCACCTGCTGCTGTGCGAGGAGGTCGACGGCGCCGAGGCCGAGCGGATCGGGCTCGTCTCGCTCTGCGTGCCGGAGGAGGAGCTCGAGGAGCGCGCACTCGAGATCGCGCGGCGGCTCGCATCCGGGTCGCGCCCGGCGATCCGGCACACGAAGCTCGCGCTCAACGAGTGGCTCGTCAGGGCCGGGCCGATCTTCGACGCGTCGCTCGAGCTCGAGTTCCTCGACATGACCGGGCCCGATGTCCGGGAGGGCGTCGCGGCCATCCGCGAGAAGCGGCCACCGAGGTTCGCCTGATGGATCGGACCCGGCTCCGCGAGCTGCTCGGCGAGCCGGCCGAGCTCGTGCAGAAGAAGATCGCCGACCGGCTCAACCCCCTCACGCGGCAGTTCGTCGAGCGGTCGCCGTTCGTCGTGGTCGCGACCGGGCGGCCGGGCGCCGGCCTCGACGTGTCCCCGCGCGGCGACCCGGCCGGCTTCGTCCGCATCCTCGACGAGCGGACGCTCCTCCTGCCCGACCGGCCCGGCAACAAGCTCGCCGACACGCTGACGAACCTCCTCGAGGACGACCGGATCGCGCTGCTCTTCCTGATCCCGGGCGTCAACGACACGTTCCGCGTCAACGGCCGCGCGCGGATCGTCGACGACCCGGAGCTCCTCGCCGCCAGTGCGGTGGAGGGCAAGGCGCCGCAGCTCGGGCTGCTCGTCGAGGTGGAGGAGGCGTACACGCAGTGCCCGAAGGCGCTCCTCCGCTCGGATCTCTGGAATCCCGAGCGCCACATCGACCGCTCGGAGCTGCCCAGGTCGGGCGAGATCCTGCGCGCCATCGCCGATCCCGAGCTCGACGTCGAGGAGTACGAGGCCGCGCGGGCAGAGCGGTATCGGCGCCGCGACGGCTTCTACTGAGCGGCCCGCTGCTGGCGTTCCCAGGCGTCGAGCAGCTGCTCCACGTTCCGTCGCTGCTCGTCGCTGAACTCGAAGCCGGAGAGCAGCCGGCGGGCCTCCGCGACGTCGTCGTTCTCGACCGCCGCCTCGAGGTGCTCGCGCATCGGAATGGGTTGCCGCAGCTGCCGTCGCAGCCAACGGAGGAGGCTCACCTGCGCGGCTTCCACGCGGCAAGTGTCGCAGGCAGGGCCCGCGCTACCGGCCGGCGGCGCGGAGGACGATCTCCGCGGCCTGCTCGGTCGAGAGGAGGTCGGTGTTGACGACGAGGTCGTAGTCGGTGGGAGACTCTGGATCGACCGAGTAGAAGCGCTTGAGGTAGTCGCGGCGTCCCGCGTCGGAGTCCTTGATCGTGCGCGCGGCCTGCGCCTCCTCGAGGTGCTCCTCGGCGCCGACGCGCTTCGCCCGCGTCGCGGGCGACGCCGTGACGAGAACGCGCAGCGTCCCCGGCCCGGGCTCGAGTGCGTGCGAGGCCGCGTGCGCGACGATCACGACGTTGCCGCGGGCGGCGGTCTGCACGACCGTCTCGCGGATCAGCGCGCGAACGTCGGCGGGTCGCACGATCTCGACGCCGGCGGTCGCGGCCAGCGTCCACGCGTCCCCGCCTCCCTCGGCCAGCGTCTCGAGGACGCGGGTCGCGTACGACTTCCGGCGTTCCTCGTCCGCGACCTCTCCCGGCTCGAGTCCCCCCGCCGCGGCCGCCCTCGCCACGATGTCCTCGTCCACGTAGAGGTAGCCGAGCCGCTCCGCCAGGAGCTTTCCGATCTCGTCGCCGCCCGAGCCGGTCGTATGCGAGACACACACAACGCTGCACGCCATCGGGCACGACGCTAGAGGCCTGGGACGCTCGAAGTCAAGCCGGAGTCGGGGTCGAACTTCGCGCGAAAACGGAGTACGTTGCAGCGTGTGATCAGGTACGGCCGTCTCGCCTTGCTGCTCGCGCTGGCCTGCTCCCTGTCCCTTCTGGTCGTGGGCACGGGCTCGGGCTCGGGCTCGGGCTCTCCAGCGCCGCTGCTGCTCGCGGTCGAGGGGCCGCAGAGCGGCGCTCAGGCGGCCAACGGACTCGACCAGCTCCGCGGCGTGCGGCTCGCCGTCAGGCAGCTGAACGCGCACGGAGGTCTCTGGAACGGCCGCAAGGTCGTGCTCGTCCCGGCCGACGACAGGGGCGAAGCCTCGCGCGCGAAGGCCGTTGCTCTACGCGTGATAGCGAAGGGGATCCGATTCGTCATCGGGCCCTACAACTCTTCGGTCGGTCTCGCGAACCTCCCGGTCTACCGCAGCCATCACGTCCTGCCCGTCTGGATGACGTCCGAGGACAAGACCGACGGCGTCGGCGCGACCGTGCAGCCGATGAACTCGCAGATCGCCCCGATCGAGGCGCGCTACGTCGAGCAGCTCCACGCCCAGCACGTCGCGATGCTCGTCGACGACACGGCGAACGGCGCGTTCACGAAGGTAATGGCGACTCGTCTGGAGGACGCGCTCGTCCACGACGGCGCCTCGGTCAGCTGGACGTCCATCAAGGAGACGTCCGCGGCGTCGGGCACCTACTACGCGGACGAGGTTGCGAACGCCCTCGCGCAGAAGCCCGACCTCGTCTACGTGAGCACCTACTTCCCGGAGGGAATCCAGATCACGAAGGCACTTGCCGCCGACGGCAGCAGTCCGCCCTGCCTCATGGGCCTCGCGAACGTCGACAACGCGTTCGTCGCCAAGACGACCCTGAGCGAGGCGCAGCGCTGCGTCTTCAGCGGCGTGCCCGCCGCCACCGAGATGCCGTCAGCGAGGACGTACGTCGCCCAGTACCGGACGGCGTTCGGCAGGAAGCCGAGCGTCTGGGGCTCGTTCACGTACGACTCCGCACGGATCCTGTTCAGGGCGATCAACCGGGCCAAGAGCCTCGACTTCGCCAAGGTCGAGCGTGCGCTCCGCCGGACGAAGGGATTCCACGGCGCCACCGGCACGATCGCCATCAACGCGAAGACGGGCTACCGCAAGGCGGTCCCGGTCAGCATCCTCCGGGTCGACGACCAGAAGCGGTTCGTGCTCGCGAAGTAGCCGCGCTGTCGTCGTTCCGGCCAGTGGGCGGTGCCGGGTTCGAACCAGCGACCTCCTGCTTGTAAGGCAGGCGCTCTCCCAGCTGAGCTAACCGCCCGGGTCGACGGAGCGTAGCGCTAGCGCTCGTCGAGCTTCAGCGCGGCTGAGTTGATGCAGTAGCGGAGCCCGGTCGGGTGCGGTCCGTCCGGGAAGACATGGCCGAGATGGCCGCCGCAGCTCGCGCACAGGACCTCGGTGCGGACCATCCCATAGGTCGTGTCGACCTCCTCGTCAACCGCGTCCTGCCCGGCCGGCGCGGAGAAGGCCGGCCAGCCGCAGCCGGAGTCGTACTTCGCGTCGGAGTCGAACAGCTCGGCGCCGCAGCCGGCGCAGCGGTACGTGCCCGGCTCGAAGGTGTGGTCGTACTCGCCGCTGAACGGCGCCTCGGTTCCCTTCTCGCGCAGGACGCGGTACTGCTCGGGCGCCAGCTCCCGGCGCCACTCCTGCTCGGACTTCTCGACCTTCGTCACGTCCTCGAGCGTACCGATGGGACGGACGGACGCGGCGGCGGCCGGCGGATGGATGGATGCCCCCAACGGGATTCGAACCCGTGCTTCAGCCTTGAAAGGGCCGCGACCTGGACCGCTAGTCGATGGGGGCCCGGAGAGGCCTCAGGCTACCGGGACGAGGGGTTGAGAAGGGATGCCCGGCGGAATGCTGCCAACGGGGACAGCGGTCGACCGGCACGATCAGCGCTTGACGCGGACGAGCAGGGTGTTCGTGTCCCTGTACAACGCGAGCCTGACGCCTTGGTCGTGCTGCTTCATCAGCTGGTGCGTCACGTCGGACTCGTTGCCATACAGGTAGTCGTACCGGCCCGGGGGAGTCGGAGTGCCAGACGGTTCCGTAATCGCCGTAGCCGGCGCCAACCAGGTGTAACCGCGTGTGACACGGTAGAAGTTCAGGGACGGGGCCATCTGCCAGCTGACACCGAGGCGGACGGCGGTCGAGCGTGGATCGGTCTTGGCGCGGTCACGCTCGATGAGTGTCATCACTTCCTTGTCGTGCCGGTCGTGTCCCCAGGCAAAGGTCGAGTGCAGGTCGAAGTGGCGGACGAGCTGCGAGCACAACAGTGCGGCGAAGAGCACCGGCAATGCCAGGACTCCTGTCACCTTCCAGCGTCGGTCGGTCAGCCCCGCGAGTAGTTGGACGCCGAAGAGGACGGTGACGACATAGAGCGGGATGTAATAGATGGCCGCGCGGTCGACCGGCCAGCGCACGTGAAAGAGATAACGCCCCACGATCGGCACCGCGACGGACCCGGCTAGGAGGACAGTGAAGACAGACGCGAGCGACACCTCCATGTGTCGCCAGAACCGCCAAGCAGCGACAGCCAGGACGCCGATCGCCAGCCCGATCAGTACGACGGAGATGACCTTGGTTGCTGGCTCGGGCTGGCTGTGTGAGTAAGCCGACACGCGTACCAGACCTTCAACCGTGTCGCTGAAGAAGCCTCTGTTTCCCCCGAAGTAGAGCTGTCCGGCTCGCCGCAGCAGAATGAGCTTGTAGAGGGGGAAGCAGGCGAAGAGAGCGCCGGCGGCGAGCAGTCCCGCAGCCACGCCGATCCGGTCGCGGCTGAGCCGCCGGTAGGAGCGGTCACTCGCCACGAGCCAGGCCGTCACCAGAACGATCGGTACGTAGCACGTCAAGAAGGGGAAGTTCGCGATCACCGCCAGCGCTGCGGCGAGAATGCTGAGGAAGCCGTAGATCGCAGAGCGCCCCGCCGACTTCTCCTCGTGCGCGCGTGCGAGCAGGTACACGCTCGACATCAGACACGCGAGCGCCAGCCCGTACCCGCGGGCGAGACTGAAGAAGTTGAGCAGGAACGGATTGAGGGCGAGCAGGACGAAGCCCAGCACCTGAATGAGAGGTTGTTCCAGACGCTTGAGCAGGAGTAGCGTCGAAATGAGATAGATCGCGTGCGCGACGACGTTCGGCGAGCGGAGTGAGAGCTCGGAGTTCCCGAACAGCAATGAGCAGAGCTGCATCAGCCACGTGTTCAGGAGATGGTTGTTCGCCGTGCCGCCAATGCTCGGATTCCAGTGGAAGATGGAGAAGCTGGCGCTCTCGTCATAGGTAAACGACAAGGTCGCGGCCCGATAGGCCGACATAGTCAAGAGCGCTACGGAAGCGAGCACCAGCAAGATCCAGACAAGGCGCCGCAAACGACAAACGATCACAGAAACCGGGGTGTGGTGCCCTGCCGCGACGAAAGCGGGCAGTTCCACGGGCCGGGGTCCGTCCGCCCGCCCTGGCACGGTGCGGTGAAGCCGGTCTCGGGCGCGATCCGTCGAGACCTCGTCGCGGCAGGGGGTCGTGGATGAGCGAAGCATCGTTCGATCGTGTGATTTCCGAGCATCTCGCGCTCTGCAGGCGGAACAGGCGGCTCGAGCACCGGATGCCGCTCGACCGCTACCGCGAGCAGGGCGGCGGGGGATCGGCGACCGCCGGTCAGGGCGCTCCGCTGCAGGACGAGACTGAGGTCGTCGCGAAGGCGCGGCAGGAGCACTGGCTCGACCCCGACTCGTTCTGGGACACGACCGCGGAGCGGCCGTTGCCGGAGTTCGACTGGGGCGACTAGCCGAGTCGCGGGAACGCGCCCGGGCCGGAGCCGTTCGGCACTTCCAACGGCAGGCCGAGGTAAGGCTCCTAGGCCAGGCGTCGGGTTCGCGGGGCTGGCCGGCGCTGGCCGGGAACACCACGACGTCGACCGGCTGCTCCTGCGCTCGCGGCAGCGAGACGCTTCCCGGTCTGCCCGTCGGGTTTCGTGCAGGTCGCTGGCACAGGCCCGGAGACCGAGCGCTCCCGCGCGGTCGTCGGCAGCAGCGCGCCGGCCACCGGGCCATGGCTCTGCGTCGAACACGCGGAGGAAAGCACGACGATGGGGCGCCTTGCCAGAGCACCCCGGACGGCGGTGCCGAGGGCTGGTGCTAGGCTCGGTCGGCCATCTGAGCGAGTGCCGGACGCGCGGTGTTGCGCTTCCTCTGCCCGTTCCCGTAGATGCAGAGGAGGTGTTTCTTCCATGGCAACAGGAACCGTGAAGTGGTTCAACGCCGACAAGGGGTACGGGTTCATCACTCCCGACGACGGCGGCGAGGATCTCTTCGTCCACCACAGCGCGATCCTTGGCGAGGGCTACAAGACGCTCGCCGAGAACGCAAAGGTGCAGTACGAGCCCGAGCAGGGGCAGAAGGGGCCGCAGGCGACGAACGTCTCGCCGACGTCCGCCTGATTCGAGGGTGGCCAGGGCTGCGGCTGTCGCCGACGCTGCAGCCGGTCGCTCGACCGAGAGAAAGGAGCCGAATGGCGGCCAAGAAGCAGCAGACGCACGCCAAGCGGGCGCGCGAGCTCGCGGTGAAGGAGAAGCGCGAACGCAAGCGGGCGAAGAAGGCGGAGCGCGCCGCGGGTGGAGGCATGCCCGAGACCGAGAACGGCAGCGGTGCGCCCGACGCCGAAGGGCAGACGGAGGACACGGCGTCCGACTGGATCCGGTGAGCGCCGCGCGCTACGTGGGCGTGCTGAAGATCGGTGAGGTGGTCGGTGCGTTCACGCCGCCGGCGCGCTCGCGCGTGACGGCGACGACGGCGTTCCGCGGCACCGTGCCGCGCAGCCGAATCGTCGTGCTGCCGCCACCGGGGAAGAGTCCCGCGGGCCTGGCCGCGCCGCCGCGCGCCGGGAGGATCCAGGCCTCGTAGGTCTTCCCGCTCGAGGCGGCCGGCAGGCCGGAGATGTGGAGGGTGGCCGTCCGGTTCGCGCCGACGACCACGGTGAAGACCTTCGTGTGGCTCGACTCGCTCAGCGCGACGGCCAGGCCGACGACGACGCAGGCCGCCGCGGCCGCGGCGACGCCGAGCCCGCGCGCGACCCAGCGGCGCCGCAGGAGCGGCACGACGTTCGTCCGCTCGGCCGCCGCCGCGTCGAGGATCGACGCGCGCAGCCGCGCGGGCGGCGCAGGCGCGACCGCTCCGAAGGCGAGGTTCGCGGCGGCTCCGTTGAGCTCGGCGAGCTGCTCGCGGCACTCCTCGCACTGGCTCAGGTGTCGCTCGTAGGCCTCGGCCTCGTCCGGGTCGAGCGCGTCGAGCGCGTACGCGGCGGTCAGGTCGTGGAGGTCCATGAAATCTCCGTCCCGGGCTCTCCCAGCTGCTCGCGCAGGCGCGAGAGGCCCATGAACATGCGGCTCTTGATGGTACCGAGGGGCTGTCCGAGCCTCTCCGCGAGCTCCGACTGGCTGAACCCGCCGTAGTACGCGAGCTCGAGCGCTTCCCGCTGCGCGTCGGGAAGACGGCGCAGCGCGGCCTGCACGCGCTCGCGCTGCAGCCGGAGCCAGGCGTCCTCCTCCACGCCCTCGACGGCCGGCTCCGTGGCTCCGTCGAGCGAGTCCGCGCGCCGTCGCTGCTCGCGCCGGACGGTGTCGACCGCCCGGCGGTGCACGAGCGTGAGGATCCACGCGCTCGCCTTCCCGCGCTCGGGCACGAAGCGGGAGGCCGTCCGCCAGATGGTGAGGAACGCGTCCTGCACCGCGTCCTCGGCGAGCGCCTGGTCGCGCACGACGCGGAGCGCTAGCCCGTAGGCCGTACGGCCGTAGCGGTCGTAGAGCTCCGCCAGCGCCGACTGCTCCGACCGCGCGGCCAGCGCGACGAGCGCTTCGTCGGAGAGATGGGCGAGCTGCCGGTTCACAGCGTCCGATATTCGCGCGGAGGGCCGGTGCGGTTCAAGGCGATCGAACCGGTTCGGCGTCCCGGGCGAATGAGCGCCGACCGCATTCCACACGGCGGCCGGAGCCGCCGGGAAGGAGAGTTATGGAACGCCTGAGCAGGCGCTCATTCGTGAAGATCGCCGGCGCGGCCACCGGCGCTGCGGCTCTCGCAGCAGCGCCGCCGATCGCGCGGGCTGCGGTCGGTGAGCAGGGGGCTCAGCCGACCGACCCGACGGCCCGCGTGCCCGAGGAGCCCGTCGTCGCCTACGTCCGCGACGTCGAGCGCGGCGAGGTGACGGTCACCGCCGGCACCGCCGAGCACACCTACCGCGACCGCGCGCTCGTGCAGCGCCTGCTGCGCGCCGCCGGCAGGAAGGGAGTGAGGTAGATGTCCTCCCACCGCGAGGCCCCGGCGATCAGCCAGGACCCGGTCGCCGACAACGCGGACACGTACGCGTTCGTCAGCCCGGACGACCCGTCGACCGTCACGATCATCACCAACTACGTGCCCCTCGAGGGGCCGCCCGGCGGGCCGAACTTCTTCGAGTTCGGCGACGACGTCCTCTACTCGATCTACGTCGACAACGACGGCGACGCCCTGCCCGAGATCGAGTACCAGTTCCGGTTCCGCACCACGCTCCAGAACGAGGACACGTTCCTCTACAACACCGGTCCGATCGGGTCGCTGACCGACCCGAACTGGAACAAGCGGCAGCTCTACTCCGTCTCCGTCGTTCGTTCGAGCGGCCGCGACAGCGACGACGGCCACGGAGGAGCGAAGGTTCTCGGGAAGAATCTCGCGTGCCCGCCGTGCAACATCGGGCCGCGCTCGACCCCGGACTACGACTCGCTCGCCGCTGCGGCCGTGCACCACCTGCCGTCCGGCGAGACCGTGTTCGCCGGCCAGCGGAACGACGGCTTCTTCGTCGACCTCGGCGCGATCTTCGACCTCGGCGACATCAGGGAGATCCAGAACCTCCACCTGATCCCGACCCCGGCGGGGACCAGCGTCGACCCGCTGAAGACGCTCAACATCCACGCGATCGCGATCAAGGTGCCGATCGCGCTGCTGACTCGGGACGGCTCCGTGCCGAGCGACCCCGCTGCGGCCAAGGCCATACTAGGCATCTGGGGCGGCGCGAGCCGTCGCAAGGTGCAGGTGCGAGACGGCTACGAGACCCGTGGAAGCGGTCCGTGGGTGCAGGTGTCGCGCCTGGGCAACCCGCTGTTCAACGAGGTGATCGTGCCGGTCGGGGAGAAGGATCGCTGGAACTCGGTCGACCCGATCGACGACGTGGGCTTCGAGAAGTACGTGAACCAGCCGGAGCTCGCAAAGCTCCTGCCGGTCCTCTACCCGGGCGCCTTCCCGAATCTCGCGGCGTACTCCAAGAACCGGGCCGACCTCCACGCGATCCTGCTCACCGGGATCCCGGGAGGGATCGTTCCCGGGTTCCAGAACTTCACGGGCCCGAAGCCGGCGGACATGCTGCGGCTGAACGTCGCCGTCCCGCCGACCACCTCGAACCCGAACGCGCTCGGTGTCGTCGGCGGCGATCTCGCCGGCTTCCCGAACGGGCGGCGCGTGTTCGACGACGTCGTCTCGATCGAGCTGAAGGCGGTGGCCGGCGCGACGATCCCGCTCGTCGACCCGAGCTACACCGTGGACGGAGCGGTCGGGGCGGTCTCGTCGTATCTCACGCCGGGAGCCGGCCGCTACCAGGCCGCCTTCCCCTACCTCGGCACGCCGCACGACGGCTTCGACACGCCATCGTCGTGACCCCGAACCGCGACCACTCCAGGGACGTCCGGCCCGAGCACGTGATGCTCGACCTCGGGCCGGGCGTCGGGGCTCTCGTTCTCCGCACCGGCGCGGAGTTGCACGGCGCCGAGATCGAGATCAGCCTCACCGGGCGCGACGCGGAGCGCTCGCACAAGCAGGTCCACGAGCGGCCGGCCGCCGGCCGGCCGCTCTACGCGGCGGTGTTCGACCGGCTCCCTGCCGGCGACTACACGCTCTGGCTCGACGGCCGGCCGCTGCGGCGCGACGTCGTCGTGTGCGGCGCGGCCGTCACCGACATCTCAATCCAGGAGGCACACGCATGATCGGCTGGACCAGCCCAACCCACCTCGCGCTTCTGCTCCTGATCGCGCTCTGCCTCTTCGGCGCCAAGCGGCTGCCGGAGATCGGACGCTCGCTCGGCAGCGGGATGCGTGAGTTCAAGGACTCCGTCACGCAGCAGAGCCTGCCCGAGACGACCGAGCAGAAGACGACGACCGACTGATGCGGACGCGCCGGCTCCCCCGCGAGGACGAGGCAACGCTTGTCGAGCATCTCGAGGAGCTGCGGCAGCGCATCCTGTTCGCGCTCGCCGCGGTCGCGGTGGCGACCGCCGTCGCGTTCGCCGTCCACGACTCGATCCTTGAGTGGCTCGCCCGGCCGTTGCCGCCGGCGCACCGCCACCTCGCCGCGCTCGGCGTGACCGAGCCTTTCTCGGTCTCGCTGACGGTGAGCCTGTACGCGGGACTCCTCTTCGCGTTGCCGGTGATCCTCTGGCACGTGTGGTCGTTTCTCGCCCCGGCGCTCGACCGTGCGGCCGAGCGCCGGATCCTCGCCCTCGCCGCCTTCGGCCTCGTGCTCGGGGCGGCGGGGCTCGCGTTCGGGTACGGGATCCTGCTGCCGCGGGCCGTGCACTGGCTCACGAGCTACGACACGACGCACTTCCGGATCCTGATCAGGGCGAGCAGCTACTACTCCTTCGTGACGTCGGTGCTGCTCGGCGTGGTGTGCGTCTTCGAGACGCCGCTCGTCGTGCTCGCGCTCGTGCACCTCGGCGTGCTCACCTCGGCCGGACTGCGCCGGAACCGGCGGCGCGGCTACTTCCTCGTCGCGGTGGCGGCGCTGGCCCTGCCGGGACCCGATCCCGTGACGACTGTGCTCGAGCTCCTGCCGATGTGGGCGTTGTTCGAGGGCTCGATCTGGCTCGCCGTGCTCGCCGAGCGGCGCGCTGCGAAGCTGTCGGTCGTGGGAGCGCAGGCGTGACGCGTGCGGAGTGGACGAGGCTGGGCGGCTTCTCGGCCGCGGTGCTGCTGCTGCACGTCGTCGGCTTCGGGCTCTTCCTCTGGTACCTGCCGCGCAACCCGGCGCTGACGGGCCTCGCCACGCTGGCGTACACGTTCGGCCTGCGGCACGCCTTCGACGCCGACCACATCGCGGCGATCGACAACACGACGCGGAAGCTGCTCCAGGACGGCAAGCGCCCGGTCGGCACCGGCTTCTTCTTCTCCCTCGGCCACTCGACGATCGTGTTCTCGCTCACGGCCGGGCTGGCCGTCGCCGCCGGGACGGTGCACTCGCGGATCCCGACCCTGCAGGCCTACGGATCGACGATCGGCGCCTCGGTCTCGGGGACGTTCCTGATCCTCGTCGGCGCGCTCAACCTCGTCGTGCTGCTCGACGTGGTCGGCGTCTTCCGGCGGATGAAGGGCGGCCACTACGACGAGCAGGACCTCGACCGCGCGCTGCTCAAGCAGGGTTTCCTCGCCCGCTTCCTGCTCGAGCGCGTGGGCAGGCGGATCGACGCGAGCTGGAAGATGTACCCGCTCGGCGTGCTGTTCGGGCTCGGCTTCGACACCGCCACGGAGATCGGGCTGCTCGCGCTCGCCGCCGGCGTCGCCACCAACCACGTCCCGTTCCTCGCCGTGATCTCGCTGCCGCTGATCTTCGCCGCCGGGATGAGCCTGATGGACACGGCCGACGGCGCCTTCATGAGCCACGCGTACGGCTGGGCGTTCTCGAGTCCGGTGCGCAAGGTCTACTACAACATCAGCGTCACGAGCCTCTCGGTCGCCGTCGCCTGGCTCGTGGGCGCGATCGAGCTCCTGCAGGTGCTAGCGGCGAAGCTCGCGCTGCACGGCGGCTTCTGGTCGGTGCTCGAGAGCCTCGACCTCGGCCGCCTCGGCTACGTCGTCGTCGGGCTCTTCGCCGCCACCTGGCTCTGCTCGATCATGCTCTGGAAGACGCGCAGGTACGAGCAGCGGTGGAGCGCGCTGCTCGAGCGGACCTAGCCCGGCCGCAAGGGCAGCAGGAGTGCCCGCCGCGGCTTCTGCCGGAAGTCGAAGTCCCTGACGAGGTCGCCGAGGATCTTCTCGTTCTCGCGGACGTCGGGCCGGGGGTCGGGTCGCCCGTCGGTCTTCGGATCGATGCGCCGTCCGCCCAGGAAGTCGTCCTCGACGAACTTGAGGTAGGCGTCGAAGCTGAGGGTCTGGTGGTCGACGAAGCCGCGTCTCGCGTACGGGCTGATCACGAGCGCGGGCACGCGGAGCCCGTAGCCCTGCTGTCGACGACCGGCGGCTCGACGTGGTCGTAGAAGCCGCCCCAGTCGTCCCACGCGAGGAAGATCGCGGAGCTCTTCCAGTCCGGCCCTCTCATGACGGCGTTCACGAGCCTCGTCACCCACGCCTGTCCCCGGGCGAGCGGCGCGCCGGGATGGTCGCTGTCCGCCCAGTCGGGCGTGACCCACGACACATTGGGAAGCGAGCCGCCCGCCGCGGCGGCGTAGAAGGCCGAGAGCGGCTTCTTGGACTCCGAGAGCTCATGATCCTGGCGGACGTCGGTGAAGTCCGGCAGCGGGCTCCAGAAGCCGGGTGTGCTGGGCCCCCGCAAACGCGCGTAGCAGCCGATCGGGCCCGTGAGGCAGTCAGGCGCGCCACCCTTCTTCACATACGAGGCCCACGTGACGCGGTAGCGGTGGAGGAGGTACGTGAGGTCGGTCCAGCCGAAGGCCGGCCCGTGGGGGTAGCGGCGCAGCGGAGCCGCCGGTCCGTGGCCGAGGTTCGTCGTGCACGTGCTCGCCTCGTACGGATTGCGGCACTGCGCCGACCAGCCCGAGACCAGCCAGAGATGCGCGGGCAGGCTCCAGCCCCAGTTCGGCTCGAACATGCGGTCCTGCAGGACGAAGCTGCGCGCGTACGCCCAGTAGTTCGGGATCTGGCTTCCGTCGTGATAGCTCATGACGTTCGGCCGGCGGAGGTGGTGGCAGGCCGTGCTCCGGCGATTGCGCCGGCACTCGCGGATGAGCCGCTGGTCGGTGACGCGGATGAAGCCGTCCATGCGCCCGCCGTCGACGTCCTTCCGGCCGGCCAGCGACCCGTGCGCGCCGCCCGAGTCGACGCGCCGCCGGTCGAGGAACGGCCTCACGCACTGCCCGGCTCCGTTCGGCACGCAGACCGTCGGCACGCCGTGCTTCATCGGGATCCCGTCGGCGCCCGGGTAGGTGCCGAAGAAGGAGTCGAAGGAGCGGTTCTCCTCCATGATCACGATCACATGGCAGATCCGATGGATGCCACGCTGCGCGGGGCCGCACCGAGCGCGCGCCGCCGAGGAGCCGCCGCAGCCCGCCCCCGCCACGACGACGAGCAGGAGCAGGGCGAGCGGTGGGACGTGTCTCAGCTGAACGGCGGGTGCAGCGGCAGGATGAGCGGTGGGCGCGGCTTCTGGGAGAAGTCGAAGTCGTTGGCGAGGTTGCCGAGGATCTTCGCATTCTCCCGTATGTCGGGCCGCGAGTCGGGCCGGCCGTCGGTGCGCGGGTCGATCCGGCTTCCGTTGAGGAAGTCGTCCTCGATGAACTTGAGGTAGGCGTCCGAGCTCAGGGTCTGGTGGTCGACGTAACCCCGCCTGGCGTATGGACTGATCACGAGGGCGGGCACGCGCAGGCCGTACCCTTCGCCGTCGACTTGCGCGGGCTTGACGTGGTCGAAGAACCCTCCCCAGTCGTCCCAGAAGACGAAGATCGCGGTCGACGACCAGTCGGGGCTGCGCATGATCGAGTTGATCACCCCGGTGACGTACGTCTGCCCGGCGGTGACGAGGGAGGGCGGGTGCTCGCTCATCGCCTGCGACGGCGTGAGCCACGAGACCGCGGCGAGCGTTCCCCGGTGCGCCGCGCGGTAGAAGTTCTCGAGAGGCTGGATGTTCCCGAGCTGGTGGTCGCGCTGCACGGTGTCGAAGCGCGGCAGCGGATTCCAGATGCTCGGCGTCGATGCACTCTGCGGCGATTCCCCGCAGAACATCGCGCTGGTGGCGCAGTCGGGTTGGCTCCCGTTCGCGACGTAGTAGCGCCAGCTCACGTGGTCGTGGTGCAGGAGCCACGTGAGATCCGTCCACGGATAGTCGAGCTTCTTGCCCTGACCCGTCGCCCCGAACGGCGCGGTCAGCGCGGACTTGCAGCTCATCGGGTCGCCGTGCTTCGAGCAGCGCGCCGACCACCCGGAGACCATGGAGAGGTGGGCGGGCAGGCTCCACGAGTTCACGCCTTCGAACATGTGGTCCTGGAGCACGAAGTTCCGCGCGTAGTCCCAGTAGTTGGGGATCTCGTGCCAGTCGTGGTAGCCCATCACGTCGGGCTTCTTCGGCGTCAGTGAGCAGCCGGGGTTGTCGGTGCTGTGACAGGCGAGGAAGCGCCCCTCTCGTGCCTGGCGCTGGAAGCCGTCCATCCTGCCGGCGTGGATGTCGCGAATCGCGTTGATGGTGTCGTGCGGGCCGCCCCCGTTGCGATTCGACGTGTCGTGGTACGGCTTGACGCACTCGTGTGTCTTCGGGTCGGGATTGCAGACGGTCGGCACCCCGTTCTTCATCGGGATCCCGTCCGCGCCCGGGTACGTCCCGAAGTAGGAGTCGAACGAGCGATTCTCCTGCGTGATGATCACGATGTGGCGGATCTTGTGGATCCCCCGGCGCGTGCCCGCGCGCGCCTCGTGCCGGTGGCCGGGCAGCTCGGCAGACCCCAGGAGCAGGCCAAGGAGGAAGGCGCCCGCGACGACCACGACCAGGAATCGCTTCACCGCGTAGGGAAGCTAGGCCACGTGTCTGAGAGCGAGGTAAGCGTCGTCTAAGACCGAGCTAAAGGAACATGACCCAGGTGCGGGTCGCGCCGCACGCGCAGTCCTTGTGCTTCGCGGCGCAGTTCCGGCAATCCCAGTACTCCCACCAGATCCATTTCAGGTGTTGCACCTCGAGCACCATGAGGGCGAGGATCCAGAGGAAGATCGCGGTCCGCGACACCCCTGCAAGGTGGCAGAAGAACGGGCGGCCCGCAATGGGCCGCCCGACTCATCCTCGTAGTGCTTACGGCCTACCAGCGCCTGGCGCCGGCTCGGCCGAAGCCGCCGGTGAAGAGACTGATCAGCCAGATCAGCGCGAGCACCGCGGCCACGATGAACAGCCAGTGCACGACGAATCCGACGCCGAATGCAATCACGGCCAGAATCGCCAGCAGAATCAGCAACAGCATTCTCACCCCTCCTTCCGCCCGAACGAAGGGCCTGTTTTCGGGTTTCGGCACTGAAAACGGCGAAGTCCCCGGCGGAGTTACGCACGTACCCTCAGGAACCGATGAGCCTCTCGACGGAGACAGCCCTGGAGGAGTTCTCGCCGGAAGAGCGCGCGCGGGCCAGTGCCTACCACCGGCCGCTCTATCTCGCGCTCCTCTTCGACGTGGCGCTGGGTGCGGGTGTGCTCGCCGCGCTCGCCTGGAGCCCGCTGGGGGATCAGCTCTTCGCTCCCCTGCGGCCGCTCCCGCCCGTGGCCGCCGCGGCGGCCTACGCCGCTCTCGTCACGGCGTTCTCGAGCGTGGTCCGCACGCCGATGGCGCTCTGGCGCGGCTGGTGGCGCGAACGACGCTGGGGCTTCTCGACCCAGGGCCCCGGCGGCTGGCTCGCCGACCGTGGAAAGGGCGCCGGGGTCTCGCTCCTGCTGCGAGCGGCGGCGTGGGCGGCGGCGGTCGCGCTGGCGCGCGCGCTGCCTGGCTGGTGGGCGCTCCCCGCCGGAGCCGCCCTTGCGCTGGCGGCGCTCTTCCTCTCGTTCGTCGCACCCGTCGTACTGGAGCCGCTCTTCAACCGGTTCCGGCCGCTCGAGGACGAGACGCTCGCGGCTTCCCTGCTCCGCCTCTCGCAGCGGGCGCGCGTGCCGGTTCGAGACGTGCTCGTCGCCGACGCGAGCCGCCGCACGACGAAGGTGAACGCGTACGTCTCGGGGATCGGCCGCACGCGCCGGGTCGTCCTCTTCGACACGCTGCTGGCCGCGGCCGACCCGGCGGCAGTTCAGGTCGTCGTCGCGCACGAGCTGGGACACCGGCGCGACCGCCACGTCGCGAAGCTGACGGGGCTCGCGATGGCCGGGGCCGCCGTCGCCGTGGCCGTTCTCTGGGCGGTGCTGGGGACGCGGATCGGCCAGCCGCGGACGCTGCCGGAGGCGCTGCTCGTTCTCTTCGCCCTCGAGCTGCCGGCGGCGCCTGCGCTCTCCTGGCTCTCGCGCCGCTTCGAGCGCGCCGCCGATCGCTGCTCGCTCGACCTCACGGAAGAGCCGGCTGCCTTCGCCCGCGCGCACGTGGAGCTCGCGCGGCGCAACCTCTCGGACCTCGAACCGCCGCGCCTCGTCTACCTCCTCCTCTTCAGCCACCCGACGCCGCCCGAGCGGCTGGCGCTCGGCCGCGCCTGGCGTGCGGCGCACAGCTAGCCGCTGGACTCTCGCAGCGCGATCTTTGTTGCCTGTCCCGGAGCAATCGCTCTACCCTTGGTCGAAGGACGCGGTTGAGGGACCGCCGGGTGATGCGCATGAGTGGTGATCGCGAGAAGCACGATCCCGACGAGCAGGACATCCTGCACGAGGTCAACGCGCACGTGCACGAGGCGGCGAGGCGCTTCGAGGGCACGGGGCCGGACCAGGACAACTGGGAGTTCACGTGCGAGTGCGGCGCGTCCGACTGTCGCGTGCCCGTCTCCCTCACCCTCGCGGAGTACGAGGCACTGCGCGCGGCCGGTCGCCCGGTTCTGGCGCCGGGGCACCAGAAGGTCGGCGGGCCTTCGCCGACGGCGTAGCTCGGTCGGGCACATAGAGTCACGGGTGGTGGCGCTCCTCGACCTGACGGGCAAGCGGGCGATCGTGACCGGCGCCTCTTCCGGCATCGGCCGCGCGACGGCGAGTGCGCTCGCCGCGGCGGGGGCGCGCGTCGCGGGCGGAGCGCGGCGCGTGGAGCGGCTCGAGACAGAAGTCGCGCTCGAGCTCGACGTCACCGACCCTGCCGGCTCCGAGCGCTTCGTCGCGGAGGCGGTCGAGCGGCTCGGCGGCCTCGACATCCTCGTCAACAACGCCGGACTTGCGCTCGGCAGGGCGCCGTTCGACGAGTCGAGCGAGGAGGACGAGGCGACGGTCTTCGGCGTCAACGTCACGGGCCTCGTGCGCATGACGCGGCTCTGCCTGCCGCATTTCGGCGACTGGGGCCACATCGTCAACATCGGCTCGGTGGCGGGGCGCGTCGCATACGAGGGCGGCGCGACCTACATCGCCGCGAAGTTCGCCAAACGCGGCTTCACGTATGCGCTGCGCGAGGATCTGCTCGGCCGGCCGATCCGCATCACGACCGTCGATCCCGGCCTGGTCGAGACGGAGTTCTCGCTCGTTCGCTTCAAGGGCGACGAGGAGAAGGCCGCGGCCGTCTACCGTGGCATCGAGGCGATGCAGCCGGAGGACGTCGCCGAGTGCATCGTGTTCGCGCTCACCCGGCCATGGCATGTGAACGTCGACGAGATCGTCGTCAAGGCGCGCAACCAGTCCTCCGGGGCACGGATCCTGCGGGACGAATGAGCCGGCGCGGCAGCGTCGGAGGTGCACCCCCTCGTCCGGAGGAGCTCAGCGAGGAAGAGGCCAGCTCGACCAGCGCTCCGGCTCCATCCACGCGGTGACGCGGCGGGCGCCGCGGCTGCGGAACGGCTGGTCGGTGTAGCGGAGGGCGAGCCGGTCGATGCCGACGAGGTCGGGGTCGTCCTCGATCGAGACGACGCGGCCGAGCAAGGTGATCTGGGCGTACCAGTCGTCGTCGCCGAGGACGGTCAGCGCGACGGCCGGGTTCTGCCGCATGAAGCGGAGGCGAAGGCGGCTCTCGTCCATGTTCAGGAGCACGCGTCCGTCCTCCCAGTCGTACCAGGTGGCCGCCGTATGAGGAGCGCCGCTCGGGCTCACGGTGGCGACGACAGCGGGATTCGGCCGCGCCAGGAATGCGTCGACCTCGGGGGGAACGGGAACCGCCGGCACGCCGCCGAGGTTACTGCGCCGGTACCGGCACGGCGTCGGTGGGCTCCTCGAGCCCGACCTCGCGGACGGCGCGCAGGCGGATGACGAAGAGCGTGCTCACGACGATCCACCCGGCGGCGATCAGCAGGTAGGCCTTGAGTCCGATCGCCATCGAGATGGGGCCCGCGAGCGCATAGCCGGCCGGGAGGAAGACCATTGCGCCCATCCAGCCGTACGACGCGACGCGGGCGAGCTTCTCCGGCGGGATCGCGCGTTGCAGGGTCGTGTCCCAGACGATCGAGCCGAGGGCGAACGCAAACCCCGACCCGGCCGCGGCGGGCGTGAGCAGGAGCGTCGCGGGATGGAACGCGAGGACGAGGTTCTGGACCGCGCTGACCATGAGGAACAGCCCGGTGGTGACCATGGGCATACGCGGCCGCCAGCGCAGGCCCACCAGGGCGCCGAGCAGCGAGCCGACCGCTTCGCCGGTCGCCACGAACGTCCAGGATGCGGCGCCGTGCATCGAGTGCTGCGCAACGTACGGGCCGAGCACGAAGAACGGCGCGTACGTGATCAGGAAGTAGAGCGAGACGTAGAGGACGAGCACCCAGACCCAGGTCTGCTCGACGAAGGCGCCCCAGCCCTCGCGGAGCTCGCGGATGAAGCCGGCACCCGCCTTGGCGATCGACTCGACGTCGATCCGCGAGAGGAGAAGGGCGCTCGTCGCATACGTCCCGGCGTCGACGAGCAGCGCGGGGCCGGTTCCGATCAGGACGACGATCGAGCCGCCGACCGCCGTGCCGAGCGGAAAGGCTGCGTAGCGGGCGATGGCGAGCAGCGCATTCGCCCGCTGGAGCTGATCCTCGGGCACGACCTCCCGCACGAGCCCGTACGACGCCGGCGAGTAGAAGGCGACCGCGGCGCCGCCGCACCCCTGGAGCGCGATCAGCTCCCAGATCTGGACGTGTCCGGACACGAGCAGCACGCCCATCGCGGTGCGCACGGCGGTGCTCGCGACGTCGGAGCCGATCATCACCGCGCGCCGCGGCACCCGGTCGCCGACGACGCCGCCGAAGGCGAGCATCGCCACCTGCGCCAGCGTCCAGGCGGCGAAGCCGAGGCCGACGGCGGTCGCGCCGCCACCGTGGCGGAGGATCGCGAACGCGACCGCGATCGGCGCGAGGTACGTCCCGACGTACGAGATCGCACGCGCCGAGAAGAGAAGCCGAAACGCGGGAAGGCTGAACGGGCCGGCCACGATCCGGATCGTGACGCGCTACGAGCCGGCTGACAAGCGCTCGGCTCGTTTCGCGGCCCAGCGCTCGAGACCGCGGTAGGACTGCCAGAACGGCATCGCCTGCGCGTACGCCTCGACGTCCTCGCCGGAGTCCGCGAGCTGCGCGAGCGCGTACTCGACGAACTCCTCCTCCGTCGCGCCGCCCTCGACCGACTCCGACCAGTCCGCCAACGCGAGCCGCAGCTCGGTGAGGTGGCGCCCGACGTCGTCGACGACGCCGAAATGGACGAGCGCGAGCCGTTCGGGGGCGCGCCGCTCGATCTCGTCGAGCGTCGTCTCCCACGCCTCGACATCGACCTCCGGCGGCGGCGTCGGCGGCATCACGAAGCGGCCGGGGAGGACGCGCACGCCGCACGCGTCGCCCGCGTAGAGCGTCCCGTCGGGATCGAGGTAGCAGACGTGGTGGGACGCGTGGCCCGGCGTCGGGAACGACGCGAGCCCGAGCACCGCGCCGTCGAGCGCATGGACGTTCTCCTGCGGCACCGGCGCGAGCTCTCCCCAGAGCGAGTCGAAGCTGTCGCCGTAGAGGCGGCGCGCGCTCTTCTCCAGGCGGGCGGGATCGACGAGGTGCGGCGCACCGATCGGCGAGACGTGCACCTGCAGCGCCGGGTGCTCGCGGACGAGAGAGCCGGCCGCTCCCGCATGGTCGAGGTGGATGTGGCTGAGCAGCAGGTGGCGGACGTCGGTGAGCGCGAGCCCGCGATCGGCGAGGCCCGCCTTGAGCGCGTCGATGGTCGTCGAGGGCCCGCAGTCGAAGAGCGCCGGCCCGTCGTCGGTGTCGAGGACGTAGCTCGCGATGACCCGCTCGCGGCCGAGGTGGCGGAGGTCGATCGGCTCGGGCGCCATGCATTGATCCTACGCGGCCCTTGCTCTAGCCTCGGCTTGTGGTGGACGGCGCGCACCGCAAGGTCGTGACGGTGCTGTTCTGCGACGTGGTCGGCTCGACGGCGCTCGGCGAGTCGGTGGATCCCGAGGCGTTGCAGGGGCTGCTGGCGCGTTACTTCGAGCGGATGAAGGCGATCGTGGAGTTGCACGGCGGCTCCGTGGAGAAGTTCATCGGCGACGCGGTGATGGCGGTGTTCGGGGTGCCGGTCGCGCACGAGGACGACGCACTGCGCGCGTGCCGCGCCGCTGTCGAGATGCGCGATGCGCTGCCGGAGCTGGGCGTCGAGGGCCGGATCGGCGTCAACACCGGAGAGGTGCTGACCGGCACCGAGGAACGGCTGGCGACCGGGGACGCGGTGAACGTGGCGGCGCGGCTGGAGCAGGCGGCGGAGCCGGGAGAGGTGCTCATCGGCGGCGAGACGCTCGGGCTCGTCGAAGCCGCGGTCGAAGTGGGCGAGGAGCAGCGGCTCGAGCTGAAGGGCAAGCGCGAACCCGTGCCGGCGCATCGCCTGCTCGCCGTACGCGAGGCAGTCGAGCGTTCCCACTCCTCGCGGTTCGTCGGGCGCGAGCGTGAGCTGGAGCAGCTCGCCGACGCGTGGGAGCGCGCACTCGGCGGCCCGCGCTGCGAACTCGTCACCATCGTCGGCGATCCCGGCGTCGGCAAGTCGCGCCTCGTGGCCGAGGCGCTCGCAGGAGTCGAGGCGGCGCGCGTCGTGCGCGGGCGCTGCCTCCCCTACGGCGAGGGCATCACGTACTGGCCCGTGGTCGAGATCGTGAAGCAGCTCGCTGCGCTGCCGTCCGACGAAGAGGCCGCCGGCGTGCTGCGGTCGCTGCTCGGCGAGAGCCAGCGTCCCACGAGCCCGGACGAGATCGCGTGGGCCTTCCGGAAGCTCCTCGAGGAGCAGGCGCCGCTCGTCGTCTCGCTGGACGATCTGCAGTGGGGCGAGGAGACGTTCCTCGACCTGGTCGAGTCGACCGCGCTGCTCTCGACGGGCGCGCCGCTGTTCCTGCTCTGCATGGCGCGGCCGGAGCTACTCGAGCGCCGCCCTGCGTGGTCGCCGCCACTGCGGCTCGAGCCGCTTCCTCCCGACCAGGCGGATCTGCTGATCGGGGCCGGTCTGCCGGCGGGGTTCCGGGAGAAGGTCATCCGGGCCGCCGGCGGCAACCCACTCTTCATCACCGAGATGCTGGCGCTGGCGACCGAGGACGGCGAGCTCGAGGTGCCGCCGACGCTCCGCGCCCTGATCGCCGCGCGTCTCGACGGGCTCGCTCCGGAGGAGCGCGCGGTGCTCGAGCGGGGAGCGGTCGAGGGCGAGATCTTCCACCGGGGCGCCGTGCAGGCGCTCGCGCCCGAGGAGGGCGAGGTCCTGCCGAGGCTGGCCGCACTCGTCCGGCACGAGCTCATCCGCCCCGACAGTCCCCAGTTCCCCGGCGAGGACGCGTTCCGGTTCCGCCATCTCCTGATCCGCGACGCCGCGTACGAGGCTCTGCCCAAGAGCGTCCGGGCGGATCTGCATCGCCGGTTCGCCGACTGGCTCGACCGGAAGCGAGCGCTGGTCGAGTCGGACGAGCTCGTCGGCTACCACCTCGAACAGGCGGTCCGCTACCGGGAGGAGCTCGGGAGGCCGGATCCTGAGCTCGCGCTGCGCGCGGGTGAGCTGCTCGCTGCCGCCGGCCGCCGCGCGCAGTCTCGTGAGGATGAGGCCGCCGCGGGCTTGTTGGGGCGAGCACTCGCCCTGACGCGCCCACTGCGGCTCGATGTGAATCTCGAGCTCGATCTCGCTCAGGCGATCTCGGGCGACGAGGGACAGGGCGCGGCGGCCGCCGAGCAGGCGGCGGAGCGGGCGGCGGCTGCCGGGGATGCGGCGGGTGAGGCTCTCGCTCGTACGCTCACCGTCTTCTATCGAGGAGACCCGGACGATCCGTCTCCGCCCGATCGGCTCGAGGCACTCGCGCTCACCGCCCTGTCCCTCCTCGAGGAGGCGGAGGACCACGCCGGCCTGGCGCACGTCTGGTACGTGCTCGGTTTCGGGGTCGCGAATCCCCGCACGCGATACGACGACTGGGCACGCGCAATCGAGGAGTCGCTGCGCCACGCAGGGATCGCCGGCCGGCCGTCTCCGAACAGCGGCTTCTTGTGGGTGGCCCTGGCCCACGGCTCGAAGCCTGCGGAGGAAGCACTGGCGAGGCTCGAACGACACGAGGCGCTCTCGCCATGGTGGCACCTCTGCCGCGCCTGGTTCCTGGCGATGTTGGGGCGCTTCGATGAGGCGCTGCCGCAGGCGGACGAAGCCGACGCCCATTTCGGCGAGCGTGGCGGGAGTTGGGCCTGCGACTGGGTGATGGCTGAGATCGCCGCCTTGACCGGCGATCACGAGAACGCCGGACGCCGTCTGGCCGCGGTGTGCGAGTGGCTGAGAGCGAAAGATTCCGGTGGGTTTCTCGCGACCTATGGGCCGATGCTCGGGCGTGAGCTGTGCGCACTCGGGCGGTACGACGAGGCCGAGCAGGCGGCGCAGCTCGGCCGCGAGGTCGTCGAAGACCAGGACATCGGTGCGCAGGCGCTCTGGCGGCAGGTGCTGGCACGGGTTCACGCGAGCCGGGGAGAGCACGCCCAGGCCGAACGGCTCGCGCGCGAAGCCGTCCGGCTGACCCAGAGGACCGACGGCTTGCAGGCACAGGGTGACGCGCTCGCCGATCTCGCCGAGGTGTTCGCGGCCGCCGGTCGCGCTGCCGAGGCGGTCGTGGCCTGGGCCGCGGCTCTCGACCGATACGAGAAGAAGGGGATCGTTCCGCTCGCCCGGGGCGTGCGCGAGCGGCTCGCTTCTCTCCAGCCGGCCTAGGCCCGCTCGCGCGCCGCCGCGAGGATCTTCTCCGCCTCGTCGCGGTTGCCCCAGCCGCGCGTCTCGGTCCGCTTCGACGGCTCGAGATCCTTGTAGCGCTGGAAGAAGTGCTCGATCTCGTCGCGCAGCTCGTTCTGGACGTCGTGGATGTCCGCCACCCGCTCGAACTCGGAGGCGCCGACCGGCACGCAGAGGAGCTTCTCGTCCGGCCCCTTCTCGTCGGACATGTGGAAGACGCCGATCGCGCGCACCCGGATCCGGCAGCCGGGGAAGGTCGGGTCGGAGACGAGCACGAGCGCGTCGAGCGGGTCG
>DATCYP010000109.1:0-4564 GCA_036526375.1 Gaiellaceae bacterium | reverse complement strand
CCTTCCCCTGACCGTCGGTCATCACCTTGCTCATCAGCGCCGAGTACTCGGTCGAGATGTCCTCGTCGGAGAAGTGGATCATCTCGGTCATCCCGAACACGCGCTCGTAGTACTCGACCCAGTGCTCCATGCGGCCGAGCTCGACGTTGCCGACGATGTCGCTCGACGCGAGCGCGATGTGCTGCGCGCCGGCGCTCTCGTAGAACTCGAGGTACTCGTCGATCTGGCTCTTGCGCTTGCCCTCTGCCGGCTCGTTGATCGGGAACTTGATCTTCCCGCCGCCGTCCGACATCACCTTCGACATGAGCGCCGAGTACTCGGTGTGGATCTGCTGGTCGCCGAAGTGGATGATGTTCGTCATCCCGAAGACGCGCTCGTAGAACTCGACCCAGTGGTTCATCCGGCCGAGCTCGACGTTGCCGACGATGTGGTCGATGTTGAGGAGGCCGACACCTGGATCGGCGTGACCGTTCTCCGAGACCGAGACGTAGCCCGGCAGGAACGGCCCGCCGTAGTGGGCACGGTCGACGAAGGTGTGGATCGTGTCGCCGTAGGTCGCGATCGCCGCGCGCTCGACCGTTCCGAACTCGTCCTCGTCGCGCCGCGGCTCCATCACGCTGCGCGCGCCGCGCGAGACGGCCTCGCGGTACGCCTGGGTCGCGTCCGGCACGGTGAGCGCGATGTCGCGGACGCCGTCGCCGTGCCGCGCGTGGTGCCTCGTGATCTCGTGCTCCTCCCGCAGCGCGCTCGTGACCACGAACCGGACGTCTCCCTGCTCGAGCACGTACGAGGCGCGGTCGCGGACTCCCGTCTCGGGACCGGCATACGCCGTCCGGGTGAAGCCCATGGCGTGCTCGTAGAAGTAGGCAGCCTGCTTTGCGTTGCCGACCCAGAGCTCGACGTGGTCCCAGCCGTTGAGCGGCATGAAGTCTTCGGCCATGGGCCGATTATGCCTCCGCTTCAGTCGGCGCGGAGAAGCCGCCACGTGGCGAAGGCGAGGAGGACCAGTGCGATGCCCCCGAAGAGCGCGAACTCGAGGCTCTGGATCTCCCAGTAGCGGCTCGCCGGCTGGTAGACGAGATGCGTGAAGCCGGCGCCGTGCCGGGCCATGCAGGCGGGGTCGAGTCCTCTGCCGCCCTTCGGCCCGGTTCCCGATGCCCTCGCGCACAGCTGGATCACGTTGGAGTTGTCGCTGAACAGATGCCCGGCTCTGTCGCTCGGCCCTTCCGTGATCACCCAGGCGTGGCTGATGCTCGGCCCGGAGGCGTGCGGGCCCCACGTCGCCGACAGGGGGGTGACGAGGCGCTGGCGCAGCCAGTTCTGGACGAACAGGCGCGCTGCGACGTAGGCGCCGAAAGCGACGACCATAGCGGCCGCGGTCCGGCGCCACAGAACGCCGATCCCGAGCGCGAGCCCGATCGCAAATAGCATGTACGCGAGCGGCACGATTCCCTCGAAGCCGAACTCGTCCCAGTGCCCCCAGATCCGGTCGAAGGGCTGCTGGTACCAGGTGAAGAGAACGCTGAAGCCGGCGCCCGCGGCCAGAACGGTGCCAATGGCGAGGCTGCCCTTCGTCGCGATCCAGCGCCGGCGCGTAATGCTCTGCGTCCACGCGAGCCTGACCGTGCCGTTCTCGAGATCGAGTAGCAGCGGCACCGCGAGCGCAACGCCGATCAGTCCCGGGATGAGGTTGAGCCAGCCGCCGGTGAGGAGGCTGCGGATGAAGCCTCCGCTGTTGGCGTAGTTTCCGATGATGAAGCTGCAGGCGTCGGTCTGCCGGTTCACGCAGCGCCCGATGTGCTGCTGCGCGAAGAGATCCGCCATGTGGATCCCGGAGGGAATGAACGCGACGCCGAGCAGCGCTAGCAGCCCCGCCGTGATCAGCGTCTCCGTCCGCTGCTGCCGCCAGCTGAGCCAGGTCACGACAGCACCGCCTCGCGCCGGCGGGCCGCGTCCTGGCCTAGGTTGGCGAGGACGATCTCCTCGAGGTCGAGATCGTGCACAGCCCAGTGGGAGTCGTAGACGTGCCCGTTCGCCCGCACGAGCAGCGTGGTCTGGCGCTCCGCATGGCTCTCGCGCACGACCTCGTGCATGCGCGACACGTTCTCCGCCTCGTCGCGCGGTCCCGTGAGCAAGCGGTGCGAAGCGACGATCTCTTCGATCGAGCCGACGAGTTGCGTCCGTCCTCTGGCGAGGATGACGAGGCGGTCGCAGACGCGTTCGAGGTCGGCGAGGATGTGCGACGAGAGGACGACCGTGAGCTCGCGCTCGGCAACAGCCTCGAGCACCGACTGCATGAACTCGCGCCGGGCGAGCGGGTCGAGCGATGCGACCGGCTCGTCCAGCAGAAGGAGCTCCGGCCGCTTCGCAAGCGCGAGCGTCAGCGCAACCTGTGCGCGCTGCCCGCCCGAGAGGCTTCGCACCTTCTTCCTCAGCGGCAACCCGATCCCGGCAACGCGTACGCGAGCCGCCTCCTCGTCCCAGCCGGGGTTGAGCTCGCGCCCGACGCGCAGCATCTCCTCGACCGTGAAACCGGCGTAGAGCGGGTGTTCCTGCGCGAGGAAGCCGACGCGCGGCAGCGCCTCGGCGGCGTCCGCCTGCGGGTCGAGCCCGAGCACGCGCACCGAGCCGGCGCTCGGCCGCGTGAGCCCTACCGCGAGGCGAAGGAGCGTCGTCTTGCCGGCACCGTTCGGGCCGACGAGGGCGGTCACGCTGCCGCGCGGGATCTCGAGCGTGCAGTCCTGGAGCGCCGCCTGCGAGCCGTAGCGGCGGCCGAGGCCTTGGGTCTCGAGGGCGGCGCTCACGCCACCTGCCTCGCGGAGCTTCGTTGCTCCGAGAGGAGCGCCTCGATCGCCTGCTCGTCGAGACCGGCCGCGCGCGCCTGCCCGAACCAGTTGCGCAACGAGCGTCGGAGCTTCCGGACATCGTCGCCGAGCGGCGACGGCGCAGAGGTCTTCACGAACGTCCCCTGGCCGCGCCGGCCCTCGGCGATTCCCTCGCTCTCGAGCGCGCCGTACGCCTTGAGAACCGTATTGGGGTTGATGGCCAGGCTCGTGACGACTTCCTTGACCGTCGGCAGCTGATCGCCGGGCCCGAGGATCCCGAGCTGCACGGCATGGCGGACCTGGTGCACGAGCTGGAGGTAGGTCGGTACACCGGACCTCGAGTCGAGATGGAACTCGATCAACGCCATATATCTAGCTTTATAGATAAATCAGGAGACGCTGTCAAGCGTCTCGACCCTCGTTCGCCGCATCCGCTCGTACGCGATCCCCGCGAAGATCAGGATCCCGCCGGCGATCTCGAGCGTGTGCAGGCTCTCGCCGAGCAGGACGAGGGCGAAGAAGACGGCGAAGAACGGCTGGAGGTTGCCGAACAGCGACGCGCGCGACGGGCCGACGCGGTCGATCGCGGTGAACCAGAGGATGTTCGTGAGGAAGAGCGGGCCGACCACCGCGTAGCCGAACCCGAGCCACACCTTCCAGCCGAAGGAGAACGACTGGTCGGCGAGCTGTCCCGAGGCGAGAGCGACCGCGGCGAGCGGCACCCAGCCGATCGCGAGCACGAGCGCGCTGATCCGGTACGGCGAGTAGCGACGCATGAGCGGCCTGATCGAGACCGTGTACGCCGCCCATGTGAAGGCCGTGAGGATCGCGATCAGGTCGCCGCCCAGCGAGCTGCCGAGCCCACCGGTCGCGCCGGCGGCGATGAGCCCGACACCCGCGAACGTGAGCAGCGCGCCGACCCAGAACGCGGGCGACAGCGCCTCGAGTCCGAGCACGACCGAGATCAGCCCGATGAAGACCGGCGTCGCGCCGAGCAGCAGAGCGACCGTCGAGGCGTGAGCGAGCTTCACGCCGTACACGAAGCAGACCTGGTTGAGGAAGATGAAGAGCGCCGCGAGCAGGACGTATCTCAGGTCCGCCCGCGCGACCCGGAAGGACCGCTCTCGCCGGTGGGTGAAGATCCAGAAGAGCGCGATCGCCGCGAAGTAGCGGATCGTCCCGTACGCGAGCGGCAGCCAGCCGTGCTCGAACATGTACTTCGTGACGGTGATGTTGAGCGCCCACAGGAGCACCGTCCCGAGCAACATGACATCGACGATCGACGGGCGCCGCACGCCCGCGAACGTACCTGCAGGCTGGAGGCATCGGCAGCAGAGCCGCCGACGCCCGGCCGGTAGACCGAGCCGCCTGCGGGGCTCCGGGCGTTAGGCTCCGCTGCGATGCCGCAGCCGACCATCGCGGATATCGACGAGCTCGTAGGGCCCGCGACGCCCCCCTTCGCCGACCAGCTCCGTGCGCGCGTGCGCGAGCTCGTTCTCGACCTGCCGGAGGACGACCCGGTGCGCAGGTATGCGGAGGAGAAGATCGAGCTGCTCGACCGGCTCGGGCACGCGTCCTCGAAGGCGGCGGACCGCACGCGCGAGCCGCGCACGCGGCCCGGCTGGAGCGAGCTGCCGAGCTCGGCGCCTGCGGACGAGCCGCTGCCCTTCCGGCGATGAGCCTCAAAGGTGCCTCGGTGCTGGTCACCGGGGGGACTCGGGGAATCGGCCGGGCGATCG
>DATCYP010000108.1:0-7337 GCA_036526375.1 Gaiellaceae bacterium | reverse complement strand
CGGCGGGGCGGTCGGGATCGCGATCGGCGCCACAGGGTCGTTGCTGCTCGGCGTCTTCCTCATGCTCGTCGGCTCGCTGCTGCTCTCGGGCGCCTCGCTCGGAGCGGTGTTGCGACGGTCCGGGCGTGGGCTTCACCATGCGGCGCGCCGGGCGCGCGCGCGGAATCAGCGCCCGCAGCCTGCGAACCGTTCCGCGCCGGTGCGTCCGGCTCCGCTGCTGACGCCTCCAGTCGACGCGGTCTCCGCCTTCCCGGACGTCGTGGGCGAGAGTGCCCCGCCGCCGCACGCCGGCACGCAGCCCGCGCCGCTGCAGACCGAGCCGCCGTCGCTGCTCGAGGAGCCGCCGCCGCTGTTCGACGAGGTGACCTCGGAGAACGTCGAGTACCGGCTGCCCGATCCCGGTGTCCTGCGCGTCTCCCCGGAGCGCGGGGACGAGTCGGGCGAGACGGCGGCGCGCGTCGCCGAGCTGCTCGTGCAGACGCTCGCGCACTTCGGCGTCGAGGCCACGGTGATCGGCCAGATCTCCGGCCCGCGGGTGACTCGCTACGAGCTCCAGCTCGCGCCGGGGACGAAGGTGGCGAAGGTCGCGGCTCTGAAGGACGACCTCTCGTATGCGCTCGCGACGACCGAGATCCGGATCCTCGCGCCGATCCCCGGCAAGCAGGCGGTCGGGGTGGAGCTCCCGAACCTCTCGCCGAACCTCGTCACCCTGGGCGACATCTTCGAGCCCCTGCCGGCGACGGCGAGCCCGGTCTCCGTCTGGCTGGGAAAGGACATCTCCGGCGCCGCTGTCTGGACCGATCTCGCGCGGATGCCGCACCTGCTCGTCGCCGGCACGACGGGCTCGGGCAAGTCGGGCTGCCTCAACACGCTCCTCACGTCCGTCCTCCTGCGGGCGACGCCGGACGACGTGCGCCTCATCCTCATCGACCCGAAGCGGATCGAGCTCAGCCACTTCGAGTCGGTGCCGCACCTGCTCACCCCCGTCGTGTCGAGTCCGAAGGAGGCGAGCGCCGTCCTCGCCAACTGTCTCGCCGAGATGGAGCGCCGCTACGAGCGCCTCTCGTCGGTGCGCGCGCGGAGCATCACCGAGGCGAACCGCGAGTTCCGCCGGCGCGGCGAGCCCACGCTGCCGTACGTCCTCGTCGTCATCGACGAGCTCGCCGATCTGATGATGGTCGCGCCGCAGGCGGTGGAGGACGCCGTGATCCGGCTCGCGCAGAAGTCGCGTGCCGTCGGCATCCACCTCGTGCTCGCGACGCAGCGCCCGTCCGTCGACGTGATCACCGGGATGATCAAGGCGAACGTCCCGTCGCGCATCGCGTTCGCCGTCTCGTCGCAGACCGACTCGCGCGTGATCCTCGACTCCGGCGGTGCCGAGTCGCTGCTCGGCCAGGGCGACATGCTCTTCAAGCCGCTCGGCACCTCGCGGCTGCAGCGGGTCCAGGGCGCGTTCGTGACCGAGGAGGAGATCGCGCTCGTCGTCGAGCAGACCCGGCAGCGCGAGCAGGAGCTCGACGAGAGCTACCTCGAGCTGCCGGAGGTCTTCGCCGATCCGGACGGCGACGACGGCGAGCACGGCGACTTCGACCCGGACGACGACCCGCTCCTCGACAAGGCGATCGAGGTCGTGGTGCAGACCCAGTCGGCCTCGGTCTCCCTCCTGCAGCGGCGCTTGCGCGTCGGCTACACGCGCGCGGGTCGGCTCATCGACATGCTCGAGCGGCGCGGGATCGTCTCCGGCTACGAGGGCTCGAAGCCGCGCCGCGTGCTCGTCGACGAGAGCCAGTACCACACGTACGCCGCCGCCGAGTAGTTCGGCCTAACCACACCCCTTCCGATACGTCGGATATGGGGCTAGGATCGCCCGATCGGGTTTTGACGAACCTGGGGATTACGACGAACGAGGAGGGCACGTGAGGGTTTCACGCTGGGTACTGGCGGCAGGTGTCGCTGCGCTTGCCGCTGCGATTGCGGTCGGCACCGCGCTTGGCGGTCGGACGACCCCAAAGGCGCGGACGGTCAGCGCCTCGCAGGTTGCGGTGGTGACCGACATCGGCGGTCTCAACGACAAGGGCTTCAACCATCTCGCCAATGTCGGCTTCAAGAGGGCGCAGGCCCAGCTCGGCATCAAGGGCCGCATCTTCATCACGAGCACGTCGGATGAGCGCCTCCCGAACCTCCAAGCCGCCGCGAAGGACGGCTACGGGCTGGTGATCGGCGTCGGCTTCAACTTCTTCCAGGACTTCGGGCAGGTCGATCCGTCCTTCCCGAGCACGCATTTCGCAGGCGTGGACATCGACCACGGGTCCATCTGCGCATCGGGCAACAAGTGCGCCGGTCAGACCAACTACCACGGAATCATCTTCAGGGAGCAGGAGGCGGGCTACCTCGTCGGGTACATCGCGGGCCTGATGATCCACCTCCACCCGCACAAGCACAAGCAGATCGTCAGCGCCGTCGGGGCGAACCCCGTGCCGGCGATCGTGCACTACCTCGCGGGCTTCCGGGCGGGCGCCAAGAAGGCGAACAAGCACGTGAAGGTGTTCCTGAACATGGCGAACGACCCGACGTTCAACGACCAGACGAAGTGCAAGGTCACGACGCAGAACCAGATCTCGCGCGGCTCCGGCATCGTCTTCGAGGCGGCGGGCGGCTGCGGGCTCGGCGGCCTCAGCGCCGCGAAGCAGGCGCACATCTGGGGCATCGGGGTCGACGCGAACCAAGGGTTCCTCGGCTCCTTCATGCTCACCTCGGCGCTGAAGAAGGTCGACGTCGGCGTCTACGACATCATCAAGGCGTTCAAGAAGAACCCCAGCAGCATCAAGGGGAACGCCGACACGACGTTCACGGTGAGGAACAAGGGCGTCGGCTACGCGCCGCTCAGCAAGAAGGTGTCGAAGAAGGACCGCGCCTTGATCACGAAGAAGGTCAACGCGATCGCGAAGAAGATCGCGAAGGGCCAGATCAAGGTGCCGACGACGTACCCAGGCGCCTAATCGGCCTGAACGGTAAGGGAGCGGGCCGGGCGCCCGCTCCCTACCGCAACGCCATGGAAGACGCGACACCGGTCCTCGAACTGCGCGGCATCACGAAGCGGTTCCCCGGCGTGCTCGCGAACGACGGCGTCGACCTCGACCTTCGCCGTGGCGAGATCCACGCGCTGCTGGGCGAGAACGGGGCCGGGAAGTCGACGCTGATGAACATCCTCTACGGCCTCTATCGGCCGGACGAGGGAGAGATCCTCCTCGAGGGTCGCCACGTCTCGTTCTCGTCGGCCAAGGAGGCGATCGAGGCGGGGATCGGGATGGTGCACCAGCACTTCATGCTGATCCCCGTGATGACGGTCGCGGAGAACATCGTGCTCGGTCACGAACCCGTCAGGAGCGGCGTGTTCCTCGACGAGCGTGCGGCGCGGCGACGTGTCGAGGAGGTCGCGCGGACCTTCAAGTTCGCGGTCAATCCGGACGCGCGGGTCGACGAGATCACGGTCGGCCAGCAACAGCGGGTCGAGATCATGAAGGCCCTGTATCGCAACGCCGGCATCCTCATTCTCGACGAGCCCACGGCGGTCCTCACGCCGCAGGAGGCTTCGGACCTGTTCGAGATCCTCCGCACACTGCGACGCGAGGGGATTTCGATCATCTTCATCAGCCACAAGCTGAACGAGGCGCTCGAGATCGCCGACCGGATCACCGTGCTACGGCGGGGGAAGGTCGTCGAGACGCTCGCGGCGGCCCACGCCACGCAGCAGTCGCTCGCGCGTGCGATGGTCGGTCGGGATGTCCTGCTCCGCGTCGAGAAGCGCCCGCCCGATCCCGGCGAGGCCCTGCTGGCCGTGGAAGATCTGCACGTTCGAGACGACCGCGACCTCGAGACCGTGCACGGGATGTCGTTCGAGGTCCGGGCCGGCGAGATCGTCGGCATCGCGGGCATCGACGGCAACGGACAGACGGAGCTCATCGAGGCGCTCGTCGGTCTGCGCCACCCGACCGACGGCCGCATCGTCGTCGGGGGGAAAGACGTAACCCGCGCAGGACCGAAGGATCTCATCGAAGCCGGAGTCGGTCACATCCCGGAGGACCGGCAGAGGCGCGGGCTCGTGCTCGATTTCACCGTCGGCGAGAACCTCTCCCTGCACGCTTATCGCGAGCCTCCTGAGTCGCGTTTCGGCTGGCTGTGGCCGCATCGAATCGTTGCGCGCGCGCGCAGGCTGATCGAGGAGTTCGACATCCGCGGCGGGGGACCGCAGACGTTGGCGGGATCCCTGTCCGGGGGAAATCAACAGAAGGTCGTCGTCGCGCGCGAGATCAGCACCGACCCGCGGGTGCTCGTGGCAGCGCAGCCGACCCGCGGCCTCGACGTCGGGGCGATCGAGTACGTCCACCGTCGACTCGTCGAAGAGCGTGATGCGCGGAAGGCGGTTCTTCTGATCTCGCTCGAGCTGGACGAGATCCGCTCCCTTTCCGACCGGATTCTCGTCATCTATGAAGGCAGGCTCGTCGGCGAGTACGGCCCGGGGGCTAGCGAGGAGGAGCTCGGCCTGGCGATGACGGGCGGCGTGAGCCAGGCGGAGGCACTCGCGTGACCGAGCAGGCGCCGCAGCCGGAGCCGCCGAAGCCCGAGTCGCCGGTGCCTACGGACCCGGGCTTCGCGACGCGCTTCGCTCTCTGGCACAGGGCCGGCGGGATCGTCACACCCTTGGTGACGGCCATCGTCGCCTTCCTCGTCGCCGGCCTCGTCGTCCTCGTGACGGGTCACAACCCACTGCAGACCTACCGCGCGATCTTCAACGGTGCAGGCCTGAACTGGCTCTTTCCGTGGGTACACGGCGTCGCCCGCCAGACGGCCGCTTTCAACCTGCAGGAGACCGGCCTGCTCTTCATCCCTCTCGCGCTCACCGGGCTTGCCGTCGCGTTCGCCTTCCGTTGCGGCCTCTTCAACATCGGTGGGCAGGGCCAGTACATCGTCGGGATCGTCACCGGCACGCAGATGGGCGTGTGGTTCGCGTCGCTCCCGGGTCCGGTGCACGTCGTCGTCGCGATCGTCGCGGCCAGCCTCGCGGGAGCGGTCTGGAGTGGAATCGCGGGACTTCTGCGCGCGACGGTCGGCGCCCACGAGGTGATCTCGACGATCATGCTCAACTGGATCGCGATCTGGGTCGGCAGCTACCTGATCGGCTTCGGCGGCCCGTTCCAGGACCCGAGCCAGCCCGGCGTGCCGGTCTCGCGCCAGATCGCTCCGAATGCCCATCTCCACGTCTTCTGGGGCAACCCGCTGCTGCAAGGGCTCGACATCGGGTTCTTCATCGCCATAGCGATGATCGTCCTGTACTGGATCGTCCTGCGCCGGACGACGCTGGGGTTCGAGGTGCGTGCAGTCGGCCTCAACCCCGACGCCGCCCAGGGCGCGGGTATCGGCGTCGCGCGGAACTACTTCGTCGCCATGGCGATCTCCGGCGGGTTCGCGGGAATGGCGGGAGCCCTCGACATCCTCGGTTGGCAGTTCAGGCTGGACGTGACGACGATCACGACGGCGTCGCAAATCGCGTTCACGGGCATAGCCGTCGCCCTGCTCGGCCGCAATACGGCAATCGGGACGTTCTTCGCGGCAGTGCTCTTCGCAGGCCTCGTGAACGGCACCGCGAGCCGGAACCTGGACCCGAGCGTCTTCCCGCCAGAGCTGGCAGGCAACCTGACCCGGATCATCCAGGGACTGGTCGTCCTCTTCGTCGGGGCCGACCTCCTGATCCTGTATGTCTGGAACCTGCGCCGCAAGGTCAAGCGCCGACGCGCCGTCCCAACCGCGGCCCCGGTGGCCGATTGAGCGCCATCGCCGCTCGCTTCGAGGAGGTCCGCGACCCGCGCGCGGTCGGGATCGTCGGCGTCGTGCTCGGGGTCGTCGCCGTCTGGCTCGTGGTACCGCCCGAGACGGTGCGGAACGTCGCGGTACCCGTGATCCTCGGCGCGGCCGGCGCAGCGTGCGGTGCACTCACCATCGCGCAGGGGCGTAAGCGGCTCGGCTGGGGCGCAATCGTCTCAGGAGCGATCGGCATCGTCGCGGCTCTGTTCGTGACGCGAGCCAGCGTCGCAAACCTGGACTCGGTGATCATCTGGTCGACCATCCTCGCGGCCACGCTCGTCTACGCGACGCCGCTCACCTATGCCGCACTCGGGGGGATGTTCTCCGAGCGAAGCGGCGTGGTGAACATCGGCCTGGAGGGGATGATGCTCGTCGGCGCGTTCTTCGGAGCCTATGGGGCGGACAAGACCGGGTCGTGGGCGCTCGGCATCTTGATCGGAATCGCCTCAGGCTGTGCTCTCGGCCTCGTTCACGCGTTCTTCGCGATCCACCTGCGCGCCGACCAGATCGTCGGCGGCACCGCCATCAACTTCCTCGCGCTGGGGATCACGGGCTACCTCTACAACGACATCTACGGCAACAACGGGACGCCGAACAACCTCCCCGCGATCCCGAACGTCCACCTCGCGTTCCTCTCCTCGATCCCGCCGAGCGGCCTCGGCAACTTCCTCGAGAACGTGTTCGGCAATCTCAACCTGATGATCTGGGTCAGCTACGCCGTCCTCATCCTCTCCTGGCTCTTTCTCTTCCGCACCGCGCTTGGGCTCCGCATCCGCTCGGTCGGCGAGCACCCGCGTGCCGCCGATACCGTCGGAATCTCGGTCTATGCGACGCGTTACGGCGCGGTCGTCGCGTCGGGAGGGCTCGCAGCGATGGGAGGCGTCTTCCTCTCGCTCGGCTTCGTGAACTCCTTCACCGAGAACATGACCGCGGGCCGCGGCTTCATCGCGCTCGCGGCGCTCATCTTCGGGAAGTGGCGGCCCTTTGGCGCATTCGGAGCGTGCCTGCTGTTCGGGTTCGCCAGCGCGCTCGCGCCCCAGTTCCAGTTCGTCCAGTCATGGGCGACCTACGGGACCCTGTTCGAGGCCCTGCCGTACCTGCTGACGCTGATCGCTGTCGCAGGGCTCATCGGTCGCTCGATCCCGCCCGCGGCCGACGGGAAGCCGTACGTCAGGCAGTAGCTACGTGATCGCGACCATGCGCTCGATCGCGAGCCTCGCGCGCTCGGCGAGCTCCGGCTCGACCGTGATCCGGTGCTTCCCGTCGCGCAGCGAGTCGCGCACCTTCTCGAGCGTCGTCAGCTTCATGTAGCGGCACTCGGCGTCGTCGCGCACGGCCTCGAACCGCTTGCCGGGCGCCTCGCGCTCGAGGCGGTGGATGATCCCCGTCTCGGTCGCCACGAGGAAGCGCTGCTTCGGCGAGCGTTTCGCATAGTCGATCATCTTCTCGGTCGAGAGGATCTGCGTCCGCTCGTT
>DATCYP010000107.1:0-5711 GCA_036526375.1 Gaiellaceae bacterium | reverse complement strand
ACGTCCGACGGCAGCAGGTCGGGCGTGAACTGGAGACGCGCGAAGCTGCAGTCGAGGGAGCGGGCGAGCGCCTTGGCGAGCATCGTCTTGCCGACGCCCGGGAAGTCCTCGATGATCGCGTGCCCCTCCGCGACGAGGCAGAGGACGACGAGCCGGAGCGTCTCGTCCGGCGCGTGGACGACTCGCCCGAGGTTCTCGACGATCGTCGAGACCTGCCCGTTCGGAGCCGGTTCGATCGCGCGCTCAGCCATTGCCGATCAACGCCTCCACCTCGTCGAGGATCGCCGAGGCGATCTCCTCCTTGGGAGCCTTCGCGACCGGTCGCTCGCCTGCGGCCGTGAGAAGCGTCACCTCGTTCTCGTACGCGTCGAATCCGATGTCGGTTCGCGAGACGTCGTTGAGGACGAAGAGGTCCGCGCCCTTGCGGGAGAGCTTCTCCCTGGCGCGCTCGAGACCCGCCTCGCTCGTCTCGGCGGCGAAGCCGACGAGGAGCTGACCGTCGCGTCGCCGTTCGCCCAGCGTGGAGAGGACGTCGGTGGTCGGCTCGAGCTCGAGCGTCCAGGCTGCGGTGTCCTTCGGCCGTTTCGCGGCGAGCGTCTCGGCCGGCCGATAGTCGGCGACGGCCGCGGCCATGACGACGACGTCGGCCTCGGCCGCCCGGAGGAGCGCTTCGCGCTCGAGATCGGCGGCGGCCGGCGTCTCGACGAGCTCGACTCCGGGCGGCGCGGGCACGGCGAGGTTCGCTGCGAGGAGCGTCACGTCGGCGCCGCGTCGCCGCGCCTCCGCCGCGAGCGCGACGCCCATCCGGCCCGACGAGCGGTTGCCGACGTACCGAACCGCGTCGAGCGGCTCGCGCGTGCCGCCCGCCGACACGAGCATGCGCTTCCCGCGCAGTGGACCGCTTCCCATGAGCAGCTTACGAGCGGCGCTCAGGATCTCGTCCGGCTCGGCCATCCGCCCCACGCCGAGCTCTCCCTCCGCCGTCTCGCCCTCGTCGGGGCCGACGAGGACGACACCGCGCGCGCGCAACGAGTCGGCGTTCGCACGCGTCGCCGGATGCGCCCACATCCGCGGGTTCATGGCCGGCGCGACGAGCATCGGCCCGCGGTGCGCGAGCGCGGCCTCGGTGAGGACGTTGTCGGCGAGCCCGTGCGCGAGCTTCGCGAGCGTGTTCGCCGTGCACGGCGCGACGACGAGCAGGTCGGCGCGCGTGAGATGGAGGTAGACGTCGTCGCCGGGAGGACGCCGGGCGAGGGCGCGAAAGGTCTCGGCCGTGACGAAACGCTCGGCGCCGCGAGTCACGAGCGGCACGACGTCGTGGCCCTCCTTCACGAGCAACCGGCACAGCTCGCACGCCTTGTAGGCGGCGATGCCGCCCGTCACACCGAGGAGGACGCGAGACATGCCGAAATGATGCCTACCCGCGGCCGCGATGCCTAACGCGCGCCGGGCCTGCCGGCGGCGCTACGCGGAGTAGTCGTACTTGAGCATGCCCTCGGAGACTTCCTCCAGGGCCATGGTCAGGTAGTTCTTCGACCGGCTCTCGACGAGCGGAGGCAGGTTGTCGCCGAAGGTGCCCTCGCCGAGCTGGTGGTGGTAGTTGTTGATCTGCCGGGCCCGCTTCGCCGCCACGATCACGAGCGCGTAGCGCGAGTCCACGTTCTCCAGCAGGTCGTCGACACGAGGTTCGATCATCGCCGCGGCATGGTAGCTGCGGGGCTCAGCAGGCTGCGGGCCAGATCGGTCAGCTCGCCGAGCGCCCGCTCGAGGTCGCCGTTCTCGATCACGTGATCGAACTCGCCAGCCTGCTCGAGCTGCTTGCGCGCGAGCTCGATCCGCTCCCCTATCTCTCCCGCGCTCTCCGTCGCCCGCTCGCGCAGCCGCCGCTCGAGCTCGTCGACGCGGGCGGAGATGAAGATGGTCACGGCGCCGGGCACCTCGTGCTTCACGCGCAGCGCGCCTTCGGTCTCGAGCTCGAGCAACGGCACGTGGCCGTTCGCCGCGATCCGGGCGAGCTCGGAGCGGAGCGTCCCGTACCGGTGTCCGGAGACGAACTCGACGTGCTCGAGGAACTCGCCACGCGCGACGCGCTCGAGGAAGTCCGCGTCGCTCAGGAACCAGTACTCGCGCCCATCCGCCTCCCCGCGCCGCCGTTCGCGCGTGGTGGCCGAGACGGTCACCTCGATCTCCGGGACGCGCTCGACGAGTTCGCGGATCAGCGTCCCCTTGCCGGCGCCCGACGGGCCCGTCACCACGAGCGCCGCCGGCATCCGACCCGCCTCCACTACCGGCTGTTGAAGAGGCCGATCAGCTCCGCGCGCTGCCGGTCGGAAAGCCCGCCGACGGTCTTCGACTGGCTGATCCGGCACGTGTTGAGGAATCGCGCGGCCTTCACGCGCCCGAACTTCGGCACGGCCATGAGGATGTCGATGACCTTCGCCGTCGAGACGTACTCGGGCGGGTTACCGAGGATCTGCTCGATCCGGACCTTCCCCTCCTTGAGGTCCTTCTTGAGCTTGGCGCGTCTGACGCGGACGTCGTTCGCTCGCTTGAGGGCGTCCATCCGCTGATCGAGGGAACGGAGCGGGGCATGCGCCTGCGTCTTGGTCGGACTCACGGCCGGCCGATCTTACCAATGAGCCCGCGAGCTTCAAGCCGGGACTTTTCGCTCGGTTTCCGGGCTTTTTGCCAGACCTTTGGCGTCTTCGGGGTTGACAACACCGGCGTCCGCGCACGCGGCGGCGAGCTCCTCGCGGACGCGTGCGGGAGCGCCTGGATCCGCGAAGAGGACCGTTCCCAGCGCCACGTCACGGGCGCCGCAGGCCGCGAACTCGAGAGCGTCGCGCCCGGTCTGGATCCCTCCCATGCCGACGATCGGCAGGCCGGTGGCCTCGTGGCAGACGCTGACCGCGTGGAGGGCGATCGGCTTCAGAGATGGCCCCGAGAGGCCGCCGCTACCGCGCGCGAGCACCGGCCGCAGGCGGCCGTCGAGGGCGACGCCGCGCAGCGTGTTGATGAGGGAGAGGCCGTCCGCGCCGGCCGCTGCCACCGCTCGCGCGACCTCCGCGACGTCTGGGTGCGCGGCGGAGAGCTTCGCGTAGAGCGGGAGCCCGGTCGCCCGGCGGCAGGCGGCGACGATCTCCGCAGCCGAGTCGGCGGCCTCGTCGACGTTCGGGCACGAGAGGTTGAGCTCGATCGCCTCGATGTCGGCCAGGCCCGAGCAGCTCTCCGCGTAGTCGTCGGCGCAGAAGCCGCCGACGCTGACCCAGAGCGGGACGCCGAGCTCTCGCAGGCGCGGCAGGTGCTCGGCGAGGAAGCGCTGGCGACCCGGGTTCGCGAGGCCGATCGCGTTGAGCATCCCGTGCGCCGTCTCCGCGATCCGTGGCGGCACGCTGCCCTCGCGGGGCAACGGCGTGACCGTCTTCGTCGCGAAGACGTCGAGCTGTCGCGCGACGTCGGGCGCCGCGAGCGCGTCGAGGCAGCCGCTCGCGTTGAGGATCCTCACGCGAGCGCCGCCACGTACGGCCGGACGCGAGCCGCGTCGAGGACCGGGCCTTCGAGGCAGAGCCGTTTCAACGCGCCGTCGATCTCGACGACGCAGCCGTAGCAGGCGCCGTAGCCGCACGCCATCGGCGCCTCCCACGCGAGCTGCGCGGTCGGGCACAGAGCGGCGACGGCCTGGAGCATCGGCTCCGGCCCGCACGCGAGGACGTCGAAGCCGGGCTCGATCAGCTCGGTGACGAGAACGGGATCGACGACGACCTCCGCTCCGGGCAGGAGCGAGGCCGCATCGGCGTGCTCCGCACTGCGGAAGCCGAGGACGACGGGCGGAGCGCCGCCGAGCTGCTCGGCGAGGTACGGGAGCGGAGCGACGCCGATCCCGCCGCCGACGAGCAAGGGCCGCACGACGTCGAGGCGGTACCCGCGCCCGAGCGGCCCGAGCACGCGGATCTCGTCGCCGGCCGCCAGCTCGCAGAGCGCCTGCGTCCCCTGCCCGATCGGGTCGACGAGGAACGCGAGCTCGGCGGGCGGCGCGAGGCACAGCGAGAACGGCCGTGGCAGCAGGCGTCCGGGGGCCTCCAGCATGAAGAACTGGCCCGGCACGCCGGGATCGAGGTCGCCGCGCTCGAGTCGCAGCAGCGTGTACGGCCCGACGGGCTCGGAGCCGGTGACCCTATGCCGACTGGGTGACGCCGAGCTCGGCATCGATCCGTTCCTGGAGGGACATCGCCTGCTCGGCCCGTGCGGTCGCGATCGCGTGCACGGCCGCCGCCGCGCCCGAGAGCGTCGTGATGCAGGGGACGCGCCGGGCCAGGGCCGCCTCGCGGATCGCGTAGCCGTCCGAGCGGGCGTTACGTCCCTCCGGCGTGTTGATCACGAGGTCGCAGCGGCCACGCCGGATCAGGTCGACGACGGTCGGCTCGCCGTCGGTCGCCTCGCTGAGCTTCCGCACCGGCTCCACGGCGATCCCTGCGGCTGCCAGGGTCGCCGCGGTTCCCTCGGTCGCGTAGAGCTCGAAGCCGAGGCCGACGAGCGTCGCTGCGATCGGCACCGCCTGCTGGTGGTCGGGCTCGCGGATGGAGATGAAGACGGAGCCCGAGCGCGGCAGCCTCCGCCCGGCGGCGCGCTCCGCCTTGTCGAGCGCGGTCGAGAGGTCGGCTGCGCTGGCCATCACCTCGCCCGTCGAGCGCATCTCGGGGCCGAGCACCGGGTCGCTGCCTGGGAAGCGCGCGAAGGGCAGCACCGCGGCCTTGACGCTCCACTGTCTCGGCGGCCGCTCGGGCGGGAGCCCGAGCTCCGGGATTCTCGCCCCGAGCGCGAGGCGGCAGGCCGCCTTCACGAGTTCGACCCCCGTCGCCTTGCTCACGAACGGAACGGTCCGCGAGGCGCGCGGGTTCGCCTCGATCACGTACACGTCGCCGTCGCCGGTCACGGCGAGCTGGACGTTGAGGAGCCCGACCGCGCCGAGCGCGCGGCCGAGGATGCGGACGACGCGCGCGATCTCCTGCGTCTGGGCGAAGGAGAGGCTCGGCGCCGGCAGGACGCACGCCGAGTCGCCCGAGTGGACGCCCGCCTCCTCGACGTGCTGCATGACCGCCGCGACGTACGTGTCGACGCCGTCACAGAGCGCGTCGACGTCCACCTCGACCGCGTGCTCGACGAACCGGTCGACGAGGATGCGTTCGAAGGGAGGCATGTCGCGAACCTCGTCGGGCGTGTAGCAGACCCGCATCGCGCGCCCGCCGAGGACGTAGGACGGCCGGACGAGGACCGGGTAGCCGATCCGCTCGGCGATCTCGACCGCCTCGTCGGACGACGCCGCGATCCCCCATTCCGGCGAGCGCAGGCCGTGCGCGCGGAGGAGCCCCGCGAAGCGCTCGCGATCCTCGGCGAGGTCGACGGCGTCGAAGGGCGTGCCGAGGATGCGGTAGCCGGCGTCCTCGATCGCGCGCGCGAGCTTGAGCGGCGTCTGGCCGCCGAACTGGATGACGACGCCGTCGGGCTTCTCCCGCTCGCAGATGGCCAGCACGCACTCGGTGTCGAGCGGCTCGAAGTAGAGCCGGTCGGATGTGTCGTAGTCGGTCGACACGGTCTCGGGGTTGCAGTTGACCATCACGGCCTCGTAGCCGAGCTCGCGATACGTCGTGACGGCGTGGACGCAGCAGTAGTCGAACTCGATCCCCTGGCCGATCCGGTTCGGGCCCGAGCCG
>DATCYP010000106.1:0-25322 GCA_036526375.1 Gaiellaceae bacterium | reverse complement strand
CACGACCACGACGCCGTTCGACATGGTCATGCTCAACGACCTCGACCGCTACCACCTCGTCATCGACGTGATCGACCGCGTGCCGGGACTCGTCGACCGGGCGGGTCACCTGCGGCAGGAGATGGAGGACGCCCGGCTGCGGGCGCGGGCCTACGCGCGCGAGCACGGCGAGGACGCGCCCGACGTCGCCGAGTGGCGCTGGCGACCCGAGGCGGCCGTTTCGCCCTAGGAGGCGCGGGCGCGGCGGGCGAGACCCGCAGCCGTGAAGAGCCAGGCTGCGAGCCCGGCCCAGAAGAAGACGCTCCCGACGTCGCGGAGGGCTGCCCGCCCGTCGGCGCTCCCGAGCACACGGCTTGCGACGCCGTACATCCCGAGCGGGAAGACGAAGCTCCAGCGGCCGATCTCGTAGTGCCAGCGCCGCACGCGCAGCTCTGTCACCACGAGGAGCGGGATCGCCGCCGAGGCGGCGATCCACGTGCCGAGCGCGACGTCGGAGTCCAGCCCCGCGCGGTCGAGGAAGAGCTCGGCGGCGGCGAGCGTCGTGATCGCGAGCGCGCCCATCACGATCCAGTGCGTGGGGCTGAAGCGCCGTTCCCGCACCGAGCTGTGGACGATCCTGCCGGCGACGAGCGGGTAGAGCGCGAGGCCGAGCGCCCAGAACGCGATCGCCGGCGTTCGGAGCGGAGCCACGTGGTGGCGGTCCAGCGAGGCGGCGAGCACGCTCAGCGACTGCGTCGCGACGATGGTGAGGAGCGAGCCTGCGGCCTCCATCCGAACGGTGCACGCCACGGCGAACCAGAGCGCGACCGAGAGACACCAGAGCGCGAGTCCGAGCTCGCCCTGCCCCGCGAGCACGAAGTCGGCGCCGACGACCACTGTGCCGGCGACGACGGCGAACGACCGGACCGAGCGCGAGCGCAGGAGAGACGAAAGGGCGAGCCAGACCAGGCAGGCGCCGGCGAGCAGGGCGTCGGCGAGCGCGTCGATCCCTTCGAGGCGTGCGCCGACCCCGAGGATGCCGGTCGCCATGACGACCGCGAAGGCGCCGGCATCGATCTGGGCCGCCCGCACGGGCGGGCGCTAGCCGCCGCTGATCGCGGCGATGACGTCGAGGCGCGAGCGCTCGGCGACCGGCGTGTCGAGCGCGGCTCGCTCGCCGTCGACGTAGACGTGGAGGTGCCGGCGCAGGGCCGGCCCCTCCTCGACGATCCGGTCGCGCAACCCGGGCCACTGCGCCTCGAGCGAATCGATCGCCGCGAGCACGGTCGCAGCCTCGACCTCGACGCGGCGCGGCAGCCCGGGGAAGAGCGGGGTGAGGGTTCCTGGGAGCCTGACGTCGGCCACGTCAGTCCAGCACCGCCACGTCGACCGAGGAGATCGAGGGCAGGTAACTCGCGATCTCGTTCCAGCTCTCGCCCTCGTCGGCGCTCGCGAAGACCTGGCCGGTGCTCGTGCCGAAATAGACGCCCGGGACGTCGTGCGTGTCGATGGTCATCCCCTGCCGGAGGACGCCGAGGTGCGCGTTCTCCTGCGGCAGGCCGTTGCGCAGGTCCTGCCAGCTCGAGCCGCCGTCGCGCGTGCGCCAGACGGTGAGCTTGCCGTCGTGCATCGTCCGGTCGTGGAGTCCGTCGACCGGGGCCACGTAGAACGTCTCGCGGTCGTGCGGGTGGACGGCCGCGGCGAAGCCGAAGTCGCCCGGCAGGCCCTCGGTGATCTCGGTCCACGACTGGCCGGCGTCGTCCGAGCGGTGCACGCCCACGTGGTTCTGCTGGTACATCCGCTGCGGGTCGGACGACCGCACCAGCTTGTGCACGCAGAAGCCGACGTCCTCGTAGTCGCCGGGCCAGTCGCGGCGGAGGCCCTTGTTCCGCGGCGTCCACGACGAGCCGCCGTCCTCCGTCTCGAAGGCGCCGATCCCCTGCACGACGGCGAAGAACCGGTCGGATTCGCCGGCGTCGGTGACGAAGCCGGAGATCCCGAGATGCCCGGGCGGCTGGTTCGCAGGGTCGTCCCAGCTCTCGCTCCCATGCTGGCCCGACAGGGTCGAGAGAAGCGACCACGTCTCGCCGTTGTCGCGGCTCTCGAAGATTCCCGGCGCCTCGACCCCGACGAGCAGCCGGTCGCCCGCGCGCGCGAGCGTCGAGGCCTTCGAGATCTTGCGGCCGTCGTCGTCGCCGTAGGTGAGGCCCTCGCTCGACTGCTCCCACGTCTCGCCGAGGTCCTTGCTGCGCCAGATGGTAGAGCCGTGCCACTCGCTCGCGGCCGCGGCGTAGATGGAGTCCGTGCTCCGGTCGTAGATGGCGTGGTAGACGGGCCACCCGTCGCAGAACGGGCCGCGCATCGTCCAGTCGCGGCGGTCGTCGCTCTCGAACAGGAAGGTGCCCTTGCGCGTTGCGACGGTCAGCAGTGTCTTCGGCATCGATTCGCTCCTCAGCGGTCGCGGGACTTGGCGGGAGTGTCGCCCATCGGCGACGTTCTTGGAGAGAAGACCGGACGGCCACCGGAAACTCATCGCTCCCGGTGGCCGCAGTCTCGCCGGTCGTGTCAGCGGACGAGGGGCTCGCCGGTCTCGAGCAGCGTCTTCAGGCCGCTGAGGACGAACATCCAGCCGGTGCCGGACACGCTCTCCGCCGTCTTCAGCGCACCCTCGAGCCGGTCGTGGACGACGGTCAGGAGCACCGTCCCGTCCTCCTGGGGCTCGATCTCCCAGGTGACGCGGCTGGGCTCCTCCTCGGCCAGCTCCGGGTTGTAGCTCGACTTCCACTCGTGGACGAGCCGGCGCGGCGGGTCGAACTCCTGCACCGACGTCGATCCCCAGTCGTCGCCGCCGTCGGGCGAGTAGACCTTGCGCCGGTCGGGGCCGACCTCGATGCGTGCCCCGTAGAAGTACCGGGCGGTCCACTCCGGCTTCGTGATCGCCTCCCAGACCTGCTCGGGGGTGGCTCGGATGAAGACGTTGTAGACCTGTGTGGTCTGTGCGGTCAGCGTGGTCATGCCGTTTCCTCCAGTTCGTGCTTGAGATCTGCGAGTGCCGCGACGCGGTGCTCCGTGTACTTGTCGATCCACCGGTCGTGGATGAGCCGGATCGGCACCGGGTTCAGGAAATGGAGCTTCTCGCGGCCCTCCCGGCGCGGAACGACGAGCCCGGCGTCCTCGAGGACGCGCAGATGCTTCATCACGCCGAAGCGGGTCATCTCGAGCTCGGACTCGAGCTCCGTGAGCGTGCGGCCGTCGCGCTCGAAGAGCCGGTCGAGCAGGTGGCGCCGCGTCGGATCGGCGAGCGCCTTGAAGACCTGGTCGTCGTCCACGTCGGCGATCTTACGTGACCAAAAGGTCACATGTCAACTGGGGCTGCGGCTAGCTGAACGGCTTCATCAGCATGTCGGCCACGACGAGCAGCAGCACGGCGATGTCGACCCGGGCGACGAGCAGGATCCGGGCGATCGTCGCCTGCGTCTCCGGCGCGGCGGGGCCCTTCTCCTCGAGCAGCGCCACGATTCGCTTGGCCAGCGGCGCGAGAACGGCGATGCCGGTCGTGAAGGTGAGCGCGTAGCCGACGAGCCCGATGTCGATCCAGGTCGTGTTGAAGCCGATCTCGGGCGAGTTGATCACCATCGTGATCCCCATCGCGAGCACGACGAGGCCTGCCGGCGCGAACAGCTTCTCGCCTGCGAACGCCGCCTGACGGGCGATGTGCGCCATCTCCTCCGGCTCTTTCGCCCGCTCGGCCCGCAGCGCGAGAACCGTGAGCAAAACGCCCCCGCCGACCCAGAAGACGGCAACGCTGACGTGGATCAGCTTGAAGATCGCGAAGGCGTGCGTGGGTGCGTCCGTCGTGTTCAGCGCGAAGGTGAGGCCAACCGCGAGGAGGACGACCGCAATGGCGGCGGTGACCCACGTTGAGGTGCGGCTCGCGCCCGGGGCCGCAGCGATCGGAGTGGTATCCATGCGCGCAGTAAACGGGATCGTGCGGACGACTACAAGGATCGCGCGGCCGCGATCAGCTCGTCGAGGTCCGGCAGCTCGCTCGACTCGTACGCCCACGCGCCGCGAACGACGCCGCCGGTGTCCACGAGGAACGCGCTCCGCCGGGACACGTCGCGCATCCCGTTGTGCTCGTGGGCGACGCCGAAGCCCTCCGTCGCTTCGGCGTTCCAGTCGGAGAGGAGGGGGAAGTCGAGGTCGAGCGCCTGGGTCCACGCCACGTGCGTGTACGGTGAGTCGCGCGAGATCGCGAACGGCTCGACCCCGGCGTCCTGCAGCTCCGCTCTCCTGTCACGCAGGAGCTCGAGCTCGGTCGTTCAGGTGGCCGACCAGTCGAAGAGATAGAAGAGGAGAAGCAGAGGACGATCGTGGAGCAGGTCGCCGATGCGCGCGCGCTCGCGCGGCGTCGTCCAAACGACCGCGTCGAGCGGCGCCTTCTCCCCGGTCTCGAGCATCGCCTCGATCCTATGCGGCGGTCGCGGGCTCGGGCTCCGGCGCGACCTCGGTCGCCTCGGCGATCTCGCGCACGACCTCCACGATGTCCCGGTTCGCGTTGAAGACGTGGAGCTGCCGGTCGGCGCCGTTGCCGCGGCGCAGGATCCCGTCGATCCCCGCGAGCTCCTCCTCGGAGCCGAGGTCGCGCGCGTGTGGGCGGATCGTCTTCAGCGTCCGCCGCACGAGGGCCGCCACCGGCAGCCGGTTGCGGCGGCCCGTGTGCAGGTCCATCACCGGCGCCGAAAGCCCGTAGCGCGCGGCGAGCCACTTGTTCTCGGTCGTGAGGATGCGGTGAAAGGAGGGGATCTCCTCGCCGCGCTCGACGAGCTCCGCGTAGTGCTTGACGAGCGCCTGGCAGTAGGCCGTGATCGCGATCACGTCCTCGAGCCTCGTCACCGCGTCGCAGATCCGGATCTCCACCGTGCCGAGGCGCGGATGGAGGCGGATGTCCCACCAGATGTGCGTGTAGTCCTGGATGCAGCCGGTCTTCTCGAGCTGATTTACGACCTGCGCGTAGTCGGCGTAGTCGCGGAACCGGGGCGGAGGCCCCGAGCGAGGGAAGGCGGCGAAGACCATGTGGCGCGAGGAGCGCAGGCCGGTCGGCTCGCCGCGCCAGAACGGGGAGCTCGCCGACAGCGCGACGAGCTCGGGAAGGTGGGCGATGAGCGCGTTCACGACCTGGATCGCCTTCTCCGCGTCGTCGACGGCGACATGCACGTGCATCCCGAAGATGAGCTCGCGGCGCGCGATGTACTGCATCTGGTCGACGAGCGCGCGGTACCGGTCCTTCGCCGTGATCCGCTGCGTCTCGAAGAGCGAGAACGGATGCGTGCCGGCCGAGCCGACGCGCAGCCCCTTGTCCCGCGCGATGTCGGTGACGTAGCGACGGATGCGTAGCAGCTGCTGCTGCACTCCCGCCGGCGTGTGGCACACCGGCGTCGCCACCTCGAGCACCGACTGCATGAGCTCGGAGTTGATCCGCGGTTCGAGCTCGTGCCCCGCGACCGCGGCGAGCACGGTGTCGATGTGCTGGACGAGGTCGAACGTCTCCGCGTCGAGGAGCATGTACTCCTCCTCCACCCCGAGCGTGTACGGGTCGCTCGCGCCGAAGGCGTGGTCGAGCACGCTGCCGCCGGGCGGGAAGTGCGAGCCCTTGCCGGTGATCGAATCCGGGATCAGCGAGTCCGAGTCGCTCATGCCGGGACGATATCCCCCGTGTTTGCAGGAAGAAAGCGCCGGCCGAGCACGACGAGCGGGATTCCGATCAGGATCGACGAGGCGATCTTCCCCACGAGCTGGCCGTCGAAGAAGTCGAGCCCGGAGGAGCCGAAGGCGAGCACGAGGAAGACGGCGCTGTCGATGGGCGCGCTTGCGCCGGCCGACACGGCGACGCGGACGCCGTCGTGCACGCGCCCGCGGAGCGGCGCGCCGACGAGGTTGTCGACGGTCTCCGAGGCGAGAAACGCGGCGAGGCTGGCGGCGACGATGCGCCATGTCGACCCGACCGCGCGGTCGAACTCCTGCCCCGGAAACGCCGGGTGCGAGTGGACGAGGAGCGCGATGTAGCCGGCGAAGAACGCCGAGCCGACGAAGCCGAGCCCGATCAGGAGCTGTGCGTTGAGCGCGCCGTCGCGTCGGGTAGCGCCCGTGTGGTGCGCGAGCTGCACTAGCGCGAGCGCGACGCCGATGGCGTAGACGCCGCCGGGCGCCTGCAGGTGCGTGAACGGGAGACGGACGAACTTCTGGGCGCCGATCTGCGCCGAGAGCACCACGGCGACGTAGAGCCCGGCGAGGGTGGCGAGCCTCATTCGGGCAGGAGCGCGTCGGCCTCGATCTCGACCTTCCAGGCCGGATCGAGCGTCCCGGTGATGACGAGCATCGCCGAGGCGGGTCGAATCTCGCCGAACACCTCGCCGTGGGCGCGCCCGACCGCCTCCCAGTCGGCGGGGTCGACGATGTACACCCGCGTGCGGACCACGTGCTCCGGTTCCGCTCCGAGCTCGCGCAGCGCGTCCACGATGATGGTGAGGCAGCGCTTCGCCTGCTCGTACGGATCGTCGGTCTCGATTCCGACCGGCGCGGTGCCCGAGACGAAGATGTGACGCCCATCGCGCACCGCGCGCGAATAGCCGACCGTGTCGGCGTAGGGCGAAACAGCGGGGACGGTTGCGCGCGCCACCCTCCTAGTATCCCGCGCTGTGGAATCGCTGCGGGCGATCGACGGGTGGAACGCAGGCGTTGCCGCGGGCGGAGTCGCGCGCCCGGACGGCGTCGTCGCGACGCACGGCCCGCGAGACGCGGAGCTGCCGTGGGCTTCGGTCACGAAGCTGCTCACGGGCGTGGCCGTGCTCGTGGCGCTCGAGGAGGGAACGGTCGACCTCGACGAGCCGGCCGGTCCGCCGGGCGCGACGCTGCGCCATCTTCTCTCCCACGCCTCCGGCCTGCCCGTCGACGGGGACCGCCCGCTCACCGAGCCGGGCCGTCGCCGGATCTACTCGAACACCGGCATCGAGCTCGCCGCCGCTCTCGTCGAGGAGCGGGCGGAGATGCCTTTCGCGGACTACTTCGCACAGGCCGTCGTCCGTCCGCTCGGGCTTGTCGGGCGGCTCGCGAATTCGCCCGCTCACGGCTACCGCGGGCCGCTCGACGACCTGCTGGCGCTCGGCCGGGAGCTCCTCCGGCCGACGCTCGTTGCGGCCGAGACACTCGCCGAGGCGACGGCCGTCCAGTTCGCCGGCCTGACCGGCGTCCTCCCGGGGATCGGGCGGATGGAGCCGAACGACTGGGGCCTCACGTTCGAGCTGCGCGACGCCAAGTCGCCGCACTGGACGGGCAGGCGCAACTCCGAGCGCACCTTCGGCCACTTCGGCGCGAGCGGCACGTTCCTCTGGGTCGATCCCGACCCCGGCGTCGCGTGCGGCGTCCTCACCGAGCGACGGTTCGGCGACTGGGCCGTCGAGGCGTGGCCGCCGCTCAGCGACGCCGTCCTCGCCGAGCTCGGGGCCTGACCCTCAGGCGTCGTCGGCGAAGAGAGGCCGCACGAGCTCGTCGAACGTGGCGCGGTCGCAGCTCGCGACGACCGCGGGCGTCATCGCCGAGACCGTCGCCGTCCGGGGGATCGACATCGCCGGCGCGACCTCGCCGAAGTAGTCGCCCGGCCGGAGCACGCCGGCGGCCCCGACGTCGCGCTGGCTGACCGCGAGAACGCCGTTGAGGAGGACGTAGAACCTGTCGTCGGTTTCGCCCTCGCGCATGAGCACGGTTCCGGGCGCGACTTCCCGGCGCTCCATGAGCTGCCCGAGCCTGGCGAGCGTCTGCCCGGGCAGGCCCGCGAGCAGCTCGATCCGCGCGAGCTCGTGCTGGGTGGCGGACCGGCGGGGCGAGGCTAGTCCTCGTCCTCGTCGGCAGCCTCGGACGGCGCGTAGCCGCTGCGCTGCTCCTCTTCCTCGTCCATCCGCTCGGTCTGCGTGAGCTCCTGCTCGTCCTCGTTCGGACGTGGGTTCTCGTGCATCGCTCGATCCTCCCGATTTCGGTTAGGTCCGGCCGTTCGAAAAGTTGAGCCGAACGGCCCATAGCCAATGCCCGGGTTCGTGTCGATCATGCCCGCAATGAGCGAGCGAGGGTTCCACCGCATCGAGGACGACATCGCCGAGACGTGGATCGAGGACTGGGCCGGCGCGGGTCTCGGGGAGCTCGAGGCGTATCTCGCGAAGCACGCGGACTTCCTCCGGTTCGTCGAGGGTCGCGACACGGCCCAGACGGCCGAGTAGCTCGCCGACGCTTTCGAGGGCGCGCGGAGCGCGGCGACAGGGCCGCGCTCTCGACGCTTAGCTCTCGAAGCCGAGCTGGCGCTCGAGCATGCCCTTCGGCATCGCGCCGACGGCGGACGCCTTGGGGGCGCCGCCCTCGAAGAGCATCATGTTCGGAATCGACTGGATGCCGTAGCGCATCGCCAGATCCTGGTTCTCGTCGATGTTCACCTTGACGAGCTTCACGTTGTGCTCGTCGGCGATGCGCTCGAGCACGGGCGCGACCGCATGACACGGTCCGCACCACTCGGCCCAGAAGTCCACGAGCACGGGCTCCTCGGCCTGCAGGACCTCGGTCTCGAAGGTGGTGTCGGTTACGTCGGTTGCCATTGGTTCCTTTCGGTGTCGCGTGAGTGCGGGACCTCTACCAGGTTCCCCTTAGTCGTTAACGCCTCGGCTTAGACTTGCCTTCCCATGGGGGAGCCAATCTTCAACCCTCTGCCGGACAAACCCGATCATCCCGGGCTCGAGCGGGAGCTCCTCGCGCGCTGGGACGAGGAGGGAACGTTCGCAAAGCTCCGCGAGCAGAACCGCGGCGGCCCGATCTTCTCCTTCGTAGACGGCCCGGTGACGGCGAACAAGACGCTCGCGGTGCACACGGCTTGGGGTCGGACACTCAAGGACGTCTTCCAGCGGTACAAGGCGCTCAGAGGCTTCGACCAGCGCTACCAGAACGGCTTCGACTGCCAGGGACTCTGGATCGAGGTCGGCGTCGAGCGCCAGCTCGGGCTCAACTCGAAGCGCGAGATCGAGGAGTACGGGCTCGAAGAGTTCGCCGCGCGCTGCCGGGAGGTCGTCGTCTGGTCGTCCGACGAGCTGACCAAGGGCTCGATCCGTCTCGGCATGTGGATGGACTGGGGCAACGACTACTTCACCTTCAGCGACACGAACATCGAGTACGTCTGGCGGATGCTGAAGTCTGTCCACGAGCGCGAATGGCTCTACCTCGGGCACCGCGCGACCGAGTGGTGCCCGCGCTGCGGTACCTCGATCTCGGCCCACGAACTCGCCGGCAACTACGTCGATCGCGCCGACCCGTCGCTGTACGTGCGGCTGCCGCTCCTCGACCGTCCGGGCGAGTCGCTCGTCGTATGGACGACGACGCCGTGGACGCTGCCCGCGAACGTCGCCGCGGCTGTCAAGCCGGACGCCGACTATGGCCGGCGTCCCAACGGCGAGTGGGTCGCCGCCCCGCGCTACCCGGACGAGTCATTCGACGAGATCCTCAAGGGCTCGGAGCTCGTGGGCTGGCGCTATCGAGGCCCGTTCGACGACCTGTCGCCGGGTGCTGCCGTCGAGCATCGCGTGATCCCCTGGGACGAGGTGACGATGGACGAGGGCACGGGCATCGTCCACATCGCCCCGGGAGCCGGCTCGGAGGACTTCGAGCTTTCGCAGGTCCACGACCTTTCGGTGCTTCAGCCGGTCGACGAGTCGGGGCGCTTCTTCGACGACTACGGCTGGTTGCACGGACTGTCGACGACCGAAGCCGCCGAGCAGATCATCGGCAACCTCGAAGAGAAGGGAGTCCTCGTCGAGGCGGGACTGTACGAGCACCGCTATCCGGAGTGTTGGCGCTGCCACACGCCGCTCATCTTCCGGATCGCCGACGACTGGTTCATCTCGGTCCGCGAACTGCGCCAACCGATGCTCGACGCCAACGCGTCCGTCGAGTGGACGCCGGAGTACATGGGCAAGCGCATGGAGGACTGGCTCCGCAACATGGGCGACTGGAACATCTCGCGCCGCCGCTACTACGGCCTGCCGCTGCCGTTCTACCCCTGCGCGTGCGGACACCTGAACGTGATCGGCTCGCGCCGCGAGCTCGAGGAGCGCGCGGTCTCGGGGCTCGACCAGCTCGAGGAGCTGCGCCGCCCGTGGATCGACCGGGTGCACGTGCGTTGCGAGAAGTGCGGTGAGGCGGTCGAGCGGGTCCGGGAGGTCGGCGACGTGTGGCTCGACGCCGGGATCGTTCCCTTCTCGACGCTCGGCTGGCGCAACGACGAGTGGGTCGCCGAGGGGTACGGCACCGGTGCGGCCAAGGGGCTGACCACGGCCGACCTGCCCGACCATGCGTACTGGGAGAAGTGGTTCCCGGCGGACTGGGTCAGCGAGATGCGGGAGCAGATCCGGCTCTGGTTCTACTCGCAGCTCTTCATGTCCGTCGTGCTGACCGGCGGCGCGCCGTTCCGTCGCGTCCTCGGCTACGAGAAGATGCTCGACGAGAACGGCCGCGAGATGCACGGCTCGTGGGGCAACATGATCGACGCCGACGACGCCTTCGAGCGCATGGGCGCCGACGTGATGCGGTGGCAGTTCGCTGCGCAGCCTCCCGACCGGAACCTCCTGTTCGGGTTCGGCCCGGCGGACGAGGTGAAGCGCAAGCTACTGACGTTCTGGCACTCGACCAAATTCTTCGTCGACTACGCCAACATCGCCGGTTTCCGGCCCGAATGGGCAAGTCTGGAGCCGGATGCCGTCGAGCCGCTGGACCGCTGGCTCGTCGAGCGGACCCGCGCCTTCGTCGCCGACGCGGAGGGTGGCTACGAGCGCTGGCTCTCTCCCGACGTGATGCGGGACTTCGAGGCATACGTCGACGACCTCTCGAACTGGTACATCCGCCGCTCGCGCCGGCGCTTCTGGGACGGCGACGAGGCGGCGCTGCGGACGCTCTGGTTCGCGCTCGTGCAGTCGCTGCGCGTGCTCGCGCCGATCCTCCCCTTCGTAACCGACCACCTCTGGCGCACGCTCGTCCTCGACGGCCCCGAGTCGGTGCACCTCGCGGGTTGGCCCGACGTGGCCGATCCGGACAGGGCTCTCCTCGACGAGATCGCCGTGGTGCGGCGGGTCGTCGAGCTCGGCCGGCAGGCGCGCTCGACCTCGGGGATCAAGCTGCGACAGCCGTTGCGGCGTCTCGTCGTCGAGGGCGCGAGGCTCGACGGACATGTCGACGAAGTCTCGGACGAGCTCCGCGTGAAGGACGTCGAGCTGGGCCCCGTCGAGGCGGTAGAGCTGCGTGTGAAGCCGAATCTGCCGAAGCTCGGCCCGAAGCTCGGCAGGGAGCTCGGCGCCGTGCGGGCGGCACTCGCGGCCGGGGAGTTCGACGAGCTGGACGGCGGTCGCTTCCGCGCCGCCGGGCACGAGCTGGAGCCCGACGAGGTGCTCGTCGAGCGCGGCGGACGCGAGGGCTGGGCGGTCGCGTCGGGCGACGGTGTCACGGTCGCGCTCGACCTCAGGCTCGACGACGAGCTCGTGCTCGAGGGAGAGGCGTACGAGCTGATCCACCGAGTCAACTCGCTCCGCAAGGAGCAGGGCTTCGAGCTGACGGATCGGATCGTCCTCACCGTGCCCGAGGCGCAGCGCGAGCTGCGGGAGCGTCACGGCGACTGGATCGCCCGCGAGGTGCTCGCGACCGAGCTTCGCACGGGCGACGAGCTGAAGCTCGAGAAGGGCTAGGCGGCCGCGCGCTCGGCGCGCCGCAGCTCGACCGGCAGCTTGAAGCTCACGTCCTCGTGCACGAGCTCCTGCTCGCGCACCTCGGCGCCGCGCTCGGTGAACCACGCGCAGACCTCGGCGACCAGCCGCTCCGGCGCGGACGCGCCCGAGGTGAGGCCGACCGTCTCGCAGCCCTCGAGCCAGCTCTCGTCGATGCCGTGCGTGTCGTCGACCAGGTACGCGGGAGTCCCCTCGGCTCGGGCGACGTCCACGAGGCGTTGCGAATTCGACGAGTTGGGTGAGCCGACGACGAGCAGCAGGTCGACCTCCCGCAGCAGCTCCTTCACGGCCCACTGGCGGTTCGAGGTCGCATAGCAGATGTCCTCGCGGGCCGGACCCTCGATGCGGGGGAAGCGCCGCCGGAGAACCGCGACGATCTCGTTGGTCTCGTCGACCGAGAGCGTCGTCTGGGTGACGTACGCGAGCGGCCGGCCGGTGGGAAGCGAGACTCGCTCGGCGCCGTCCGTGGACTCGACGAGGACGATCGCGTCCGGCGCCTCCCCGAGCGTGCCCTCGACCTCCTCGTGCCCCGCGTGGCCGATGAGGACGATGGCGTAGCCGGCCTCGGCGTAGCGGCGCGCCTGAGCGTGCACCTTCGTGACGAGCGGGCACGTGGCGTCGATCGTCGTCAGACGCAGGTCCTCCGCCGCGCGGCGCACGGCCGGAGCGATGCCGTGGGCCGAGAAGACGACCGTCGCTCCCTCCGGCACGTCCGCGAGCGTGTCCACGAAGACGGCCCCGCGGGCCTGCAGCTCTTCGACGACGTGGGAGTTGTGGACGATCTGCTTGCGGACGTAGACGGGGCGTCCGTAGTGGGCGAGAGCCCGCTCGACCGTTTCCACCGCCCGTTCGACACCTGCGCAATAGCCTCGCGGCGAGGCGAGGAGAAGGCGTTTCAGCACGGTCCGGCCACGATAGCCGGGGAGCGTTAGAGCGGTGTGAGCGGAACTGCGCGACGCGATGTTTCCTGCGTACGACTGCACTCCCTGCCCGTTGCAAAGATGGGCCGGACGGCCCATTGTCCGGCTCGCAAACGGGCTCTAGTTTCCCTGCCACTGGGCGATGCGAACCGCGACGTCTGCGGACGTCTTGCGGGGAGCAATCGGGAGAGCCCGCCGCACCGACCCCCCGAGCGGCGGGCTTTTCCTTTTCTGAAAACGGATGTGGCCCGTTTCGGGCTCTCTCCGTACAATCTCACCGCCCAGTGCGGACCCCCGGTGAGCACTCGACCGTTCGCGCGCTCGGCCGCGCCGCGGCCGCAGTCGTGCTTCTGCGTGCGATTCTTCGGCGCGGCGTCCCGCGCGAAGCCCGCCGTGGCTCGACCGCGCGGGAGTTCGAGAGCGTCAGCCGCGTCGCCGACGAGCTCGCGCGGACGGGGGACGTCGAGGGCGTCGTCCGGACGCTGCTGGACGAGCTCGCGGAGCTTTTCGACGTCGGCTTCGCCGCCCTCACCTTCGTCTCCGACGACGCGCGCGAGGCGGCCGGCTACCTCGCCCGCTCGGGCGGCGAGGACCTCGACTGGTGGCGCAGCCTGCGCCTCGATCTCGAGCGGGAGCCGTCGGGGATCGCGAGCGCCGTCTTCGAGGCGCAGGCGTTCACCGTCTACGACACGAAGAGCTCGGCGCTCATCAGCGCGCGGCTCGCCACCCGTGTGGGAGCGAAGAGCGCGGCGTTCGTCCCGCTGCTCGTGCAGGAGCGCGTGACCGCTGTGATCTCGGTCGCCACCCTCGACGAGTCGCGCGTCTTCTCGACGGAGGATCTCGCGGTCATGCAGACGCTCGCCTCGGAGGCGGCCGTCGCGCTCGAACGGCTGCGGACGAGCCTCGCGCTCGAGGAGGCGCTGACGCGCGAGCGGCTCCTCGCCTCGATCGCCCGGCAGCTGCGTAGCGAGCTCGATCTCGGGGTAGCGCTCGCCGGCGCCGCCGAGGCGACCGCCCGCGCCCTCGGCGCCTCGCGGTGTCTCATCCGCATCGGCGAGCTCCCCGGGCGCTCCGCGGTCGGAGCGGAGTGGCACGAGCCGGGGCTCGAGCCGTTCCCGCCCGACACGCAGGAGCTGGAGCTTCTCGAGCGCGCCGCCTCGGAGCAGCGTCCGGTCGTGGACACGGGCGACGCGACGACGGCCGTCGCCGTTCCGGTGCTCGTCTTCGAACGGCCGTCCGGCTTCCTCAGCGTGCACCGGCCGGCCGCGCGCGCCTGGAGCAAGGGCGACCTCGCGTTGCTCGAAGGAGTCGCCGCCGAGATCGGGCTCGCGCTCCGGCTGGCCCGGCTGCTGGAGGAGAACGAGGAGCAGCTCACGCAGCAGAGCGCCCTGCTGCGGGCCGCGCACGTGCTGAGCAGCGAGCTCGACCTCACCGTCGTGCTGCAGCGCCTCGCCGACCAGCTCGCGCAGCTGCTCGACGCCGACGCCGCGGATTGCTACCTCCTCGACCGCGACCGCAACGTCTTCCGCTGCGTCGCGGTCCACGGGTTCGACCGGTCCCTGCTCGGCTTCGAGTTTCCGGCCGGCCAGGGGCTCGCGGGCGCCGCCGTCCGCGAGGGACGGGCGCTGATCGAGAGCGCCTACGGCGAGATCGAGTCGCCGGTTCCGCATCCGGCCTACGACGGCTTCACGGACGTGATCACCGCACCGATGTTCTGGAGCGACGAGGTCGGCGGGGTGCTCGGCGTCGGCAGGCGCGAAGGCCGCCGCTTCGCCGAGCGGGAGGCGAGCATCCTCGAGGCCTTCGCAGGTCTCGCGTCGCTGACGCTGCGGAACGCGGAGATGTTCACGCAGAGCGCACGGCAGGCGCGCGTGCAGCGCGGCTTCTACCGCATCGCGTCGGTGCTCGGGCAGTCCCTCTCCCGCCCCGCGACGCTCGAGGCGGTCGCCCAGGCCGCCGCGGAGGCGCTCGGCGGAAGCGCGGCCGCCGTGCTCGTGCTTTCGAGCGGACGGCTCGAGGCGGTCGGGGCGTACGAGCTGCCGGCGGATCTCGGGCACATCTTCGACCAGCGGGCCGCGGAGCATCACGGGCCGCTCTTCCGCGCCGCGACCGAAGGGCGCATCCTCGTCTCGTCGTCGATCTCGGACGACGAGCGGCTGCTGCCCGAACTCCGCAGGGCCGCCGTCGCGAACCGCTACCTCTCGCTCATCTCCGTGCCGGTGGACGCGCCGCGAGACGCGGGCCGCGGGCTCGTGCTCATCTTCTTCGCCGAGCAGCGCTCCGTCAGCGACGACGACCTCGAGCTCGCGCGCCACCTCGCCGACGCGACGCGCGGCGCACTCGAGCGCAGCGAGCTGTTCGAGGCCGAGCGCGGCGCGCGCGCCCTCGCGCAACAGCTGACGCGGACGGGCCGCCTGCTGACGAGCGAGCTCGATCCCGCGGCCGTGCTCGACGAGGTCGTCCAGCAGGCGCCGGCGCTCGTCAACGCCGACGGCGGGGCGTTCCGCCTGCTCGACGGGGAGGAGCTCGTCGTCACGGCGGCCGAGGGAGAAGGGGCCGACGCGGCGCTCGGCTCGCGGAGCCCGGCCGGCGGCTGGCTCTCGGGCGACGTCGTCCAGTCGGGAGCGCCGTTGGCGCTCGCCGAGGCGGGCGGGGACGAGCGCTTGCGCGCGCTCGATCCGATGCTGCAGGCGGGCCACGCCGCGTTCCTCGGAGTCCCGGTCGGCGGGCCGGAGAGAGCGATCGTCGGCGTTCTCGCCGTCTACGCCTCGGTGCCGCGCGAGTGGCGCGAGGAGGAGATCGAGGCGCTGCTCGCCGTCGCCGCGAGCACGTCCGCCGCGCTCTCGAACGCCGAGCTCTACCAGCGCGTGGCGCTCGAGCGGGAGCGCTCGGTGGCGATTCTCGCGAACATCGCCGAGGGGATCGTCGCCGTCGACCGCGATGGGAAGGTGGTGCTCTGGAACAGCGCGGCCGAGGGGATCACGGGCGTTCCCGCCGGGGTCGCGCTCGGCCGCGCGCCGGTCGACGTGCTGCAGCGCAGCCTCGAGTCGCCCGACGAGGGCGTGCGCGGCGAACGGCTCGTTCCGATCATGCGCGGCCGGGAGGAGGTGTGGCTGTCGGTCACCGAGGCGGTGATGCGCGATCCGCTCGGCGCGGTGGCCGGGCGCATCTTCGCCTTCCGCGACATCTCGGGCGACCGGCTCGTCGAGCAGGTCAAGTCGGACTTCGTGAGCACCGTCTCGCACGAGCTCCGGACGCCGCTGACCTCGATCTACGGCTTCGCCGAGACGCTCCTCCGCCAGGACGTCATGTTCGGGGAGGAGGAACGGCAGACGTTCCTCCGCTACATCGCGTCCGAGTCGCAGCGGCTGACGTCGATCGTCGACACGCTGCTCAACGTCGCCCGTCTCGACACCGGCGACCTCCAGGTCAACCTCAGCGAGACCGACGTCCGCGACGTCGTCGGCCAGGTGCTCGACACGATCTCGGCGGCCGAGGTGAACGGGCACGAGTTCGTCGTCGAGCTGCCCGACGAGCCGCTCGCGGCGAAGGCCGATCCCGAGAAGCTGCGCCAAGTGTGCTCGATCCTCGTCGACAACGCCATCCGCTACTCGCCGGAAGGAGGGACGGTGACCGTGGGCGCCGCCCGGCGCGAGGACACGGTCGAGGTCAGCGTCGCCGACGAGGGGATCGGCATCCCGCAGGCCGACCAGGACCAGATCTTCCGCAAGTTCTACCGCGGCTCGGACGCCGAGCTGCGCGCCGGCGCGGGTGGGACCGGGCTCGGGCTCTTCATCGCCCGCGGTCTCGTGCGGGCCATGGGTGGGCGGATCTGGGTCTCGTCGCAGGAGGGGGAAGGATCGCGGTTCGCATTTGAGCTTCCCGCCGCAGTTGCCGATTCTGCTAGGAGAGGCCAGGAACGAGTATGAGTGCGGACATGGATGGGTATACGCGGCCGGTGCCGGACAGAGGCGAGGTTCGGGTGCTGGTGATCGACGACGAGGCGCCGATCCGGCTCCTCTGCCGCGTCAACCTCGAGGCCGAGGGGATCGCGGTGCTCGAGGCCGCGGACGGCACGACGGGGCTCGATCTGGCGCGGGACGAGCAGCCCGACGTCGTGCTCCTCGACGTGATGATGCCCGGCCTCGACGGCTGGCGTGTGGCCGAGGAGCTGCTCGAGGACGACCGCACGCGGGGCATCCCGATCATCTTCCTGACGGCGCGCGCGGAGTTTCGCGATCGGGCGCGCGGGCTCGACATCGGCGGTGTCGACTACGTGACGAAGCCGTTCAACCCGCTCGACCTCGCCCCGCTCGTGCGTGAGCTGCTCGTCCGCATCGACCGCGGCGAGCGCGACGAGCTCCGCGGCGAGAAGCTCGCCGAGCTGCGGGCGCTCATCGAGTCCGAGTAGCGCTTTCCGAGCCGCGCGCGAGCCGCTCCTCGACCGCCTCGCGGATGATGGTCGGGAAGTCGTAGCGGATGGAGAGCTGCCAGTCGTCCTCGACGAGGCGGCCGTACCGCTCGAGCTCGTAGTCGGTCGCGGCGACGACGTACGTCCGCTCCGGATCGACCGTCTCGACGCCTGCGACGTGGAGCGGACCGCGCGGCCTGCCGCGTAGCGGGCGGTCCGTCGTCTGCTGGAACTCGGCGTGGTTGCCACGCTCGATCATGTGCGCGAGCTGCTCACCGGTCAGCTCGACGACGGCGGGATTCGCGGTGGAGTGGCAGACCTCCCAGAGGTCGCGGCGGCGGAGCGGGCCGGCACCAAGCGGCTCGTCGAGGACGACCGCCGACGTCGCGAGGCCGACCTCGGCGTGCATCCGCTCGCGGAGCATCTCCGCGATCCACTGCGCGTCCAGCGGCTCCTCGAGGTGCGCGATGACCTCGTCGAGCGAGGCGTCGAGGTCGGCCTCCGCTGTGGCGACCGCCGCCAGCACCGCCGGATGCTCCGGCACGTCCTCGCCGACCGCGATCGTCGAGGCGCGAATCTCGCCGTCGAGGACTTCGATCCTGCCGAGATGCTCGCCGAAGCTCCCCGCCTGGGCGATCGTCACCGCGCCGACACGATCTCCCTCGGGGAGGAGATGGTGCGTGTGCGCTCCGACGATCAGGTCGACCTCTCCCTGCACCTGCTCGGCGAGCTCGGGATCGAGCGCCGACGGGTACCTCTCGTCGATCGCGTAGCCGAGGTGCGAGAGGCAGACGACGAGCTCGGCGCCCTGCTCCCGCAGCTCTCGCGCGCCGCGGCGCACAGCTTCCACCTCGTCGGTGACCTCGATGCCGTAGACGCCGGTGCCGAGGAAGCTGTGAAAGGGATCGGTGACGCCGACGAAGCCGACCCCGTCGATCAACGCGGTGGCCTGGACACCGTCGACCGGCGAGAGGTTCGCCAATAGAAGCGGGTAGGACGCGGCGCGCGCCTGGTCGGCGATCACCTGTGGGCCGTAGCGCAGCCAGACCGCGTTGCCGACGACCGAGACCTCGCAGCCGGCCGCGGAGAGGAGCCGGTGCATTGCGACGCCTTTCGTCAGGTTCGAGAGCCGTGTCGTCGTCTCCTCGACGTCGCCGGCGTCGACGTACATCACACGGTGGGCGGTCTCGTCGCGGATCCGCTCGACGAGCGTCGCGATGCGCGCGAGCCGCTCGACCTGCCCGTGGATGTCGTTCGTGTGGAGGATGGTGACCCGCATCCGGGCCGGACGATACGCAACGGGCCCGGTCGTACACTGAGGCTTCGCGGGGCGTAGCTCAGCCTGGTCAGAGCGCCCGGTTTGGGGCCGGGAGGCCGGCAGTTCGAATCTGCCCGCCCCGATTCCGCAACCCGATCGCGGGGAACGTCGTTGCCCCGGCATGAGCGCACGCGACGAGCAGCGCACACGACCCGTGGAGGACACGGAGCGGCCGGCGCCCGACGAGGCGCCGCCCGAGGATCAGCGCGCCGGGAACGAGCCCATGCCGCAGCCCGAGCGGGACGAGCCGCGGCTCGTCGACCCGGGTCTCCGCGATCTCTCCTTCCGCGACTGGCGGGCGATCGTCGTGCGCGCCGTCAAGGAGTTCCTCGACGACAACGGGACGATGCTCGCCTCGGCGCTCGCGTACTCGACCTTCTTCGCGATCCCGTCGGTTCTGCTCGTGGTGGTCGGCGTCTTCTCGCTGCTCGTCGGGCCGGACACGATCACCTCCCTGATGGCGCACTTCTCCAACGTGATGCCGGGAGCGGCGGCGAACCTGCTCGGCGGAAGCCTGAAGCGCCTCAACCAGAACCCGTCGACCGGTGTCGTGATGACGATCGTCGGCTTCGTGCTCGCCCTCTGGGCGACGACGGGCGCGATGACGACGTACATGACGGCGCTCAACCTCGCCTACGAGCGGAAGGACGGCCGGTCGTTCCTGCGCAAGCGCATCGTCGCGGTTCAGCTGGTCGCGGTGATCGGCCTTGCGTTCCTGCTCGTGGCGATCTTCCTCATCTTCGGGCCGGCGCTCGAGCGACTCGTCGCCTCGCACGCCGGGCCGGCCTCCGGTGTGGTCGGCTGGATCTGGTGGATCGCGACATGGCCGATCCTCATCGCCGGTCTCCTGGCGGCGTTCGCGACGCTCCTCTACCGCGGTCCCGACGTCGAGCATCCGCACTGGCGCTTCATCACGCCGGGCTCGCTCTTCGCCGTCGTCGTCTGGCTCGCCGCGTCCGGCGGCTTCGCGTTCTACACGTCGAGCTTCGGCTCGTACAACAAGACGTGGGGATCGCTCGCCGCGGTGATCATCATGCTCACGTGGCTCTGGCTCGCCGGAATCGCCCTGCTCCTCGGCGCCGAGATCAATGCCGAGGCCGAGCGGAGCCGGGAGCTGCGCGAAGGGAAGCCGGCCGAGCGCCGGCTCCTCGTGCCGTCGCGCTCGGGCTCGCGCTGAACGCGCCGCTCGCCTGCTCGTCCGAGAGGAAGCGCAGCAGGTAGCCCGCGAACGCCCCGAAGAAGACGAGCGCTTCCTCGGCGGCCATCGTCACGCCGGCGATCTGCTGGTCGCCGAGCGCGCCCGGCCCCCACGTGCGCGGCGCGTGGACGTAGAACGGATAGATCGCCCGCGGGATGAGCGCCAGCAGCAGGCCCAGCGGCGACGCGAGGACGAACGCGGCGAAGAGGTAGGCGGCCTTTGCGCCGGCGGACGCCTTCCCGTGCACGACCGGCCACCAGACGCAGACGCCGGCGGCGAGGTACGTCAGGTGCTCGAGGTGGAGGAGCGAGTGCGGGTGGCGCAGCGCCGTGTCGTAGATCCACGGCAGATGCCACGTGTAGTAGGCGGCGAGCCAGAGCGGCAGCGCGATGAGCGGCCGGAAGAGCGGGAACCCGGCGGCGCGGTCGGCGAGGCGCGGCGGGATCGCGAGCACGAGGAGCACGGGCGCCCACTCCGCGAGGACGACGTTCTGCAGCAGGTGGGCCCAGAGAAACGTCTGGTTCGCGAGCGGCTCGAGCTCGGTGACGAACGCGCCGAAGACGAGGGCGACGCCGAGGGCGCCGAGGACGAGACGCAGGCGCGAGACGGGGCCGCCGCGAGCCGCGACCACGAGGCCGATCGCGAGCGCCGGCGCGAGCCCGACCGCCTCCGCCGAGGGATGCATCTCGCTACCGTACCCAGCGTTCCGCGGGTGTAGCTCAATGGTAGAGCCCTAGCCTTCCAAGCTAGTTACGCGGGTTCGATTCCCGCCACCCGCTTTTCGGTCCGCGCTACTGCGGCGGGCCGCTGATCGGCGTGATCGTGCCGGTGTGGGCGGTGCCGCTCGTGTCCGTCCAGCCGATCGAGACGGCCTGGCCGGGCACGAGAGAGAGCACGACCCGGCGGACGTCGAGGCTCGACGAGATCGTCACGCCGTTCAGCGAGGTGATGACGTCGCCGAGGACGAGCCCCGCCACGTCTGCGGGCTTCCCCGCCAGGACCTGGGTGATCTGGGCGCCGCCGGTGACAGTCTCGACCCCGACCCCGAGGAACGCCGTCGGCCCGATGTGCACGATCGAGTTCGGCCTGCCGCTCTCGATCCGCCGGGCGAGCTGGAGCGCATACCTGATCGGGATCGCGAAGCCGCGGTGGACGCCCGAGATCGAACCGGCGGTCACGATGCCGAGGACGCGGTTCAGCCGGTCCTCGAGCGGCCCGCCGGAGTAGCCCGGCACGACGGGCGCGTTCGTCGCGATCATGTTGTTCAGCGTCTCGGAGTCGGTCTCGTCTCTGGCGACGATCTGCCGGTGGAGGGCGATGATCCGGCCGGGCGCCGCCTTCGGCGGTCCGCCGCGGCCCTGCGCGTTCCCGCGGGCGACGACCCGCTGGCCGACGCGCACGCGGGCGGCGACGCCCAGCTTGACCGGCCGCAGGGCCGACGCGTTCGCCAGCTGCAGCACCGCGACGTCGCGCGAGACGGAGTAGCCGACGACGGTGGCCGAGTACCTGCGGTGGGTCATCACGTCCACGACCTTGAAGTTGGTCGCGCCGCTGATCACGTGGTTGTTCGTGAGGACCTCGCCGGAGCGGGAGAGGATCATCCCCGTCCCCGCGGCGATCCCGTTCTCGTAGCCCAGTGTCGTGTAGATGTCGACGATGCCGACGTTCTTCGCCGCCGTTCGGGCGGCGTGCGTGGAGTGCCCGGCGGCGCCGGCCGGAGAGGCGGCTACGGCCGGCGCCAGCGTCGCCAGGACGGCGAGCATGAGGCGTCGCGTCAGGCCGGGCACGGAAGCATCAGAGCAAGCATCGATGAGTCGGATCTAAGGGACCGGAAGCCGTTCGTAAGCCTGGTTCGGCCGATCTGCGGCTGACCTTTAGCTCCACGGTCCCTGAGGCAGTACCGTCCGCCGCATGGACGAGCGGACACAGGACGAGGAGACGCCGAAGGAGCGGGCCAACCGCGAGCTGATCGAGCTGCTGAACGAGCTACGCGTCGTGCTCCCGGGCGTCACGGTCCTGCTCGCCTTCCTCCTCGCCGTCCCGTTCGCCAACGGCTGGACGCGGGTGACCACCTTCCAGCGCGACGTGTTCGTGGTGGCGTTCCTGGCGACCGCCGTCTCCGTCGCGCTCCTCACGGCGCCGAGCTCGTACCACCGGCTCCGCTTCCGGCACGGCGACAAGGAGCACATGCTCAAGATCGGCAACCGGCTGTCGATCGCCGGGATCACGGCCTCCGCCGTGTCGCTCGAGGCGGTGGTGGTGCTCGTCATGGACGCGGTGGTCTCGCGGGGAGCCGCCATCGCGGCGGCCGCCTCGCTGTTCGCCGTCGTCGCGGCGCTCTGGTACGGGCTGCCGCTCCTGGCCGCGCTCAGAGATCGATCCGCTCGATGACGACGTCCTCGCGCGGTCGATCCGCCGCCCCGGTCTCCACCTGGGAGATCGCGTCGACCACGTCCATCCCGTCCGTGACCTGTCCGAACACCGTGTGCTTGCCGTCGAGCCAGGGGCATGCGTCCGCGGTCACGATGAAGAACTGGCTGCCGTTCGTGTTCGGGCCCGCGTTCGCCATCGCGAGCGTGCCGCGCACGACCGGGTGGTCGTTGAACTCGTCCTCGAAGCTGTAACCGGGGCCGCCCGTGCCGGTGCCGGTCGGATCGCCGCCCTGGATCATGAAGTCGGGGATCACGCGGTGGATGATGACGCCGTCGTAGAACTTGTCCCCTGCGAGCTTGCGGAAGTTCTCGACGGTGTTCGGCGCCTCGCCGTCGAACAGCTCGACCGCGATCGCGCCGTGGTTCGTATGAAGGGTCGCGTTGCTCATTGGCGCGGAACGCTATCGGCCAGCGGCTCGAGCGCGCCGGCGGTGGGCGCGAGCGTTCCGTCGGCGAGGCCTTCGACCACCGCGCGGAGCAGGGCACGGGCGGAGTCGACGTCCTCCACGGAGAGCACCGTCGCGACCCCGGCGAGATGCTCCCCGCGGCCCTCGTCCCAGAGCTCGAGCACGACCGTGTCGAGCTCGCGGCGCGGGATGTAGGAGTCCTCGGCGAGGCCGACCCGAACCGCGACGGCCCGCCCGTCCGGCAGCGTCGTCTCCTGCTCGAGCGGTTCGCCTCGGAGGGACATCGTGTGCCATTCTGCCGGAGGTGGGTCGGGTCGAAACCACGGAGGAGTAGGACCCCTGCCGCACGAAGTTGCGCCGAACGACCTATGGCGCTTCCCACCGATTGCCGCGACCGTGTAGGCGTGCACGGCGAGAGAGCCATCCGCCTCGCCATCGCGGCCGCGGTTGTCGTCGCAACCGGACTCCTCACCGCATCCGCCCTCGCGACCAGCCGCTCCGAGAAGAACCTGCCCTCGCTGAATCGCCAGGTCCTGGCGGCGGTGAACCGGTTCCGCACCGGGCGCGGCCTCGTCGCCCTGCGCGAGTCGTCGGCGCTCGACCGGTCGGCGCGGCAGCATTCACGCGAGATGGGCCGGCTCGGCTACTTCGGCCACGCCTCGGCCGACGGCACCGCGTTCTGGCGGCGGATCCGGCACTACTACGGCGCAGGGCGCTACTCGTACTGGTCGGTGGGTGAGAACCTCCTCTGGGCCGCCCCGAGCGTGAGCGCGGGTGGCGCGATGAAGATGTGGATCGCGAGCCCCGAGCATCTTCGGAATCTGCTGGCGACGAACTGGCGGCAGATCGGGATCTCAGCGGTTCGCGTCGTGCGTGCTCCGGGCGTCTTTCACAACCTGCGCGTCACGATCATCACCACCGACTTCGGCGTCCGGCGGTAGCGTCCCCGCGCCGTTCGGCGCCCGGCGCTGCAGGTGGTAGAGCGCGACGGCGGCGGGACCGAGCGGGAGCCACAGGTTGAAGACGCGGTACGCGAAGACGGCGAGGACGGCCGCGGGAAGCCCGTAGCCGACCCAGGTGAGCGCGAACGGGAGCAGGGCCTCGACGGCCCCGGCGCCGGCGAGCGGCAGCGTCCGTCGCGTCAGCGCGTAGCCGGTCGCGTACCCGACGACCACGGCCGTCACCGACGGCGTGTCGCGTGTGAAGGCGGCGAGGCAGACCCAGAGGACGAACACCTCGCCGGCCCAGTAGACGGCCATCCCCGTGAATGCCGCCGCCCCGTGCCGCCGCGGCGACGCGACGATCTGGCCGACGACCGTGATGGCCTCGAGCGGCGGACCGATCAGCTTCCCGAGTCGGCCGCGGCAGATCCACTTTCGGTAGCGGACGGCGAGCAGCGCGAGCGCCGTCCCCGCGGGGACGCCGATCGTCCACGAGAGCGTGACGGCGCGTTGGGCTTGGGGGTCGTCGAGGAGGAGGAAGATCGCGCAGACGAGCGCGCCGGTCGCGAGGACGGCGTACTCGAGCGAGCCGAGGCCGAGCACGCGGACCCGCGCCTCCTCCGGCGGGACGCCGAGATCCTCGAGCGCTTCGATGTCGACCGCGAAGCCGCCCCGCGGGATGAACATCCCGAAGCCCGCCGCGACGATCGCGCCGGCCCGCAGCGTGCCGAGCTTGACGCCGCGGCCCACGTTGGCGACCTCGCGATACGCGAACGTGTAGCCGACGTGCGCGGCGACCGCGCCTGCGACGGCGAACGGGAACCAGTACGTGTGCGCGTGCCGGACGTGCGACGCGACGGCCACGTACCCCGCCGCCCCGGCGACGAGGATCGCCGCTATCAGGGACAGCGCCCCCGCGAGGATCATCAGCATCACGACGTGGTGCGCCTCGTGCTCGCGATGGTGCGCGAGCAGCACCCGGAAGGGACCGCGCCGCCACACGCGGAGAGCACTCTGGCGCGTCACCGTCTGCCTGTTCCCACAGCAGCCACGAGCAATGCGCCCGGGAGGATTCGAACCTCCGACCCGCGGATTAGAAGTCCGCCGCTCTGTCCACTGAGCTACGGGCGCGCGTTGCAAGGGTAGATCGCGGGGCGGCGTGGGTAGGGTGCCGCGGATGGCGGACGCGCTGGAGCGGTTGAAGGAGCGGCTGGGAGAGGTCTCGGACCTCGGCAAGGTCATGCGTCTCCTCTCCTGGGACCAGCAGACGATGATGCCGCCCGCCGGGACCGGGCACCGCGCCGACCAGATGGCGACCGTGCAGCGTCTCGCGCACGAGCGCTTCACCGACCCCGAGGTCGGCCGCATGCTCGACGAGCTGCGGCCGCTCGAGGAGTCGCTCGATCCGGACTCCGACGACGCAGCACTCATCGCGCTCGTGCGCCGCGACTACGAGAAGGCTGTGAAGGTTCCCGCGTCGCTGCGCGCGGCGATGACCCGCGCCGCGGCCGAGGCGCGCCCTCTCTGGGTGACGGCGAAGACCGAATCGGACTTCCCCTCCTTCCTGCCTGCCCTCGAGCGGATCGTCGAGCTGAAGCTCCAGTACGTCGACTGCGTCGCGGACGGGGCGGCCGAGCGGTACGACGTGCTTCTCGACGACTACGAGCCGCAGACGACGACCGCGGAGGTCCGAGCCCTGTTCGAGGAGTTGAAGCCGCCGCTCGTCGAGCTGATTGCGGAGCTGCGGGAGCGGGACGTGGACGACTCGTTTCTGCACGGCGACTTCCCGCCCGACCGCCAGCGCGCGCTCTCGCACGAGGTGCTCGAGCTCTTCGGGCACCGGCCCGACAGCTGGCGGATCGATCCCACGGAGCATCCGTTCGCGTCCGGCGCGGGCCGCGACGACGTCCGG
>DATCYP010000105.1:0-3905 GCA_036526375.1 Gaiellaceae bacterium | reverse complement strand
CGGCGTGGACGGGGGCGTCGAGGCCGATCGAGCTGATCAGCCGGGCGGAATCGGCCGATACAGGAAGCTTGTCGACGCGCTGGTTCCACGGGTTGTTCGCCGGAAAGACCGGGCAGTGCCGCGCCGCGGGCAGCCGCAGCGCGTGGGCGGACGAGCCCGTGAGCAGGCCCGCGGCGAGTGCGGCGACGAGCGCAGCTGCGGGACCGAGGCGCGTCATTGCCCTCTCATCGGCCGGAGCGTTCCTCATACTGAGCGCGGTGGTCACGGCACCTTTGCGGCGGGTGCTCGTCGTCGACGACGACGACGACATCCGTCTTCTGTTGGAGGAGCTCCTGCGCGGCGCAGGGTACGGCGTCGTGACGGCGATGGACGGGCGCGCCGCCCTCCGCGCATTCCACGCGGACCCGACCGACCTCATCGTCCTCGACCTCTCGATGCCGGAACTCGACGGCTTCGAGACGCTCGAGCGCCTGCGCGACCTGAGCGACGTCCCGGTGATCCTCCTCACGGCACGGGCCGGCGAGATCGACAAGGTGCGCGGCTTCCGGGCCGGCGCCGACGACTACGTCGTCAAGCCGTTCGGCCGTCAGGAGCTGCTCGCCCGGATCGAGGCGCTGCTGCGGCGGACGCCGCAGGCCACGCAGGTCGAGAACTACGACGACGGGGCCCTCTCCATCGACCACGGCAGGAGGCTCGTCATGTGCCGTGGCCTGCCCGTCAGCCTCACCCCGCTCGAGTTCCGGCTGCTCGTGACGCTCGTCGAGCACGCCGGCCAGGTGCTCTCGGCCGACCAGCTGATCGAGCACGTCTGGGGACATGCCGGCGGCGTCTCGCGCGACCAGGTGAAGCTCTACGTCTCCTACCTGCGCCGCAAGCTCGGGCAGGAAGCGGCAGGGTTCGCGCCGATCGAGACCGTGCGCGGCTTCGGCTACCGCTACGTGCCGTCGGCCTGAGCCGCCGGCAGCGTGACGCCCACGCGCGTTCCCTCTCCCTCGGTGCTCTCGAGGGAGATCGTGCCGCCGTGGCCCTCCACGATCGCGCGCGCGATGACCAGGCCGAGGCCCGTGCCGGGGATGGCTCGGCGCGTCGCCGTCGAGGCCCGGTAGAAGCGCGAGAACAGCTGGCCGAGCTCGTCGTGCGGGATGCCGATGCCGGTGTCGGTCACCTCGACCCGCAGCAGGCCGTCGCCGTTGTGTGCGGACAGGATCACCGTGCCTCCGTCCGGCGTGTACTTGAGTGCGTTCGAGACGAGGTTGTCCAGCACCTGGCGGAGCCGGCCGGCGTCGGCCTCGAGCGGGAGGCTGCCCGTGACGTCGAGGAGGAGCTCGATCCCCTTCTCCGCGGCTGCGGGGAGAGCTGCCTCGACCGTGGCCGTGGCGAGCTCGGCCAGGTCGGTCGGCTCGGGCCGCAGCTCGAGCCGTTCCGCCTCGATCTCCGCGACCAGGAGCAGGTCCTCCACGATCCTGCGGAGCCGTGCGTTGCCGCGGCGGATGACGTCGACGTACCTGCGCCCCGCGGGGCCGAGCGCGTGCTCCTCGTCGGCGAGCAGCTCGAGGAAGCCCGAGATCGAGGTGAGGGGCGTCCGCAGCTCGTGCGAGACGGCGGCGACGAAGGCATCGCGCAGCCGCTCGAGGCGACGGTCGGCGGTCACCTCGCGCAGCGTCCAGATCCGGCCGACGACGGTTCCGTCCTTCCGGGCGACGGGTGCCGTGTAGCCGCGGAAGACGCGACCGCTCTCGGTGAGCTCGAACTCGTCCTCGCTCGCTGCGAGGTCGCTTCCCAGCGCCCGCATGCGCTCGCGGTAGCGCGTCGGCTCCGTCGTCCGGTCGGCGATCGCCTCCAGCCGCTCCGCCACGGTCCCGGAAAGCGGGAGGCCGAGTTCCACGGCGTAGCGCTGGAGCGGCGCGTTGGCGAAGACGATCCTCCCTGCCGCGTCGGTGAGGCAGATGCCGTCGACCGTCGAGTCGAGCAGCGCCTGCTGCAGCGCGCTCGTCGACTGCAGCTCGAGCGCGTCGGACGAGATGCGTTGCGACGAGAGGCCGGCGGCGACCCCCACGCCGACGAGCGGCGCGAGACGCAGCGCGAGCGTCAGCGGGTCGTTCGGCAGACCGACCGACTCGGCGGCAACGAAGTAGAGGGCGGTCGCGGCCACGCCCGCGAGCGCGCCCGCCGCAGGACCGAGCTCGACCGCGAGGAGGGCCACCCAGGGCACGAACATGATCGTTCCGATCGGCCCCGAGCCTCCACCGGCCAGCATCCCGACGAACGTCAGGAGAATCCCGACTCCCCCGGTTGCCAGCACGAGCCTGCGGTTCCGTCCGAAGCGGGAGAGCGTCGACCGAAGGCGCGCCAGGACGGCCCGGCGCTCGACGAGATAGAGGTCCGCGGCGCTCATCTCAGCCTTCCCCTTCGCCACGGGCGTCCTGTTCCCCGTCGCTCGAGAACGCGATCCAGAAGAAGGCGGCTACGCCGGCGAACAGCGCGAGCAGGACCGGCATGTGGAAGAGGCGGAGCACGAACCATGCGTCGGGGATCCGCAGCTGCTTCGCGCCGATGACGTCGCGGTTCGTGGGGTGCCAGAGGTCCGGCGCCGTCCGGTTGTCGCCCTTCATCCGCCAGCCGGTCGCGCCGTTGCCGCCGATGATCCGATGGATCACGACGTGGCCGGCGCCGATCTCTCCCTTGGGGACGCGGTAGGCGACGACCTCGCCGACGTGGTAGCCCGACCGGCGCTCGACGAGGACGAGGTCGCCGGTGTGGAGGCGCGGCAGCATGCTCGTCCCGCTCACGAGCACCCAGCCGGCCCGGCCGCCGAGGCCCTGCGGCAGCGCGAACCAGAGGCAGGCGGCGACGAACGCGCCGAGAGCGGCGAGCTTCGCGAGCGGAAGCAGGAGCGGCAGGACCTTCGGCAGCGCGGGGCGCGGCCTGCGGAAGGTGGGGCGGAGTGCTCCGGCGCTACTTCTCATCGCTGAGGGTCATCGACGGTCGGTTGGCGGAGGTTGCGTTCTCGGCCGCGCCGATCGCCACGGTCGCGGTGCCGGCCGTCGCTCGGAGCTCCCAGCCCCAGAGGGCTCCCGCCTTGATCGCGGTGTCCACGTCCGCAGTGACCGTGACGGTCTTGTTGCCGGTCGACGAAGCGGAGAACGTTCCCGTCGCGGTCGAGCCGACGCTCAGGCCGCTGAGGCCGTTCCAGTTGAGCGTCGACGAGCTCCAGCTCGTGGTGACGGGGAAGACAGAGATCGTGTCCGAGCCGCTCGTGGTCACCCGAACGGTGAGCACTGCGCTGTCGGCCCCACCCGTGGTGGGAAGGCCGCACCCGCTCAGGTTGAAGCGGAGGAAGGCGTAGTCCTGTGAGCCGGAGGTGGGCTTGATCGTCAGCGTCGTAGCCGTCGCGCCGGCCGTGCTGGTGGGGCTGGCCTGCTGCACGAACGTGTCGTCGGCAGTCGTCGAAGTCTGGTTGCACGTCGCCTTGGTCAGCGTCTGTGTCCAGGCGTGGAGGCTCTTCGAGCTCAGCCCGAGGCTCGCGGCGTAGGCGGTGCCTGCGAGGGACAGCGGCCCGAGCAGGATCCCGGCGACGAGGCGAAGCGGCGTGAGGCGGAGGGGGCGCATCGGTCTACTGGACGAGAGAGAGGCCATAGGCGGCGACGTTGGAGGCGGAGACGGTGCCGAAGCCGGTCACGGCGGCGGTGCACCCGCCGGTGCAGGTGCCGACGATCGCCGCCGCGCTGCCGAGGGAGGCTCCCCCGGTGCCGGCGAGGGTGACCGCGAGCACCTCGCCCGCGCACGCCTGCGGCACGTTCAGGACGTTGACCTGGGTGACGTTGCCGCTGTTGTCGACGTTCCGCGTCGCGGCGAGCGAAGAGGACGTGCAGCCGCCGACGGTCGCGCTGCCTGCTCCGAGGTTT
>DATCYP010000104.1:0-17559 GCA_036526375.1 Gaiellaceae bacterium | reverse complement strand
CGAGCCGAGCCCGCTGGAGATCGCGGCCGACGTCGACCTCCCGCTCGACGAGGTGGAGCAGATCCTCCGCACCTCGCAGGCGCCGGTCTCGCTCGAGAAGCCGGTCGGCGACGAGGAGGAGTCGGAGTTCGGTCATTTCCTGACCGACGAGAACGTCCCGCTGCCCGACGACGTGGCCGACACGACGCTGCGCCAGGAGCTGCTGCGCAACATCCTCGGCACGCTCTCGCATCGCGAGCGGCGGGTGCTCGAGCTCCGCTACGGGCTCGACGGCGAGCAGCCGCGCACGCTGGACGAGGTCGGCCGCGCGTTCAACGTGACGCGCGAGCGGATCCGCCAGATCGAGAACCAGAGCCTGAAGAAGCTGCGGGCGCTCGCGGTCACGGACTCGCTCAGAGACGTCGCCTAGACCCGCTGTCCGACCGCGTCGTCAGGCGCTCGTGCCGGCGGCGTACAGGCGCCATTCGCCGGGGACGCCTTTGAGGTCGTGTTGACCTCGGTCGTCGAACGTGAAGCCGCTGCCGGCAACAAGGTCCTTGACGGTCTGAGAGACGACGACGTCGTGCGCGCCCGCCGTGTTGAGGAGTCGGGCGGCAATGGTGACGGCGAGCCCGCCGGGTTTGCCGTCGATGATCTCGCATTCGCCGATGTGCACGGCTGCGCGCGTGGTGAGCCCGAGTTCGGCGACCGCTTCGTCGATCTCGCAGGCGCAGTTGATGGCTCGGGCGGGCCCGGTGAAGCTCGCGAAGAAGCCGTCGCCTGCCGTGTCGTGCTCGGTTCCGCCCCAGCGGCCGAGTGTGTTGCGGACGCGCTCGTGATGGCTCAGGACGAGCTCTTTCCAGGCACGGTCTCCGACCGTGGCCTGGGTGCGGGTCGATTCGACCAGGTCGGTGAACAGGAGCGTGGCCAGTACGCTCGTGGCCTGCTCCCTGGGGGGTTCCACACCTGCGAGGTCACGGATGTTCTCCAGGACGGCGTCGCTTTGCAAACCGGAGCGACCCGGAATCACACGCAGCGCCGCCGTGGGCATCAAGGAGGACGTGTACTCGGCCTCCTCTCGCTCTGCGGCGGTGTCGTCTTCGCCGACCAGCAGAACGGCAGGGGCCTGAATGGCCGGCAGGATCTGGCGCACGTCCGTCTGCCACGAGATGCGGGTGAGCGTCTCGGCCACGTCGGGACTGGCGGTGTTGCGGTTGATTCGGGCATACAGCTGCACGAGCTCCTCGTCGACTTCGAGGCTGTGCCGTTGCTCGTGGGGAACGCCAGCACGTTGGGCGGCACGTGAGAGCGCGAGCTCGCGCGCGTACTCCGTCGTGCCCCACTTTCGTCCTTCGACCATGGCGCGCTCGAAATCCTCCGCACGCTGCCCCCAGGGGTACTCAGGATCCCAGGCGAGTCGAGGACGAGGGTAGTTCCAGAAGAGGCCCGAGGTCCGGTCGGGGTGCGTCGCTGCGAAGAGCGCATGCATCGCGCCCGTCGATGCCGCCGCCACCAGTACCGGCGCTTCGGAGCCCACTGCGTCGAGAACGACCAGGAGGTCGGCCGACCGTGTCTCGAGGTTCGGCGCCGTCACGTTCCGGCTCGATGCTCCGGTGCCGCGCCGGTCATGCAGGATCAAGCGCGCGAACGTCGCCGAAGCCGCCAGCAGTGGACCCCAGTCCGGCTCCTCCCAGATCAGGTCGACATTCCCCGCGAACAAGTGGAAGTCGACTGCCACGTCCGGCCCTGATCCCACGACCTGATAGGCGAGATAGACGCCGTCGGCGGTGCGCGCGTATCGCGTCTCCGGTCTCATCCGCCCGTTCACCGTGGATGCTCGCACATCGCGAACCGCGCTCAGGGGTCGGGCCCTTCGCAGGATCGCTCTAGAAGCGAAGCGGAACGCGCGCGCCGGCGAGCTCGAGGTCGAGCTCGACCGGATGCGGCGCGGCGGGCCGGCCGGTCGGGAGCCAGCCGCGGCCGGGCGGCGCGAGGATCACCGTCCGGCCCTTCTCGCCGACGAAGGCGAGCGAGCTCTCGCCTTCGACCGAGCCGCTCCAGAGCTCGAGCCCGACCGTCTCGAGCTGGTTCAGCAGTTCGGGCGGGTCGCCGACGATCCCGAGCTCCGAGAGGCCGACGAGCTCGTCGGCGGCGAAGCCTCCGGCCCGGCCGTTCTCCTCGAGCCCGTGGTGGGCGATGAGCTCCACGATGCTGCCGGCCGGATCGTGGAAGTAGACGGCCCGCGCGTCCCAGAAGTCGAAGTCGAACACGTCGTCTCCGAGCAGCTCGGCACGCTCGCCGGCCCAGGCGAGCGCCGCGTCGAAGCGGTCGCCCGGCACGAGGAGCGCGAAGTGGTAGAACGCGCCGTCCTCCTCGACGCGAAAGCGAAGCCGCGTCTCGCCGACCACGATCGCGTCGCCGTCGAGCTGCAGCCCGAGCTCGCCGCCGTAGAACTCCCGCAGGTCGAGCGGCGCGTCGAGGGTCACTTCCGCGAAGCGCACGGACCGCAGCATAGGATCGCCGCGTGGAAGAGGCCTGGCGCGCCGAGCTGGCGGAGCTGATCGCGATCCCGAGCGTGAGCGCCGACCCGGCCCACCGGGAGGACGTGAAGCGCGCCGGCGAGTGGGTCTGCGACTTCATCCGCCGCATCGGCGGAACCGCCGAGCTGACGCCGTTCGGCGAGCGCGAGCTCGTGCTCGGCGAGATTCCTGCCTCGAACGGCGCCGCGCACGCGCCCGCCGTCCTCGTCTACAACCACTTCGACGTCCAGCCGCCGGCGCCGCTCGAGCTCTGGGATTCCGACCCGTTCGAGCTCGACATCCGGGGCGAGTGGGCGTACGGGCGGGGCGTCACGGACGACAAGGGCCAGCTCTGGCTCGTCCTCCGCGCCGCGCAGCGGCTCGTCGAGGCGGGTGCGCTGCCGGTCAACCTCCGCATCGCCTTCGACGGGGAGGAGGAGATCGGCGGGCACACGATCGCCGACTGGGTCGCGCAGGACGACCGCGGAGCCGATGCGTGCGTGATCTTCGACGGCGGGATGCTCCGCCGCGACGTGCCCACGATCGAGCTCGCGACGCGCGGCCTCGTCGGCGTCGATCTGAAGGTGCGGACCGGCGCGCGCGACCTCCACTCCGGCATGTACGGCGGGGTCGCGCTGAACGCGATCCATGCGCTCATCCGCTGCCTCGACGCGGTGCTCGCGGGCCCGGACGGCCGGCTGCCCGAGCCGCTCCGGCATGGAATCGCCGCGCCGACCGCCGATGAGCTTGAGGCGTGGGCGCAGCTGCCGGCGGGCGGCGAGGCGCTCTCCGAGGCCGGAGCGGAGCCGCTCGACGCGAGGGCCGCCGAGGAGTTCTACGTCCGCACGTGGGCCGAGCCGTCGGCGGACGTGAACGGGATCGTCGGCGGCAAGCCCGGCATCCGCAACACGACGTTGAGCATCGCCGCGTCCGCCGAGTTCTCGATCCGCCTCGCTCCCGGCCAGGACGTCCAGACGATCGGCGCCGCCGCGGACCGGTTGCTGCGCGACGCCGCGCCGGAGGGAGCGGAGCTCGAGATCGTCTGGGCCGGCTCGAACCCTGGTCTCGTCAGCGCCGACGCGCCGGCGATCCAGCTCGCCGTCGAGGCGTTCGAGCAGGCGCTGGGGACGCGGCCGCTCCTCACGCGTGTCGGCGGTTCCATCCCTCTGATGCCCGCGCTGACGGAGAAGGGAATCGACACGATCCTCAGCGGCTTCGGCCTGCCGGAGTCGAACATCCACTCGCCGAACGAGCGCTTCTACGTCCCGTACTTCGCCGCCGGGATCGACACGGCCGCGGCGCTCTTCACCGCTCTCGGCCGCCTGGGCTAGAGCGCGTGCGGGTGCGTGCGCCCGCAGGGGAGCCACTCGTGCCCGAACTCGCGCATAGCGTCGATGATCGGGAGAAGCGACTCGCCCTTTGCCGTGAGCCGGTACTCGACGCGCGGCGGGGTCTCGGGGTAGCTCTGGCGCTCGAGGATCCCCTCGGCCTCGAGGGCGCGGAGGCGCTCGGCGAGCGTGCGCGGGCTGATGCCCTGGCACGAGCGCTCGAGCTCGGAGAAGCGGCGCGGCCCTTCCGACAGGTCGTGGACGAGGAGCGCGGTCCACTTCGCGCCGACGATCTCCGCGGTCGCCGCGACCGCGCAGGTGCCCGCCTCGTGGACAGGGTTCATCGTGCGGACGGCCATCGCTTCGATTGTACGCCGCGCGTCTAGAGGCCGAACGGCGCCGGGCACGCGTCGATCTTCGGAATCGAGAAGCGCGCGATCGTCCCGAAGCCCTCGCAGGGCTTGCACGCCTGCGCGACGCCGGCGTCGCAGGCGACCGAGAGGAAGATGAACGCATCCTCCATCGTGAAGCCGTGCTCGTCGACGAGCAGGCGCGCCGCCTCCTCCGCCACGAGCTCGAGCGCCTCGGCGTACTCGTGGGCGGTCGCGTGCGGCAGCCAGCGGTCGGCGAGCTCGGTCACCGGCCACGTCGCCTGCTTGCCCTTGAGAACGTCGAAGCGGACGTCGACCTCGCCGGCGATCTCGACGCCGGTGAAGCAGATCTCGCCGTCGCCCATCGCGGCGTGCATGTCCCCGACCGCGAACATGCCGCCCGGCTGCCGCACGGGGAAGAAGATCTTCGCGCCCGCGCCGTGCCAGTGGTCGTCGAGGTTGCCGCCGTGACGCCCGGCGAGGCCGTTCGAGAGCTCCTCGCCGTCCGTCGCCACGCCGACGACCCCGACCATCGGCATCGCGGGGAACGAGACGCGGTCGTTCATCTTCACCACCCCGTCCCGCACCTCGAACAACCGCGTGAGCGGCGACTGCACGTGCTCGATCAGCTGGCCGAAGCCTGGGATGAGCGTCGCGACGCCCCACTCGATCGGGCGCACGTCGAGGATCTCGGCCACGAGCGAGTCGCCGGGCTCGGCGCCCTTGACGGAGACGGGGCCTGTCGCGCCGTTGATCCGCGAAAGGTCGATCTCGGTGACGAGGTCGTCCTCGCTCCGGATCTGGCCGGTGAAGCAGTCGTTCGTCTCGAAGGTGACGACGTCGCCGGGCTCGACCTCCAGCACGGGCTGGAGGTCGGGCCCGAACGACCAGATCACCTCGCTACGAGGCAGGCGATGGTGCTGTGCCACTTTCCGGTGCCACCGTTTCGTCTTCGACATATACGCGGTCGATGTCGGCGAGCTTGTCGGGCCGCACCAGGACGACGTACACCGTCAGGGCGAGGCCGAGGATGACCCAGGCTATGTCGACCCAGTTGCCGTACTTCTCGGGGTAGGCCGGCGGGTACTTCACGAACTGGTAGTAGAGCGGGAAGAAGAAGAGCACGATCCCGCCGATCGGAAGCGCGAGATGGAGAAGCGGGTTGAACTGGCCCCGCGACTTCGCTCCGTACCAGTACATGCAGCCGGCGCTGACGAGCATGTAGACGAGGATCACCGGCGGCACCGCCAGCGTCGCGATCGTGAAGAAGCCGTTCAGCGGCCCCCACTTCCAGCCGAACAGCAGCGCGACCACGAGCGCGAAGGTCGACATCCAGATGATGGCGATGTGAGGCGTCCGGAACTGCTTGTGCGTGTGCCCGAGCTGACGCGGCGCGAGACGGTTTCGGGCCAGCGAGTAGAAGACCCGCGTCGCCGCGTTCACCGCTGCGTTCGAGTTCGCCGCGATCGAGTTGCAGATTGCGAGGAAGACGAGCACCCAGCCGCCTCCCCAGAACACCTTGCCCAGGCTCCGCCACGGGTCGGCGTTCGTCGTCGCCTGCTTGACGAAGTTGTCGAAGCCGGCGCCGAAGACCCACGCGTACGAGCAGAGGACGTAGAAGAGGCCGATCGCGATCGCCGAGCCGACGACGGCGCGCGGCACCGTGCGGCGCGGGTGCCGAGCTTCCTCGCCGAGCGGCGCCGACGCCTCGAAGCCGATGAAGGCAAGGATCGCGAACACCATCCCCTTGAAGACACCGCTCCAGTCGCCGACCGCGTGATGCGGGTTGAACGGCTGCAGGTTCAGATCGCCCGCGTTCGAGAACATCATCCAGAGCGCGAGCGCCGCGAAGATCGCGATCTCGAACGCGCCGAGGATCACGCCCGCGGTGGTGGAGAGGCGGATGTCGCGGTACGTGAGCAGGAAGACGATCACCGTCATCAGAACCACCCAGACCCACCACTGGCCGCTGTAGTGCCAGCCGATCGAGTTCGAGAAGACGTCGCTCATCGCCCAGCCGAACTCGAGATAGAGGAACGGCGCCACGAGCGGCTGGAAGAGGATGAAGAGCCAGGCGACGAGGAAGCCGGCCCACGGGCCGAGCGTCTTGCCGGCGTACGTGTACATGCCGCCCGCGGACGGGAACAGCTTCGCGAGCTGCCCGATCGCGGTCGCCGCGCAGATGCACGCGATCAGCGCGAGGCCGACCGACAGCGGCAGCGCCTGCTGCGCCTGCGGCACGGAGATGAAGATCGAGTACGCCACGGCCGCGGCCGGCGCCATGTGCGTGATCGACTGGAAGAGAACCTGCGGCAGCCCGATCGAGTGCTCACGCAGATGCTCGAAGCGACCCCCGCTCGTGGATGCAGCCTCCATCGTCCCTCCCCTGATTCGTGAACGGTGCCGCGATCTTCTCTTACGCGACCCGGTCTGAGCAATGCCACATGCTCAGTCCCAGGGCGGCGGGTTGTGCGTCCAGCGGCCGCCGAGCATCGTCGCGACGATCTGGACCTCCCGCAGCTCCTCCGGCTCGCAGGCGAACGGATCGCGGTCGAGGACGACGAGGTCGGCGAGGCGGCCCGGGACGAGCGTTCCGCGGCTACGTTCGTCGTGCGACAGCCAGGCGGGCGCGACGCAGATCGTGTGGAGCGCCTGCCCGAGGGTGAGCCGCTGGTCGTCGCGCCAGTGGTCGAGGACGGCGGCGGCCACGCCGGCCCACGGCTCGAGCTCCTCCACCGGCGCGTCGGAGCCGTTCGCGAGCAGCGCGCCGGACTCGAGGAGGGAGCGGAAGGAATACGCGCGGTCGAGCCTGTCGGGCCAGTAGCGCCTGGCGAGCTCCTCGTCGGACGGAGCATGCGAGAACTGGACCGATACTGCGACGCCGAGCTCGGCGAAGCGCGCCACGTCCGCGGGGTCGAGGCACTGCGCGTGTTCGATCCGCTGCCGGAGACCGCGCGGCTGCCACACCTCCCGCGAGCGCTCGAACGCGTCGAGAGCGGCCCGATTCGCCGCGTCGCCGATGGCATGCACGCCGACCGGCCAGCCCGCCTCGGCGCCTTCGCGCACGATCTGCTCGAGCTCCTCGCTCGAGGTGATCACGACGCCGCTGCCGTCCGACATCCACGCGGTCTGCGACCCGAGCGTGCCGTCCATGAACGCCTTGAGGTAGCCGAGCCGCAGGAGCGGCGAGCCGGCGCCGCTGCGCAGTCCGAGCTCGCGGAGGTGCGCGAGCCGGTCGGCCGGCGTCGACTGCCAGACGCGGAGTGGGAGGCCGCCGTGCTGCTCGAGTCGCTGCCAGAGGCCGATCGCGCCGAGCCAGCCGTCCTTGTCGTGCAGGGCCGTGACGCCGCGGGCCGACGCGACCCGCACGCCTTCGCGCATCGCCTCGACGTACTCGTCGTCCGGCACCACGGCGTACCGCTCCTTGAACTGCCACGCCGCGCGCTCGTAGAGGACCCCCGTCGGTTCTCCGCTCTCGTCCCGGACGACGACGCCTCCCTCCACCTCGAGGTCGCCGCCTGCGAGCGCGAGCGCCGCCGAGTTGAGCCAGAGCGCGTGGTAGTCCTTCGAGATCAGCATCGCCGGCCGCTCGGGCTCGACCTCGTCGAGCGCGCGACGGGTCGGCGGGCCGTCGGGCCAGTCGGCGTCGCGCCAGCCCTGGCCGCGCAGCCAGCTCCCCTTCCGCGGCGCCGCGCGCACGCGGTCGAGCGCCGTCGCGAGCGACTCGCACCCGTGGAGCCGGACGTCGTGGCGCGCGAGCGCCCAGGTGGGGAAGTGGACGTGCGAGTCCGTGAAGCCGGGCAGAACGCAGCGCCCGCCGAGGTCGACCGTCTCCCGGCTGGGCAGCGCCGTCTCGTGGACTCCCACGCCGCCGGCGATCCGGTCGCCGGCGATCCAGAGCGACGAGACCGTCGGCAGCGACGGGTCGAGCGTGCGGATCGTCCCGTTCTCGAGGAGCACGGAGCCGAGCGTAGACGTCAGGCGGCTTCGAGCCGGGCTTCGGCGCGCCGTTGCCACACCTCGACCCCGACGATGACGAGGATCGTGAGGCTGAGCACGACGACCGCCACGGCGATCACCTGTGGCAGCTGGCTCGGGAAGCGCAACGCCGAGTAGAGGAAGATCGGGAACGTCTGCCGCGAGCCGGCGAGGAACGACGCGACCGCGTACTCGTCGAACGAGGTCGTGAACGCGATGAGGAAGGCGGAGACCACGGCCGGCAGGATCAGCGGGAGCGTGACCCGCCCGAACGTCGTCAGCGGTCCGGCGCCGAGGTCATATGCGGCCTCGGCGAGCGAGGTGTCGATCCGCTCGAGCCGCGGCATCAGGACGAGGACCGTGTACGGGAGGCTGATGACGACGTGCCCGATCACGATCGTCAGGATCGAGAGCTGGATCCCGAGCTGGTGGAAGAGCAGCAGCAGCGAGATCCCGAGCACGATGAGCGGGACGACTAGGGGAACGAGGACGAGCGTGGTGACGAGCCCCCTGCCGCGGAAGCGGCTGCGGCTGAGGCCTATCGACGCGAGGATCCCGAGCGCGACCGCGACGGCACTGGAGATGGCGGCGACGATCGCGCTCGTCTCCAGCGCGGCCTGCATGTCGGAGTTCGTCAAGAACTCGTGGTACCAGTGGAGCGTGAAGCCGCTGAGCGGGAAGGTCGGCACCGACGCCTTGTTGAAGGAGAAGACGACGAGGATCGCGATCGGCGCATAGAGGAAGAGGAGCACGAGCGCGAAGAACACACGCATGACCCGCCGGCCGTTGGTCGACAGCGCGACGTCCATCAGGCCGCTCGGGCCTCGCCTGCGCGGAGGAAGCGGACGAACACGAGCGTCAGCACCGCGATGACCCCGATGAGGAAGAGGGAGAGCGTCGCACCGGTCTCCCAGTCGGGGAATCCCGTCTCGAACAGGTCGACGATCTGGTTCCCGTACATGTAGCCGCTCGTGCCGCCCACGAGCGAGGGCGTCACGAACTCGCCGACGGTGGGGATGAAGACGAAGAGGAACGCGGCGAAGACTCCGGGCAGGCTGAGCGGCAAGGTCACTCGCAGGAACGCCTGCGCGCGGCTCGCGTAGAGATCGCTCGCGGCCTCGAGCAGCCCCCGGTCGAGGCTCTCGAGGGTGACGAAGATCGGCAGCGCGACGAACGGCAGCCAGACGTAGCCGAGCACGAGCATGACCGCGAAGCGGCTGTAGAGGAGGAACGAGAGCGCGTGCCCGTGCGCCTGCAGGCCGATCCAGACCAGGAACGTGTTGATGACTCCCTGGTTGCCGAGGATCACCTTCCAGGCGAGGACACGCAGGAGGTAGCTCGTCAGGAACGGCGCGATCAGGACGAGCAGGAGGACGTACTTCCGCTTCGCTCCGGACAGCGCGAGGTAGTACGCGAGCGGGAAGGCGACGACGACGACCAGCGCCGAGACGATCAGGGACATCTCCACGGACTTCCAGAACAGGCCGAGATAGACGCTGCTGTGCAGGAACGCGTGCCAGGCCGACAGCGTGAAGCCGGGCGTGCTCGGCGGCAGCGCGAGCGCGTTGAAGCTGTACGCCGCGACGATGCCGATGGGCGCGAGGAAGAACACCGCGAGCCACCCGATCGGGAGGCCGAGGAGCCCCGGTGTGGCGAGGGAAGGCCGCAGGGCGCGCTTCAGGCGGCCTTCACCTCGTCCCACGCCTTGGCGTAGACGGCCCGCCTCGGGACGTTGCGGTCGAGATACGCGTAGGGCAGCGCGACGGCCCGCGGGTTCGTCAGCTGCAACGCCTTCAGCAGGTCGCTCGACGACGGCCTCGCGAGCAGGTTCGCATGACCGTAGCCGTAGTTGTCCTCGAGCCACGTGCCGCTCTTCGCCGAGCTCCAGGCATCGACGTACGCATGGGCGAGGTGCGGCCGTGGCGATCCCTTGAGGAGCATGAACATCCCGACCCAGGCGATCGGCTTCTCCTTCGGTCGCATGTAGACGACCGGCAGCTTCTTCGCCTTCATCTGCACCCAGTCGTTCGGCCACGCGAGCGCAATCCAGATGTCGCCGGAGGCGAACTGCTGGTCGAGGTCCGTCTCGGAGGACCAGATCGTGCGGACGAGGTGCTTCTTCGAGATGAGGAAGCTCTTGGACTCCGCAAGCTCGGAGTCCGACTGGTTCCACGGGTCCTTGAATCCCTTGAGGAGCCCGACGATGGTGAAGTTCTCGACCGGATCGTCGAACCACGCGATCTTGCCCTTGTAGCGCTCGTCGAAGAGCAGGCTCCACGAGTTCGACTCGGGTTGCACCTTGTCGCTGCGGTAGAGGATCGCGTCGAGGCCCCAGTCGTCCGGGATGCCGTACTGCTTGCCGCCGTACTGGCCCGCCTTCACCATGAACGGGTTCAGGTGCTTGAAGTTCGAGATGAGGCTCGTGTCCCACGGCTGCACCAGGTCGCTCTTGGCGAAGTACTCGACCCAGCCGACGTAGGGGCGGAAGAGGTCGGGCTTGAGGCCGGCCTGGATCTTGGCCAGCGCGTCCGCCTCGTTCGTCATGTACGTGAACTGCGGCTTGTTGTGCGGATGTGCGTGGACGTAGGCGGCGAACATCGACTGGCCGCCGTCGTTGCCGTAGCCGGCCCAGTCGAGCACCTGCAGCCGGCCCGTCTCCTTCGCGTTCGACGAGACCTTCTTCGCGGCTGCGCCGCAGGCGGCCGCCGGGCCGGCGACGACCGTGACTCCCGCCGCGAAGCCCGCCAGGCGCAGCATCTCCCTCCGCGAGAGCTTGCGGTCGAGCGGTTCACCCTCCACGTCCATTGACGCCTCCTTTGTGGGCGTTGGCGTTAGTAGCTGGGCGGACTGATGACGAACAGGACCTCGGCGGGCTCGTCGCCCGGGTTGCTCACGCGGTGCGGCGTCGAGCTCCGGTAGTTGACGCTGTCGCCGGTCGAGAGATCGAGCAGCTCGCTTCCGAGCTGCACGTGGACGCGACCCGCGAGGACGAGCAGCAGCTCCTCCGAGTCGCCGTGCGTGTAGGGCTCGTCCCCTGTCGAGCCGCCGGGATCGAACGCAGCGGCCACGACCTCGAGCGAGTGGAACGGCTTCGGCGTGAGCAGTGACTTCCGTCCGAGGTGGCCCCACTCGAGCAGCTGCCGTTCCTGCCGGCGGAGAACGCGCGGTCCGGACTGGTGCTCGCCGGCGAAGAGATCGGAGATCTCGATCCCCACGGCCGCCGCGAGCCGCTGCAACGTCGCCACGCTCGCACTCGAGCGGCCGCGTTCGAGCTGGCTGACGAAGCTCTCGCTGACGCCCGCCGCCTGCGCGACCTCCCGCAGCGTCAGCCGGCGGAGGAGGCGGATCGCGCGCAGCCGCTCGCCGACCTCGAGCCCGCCGTTGGTCTCCTGCGCCGCTCCGACAGCCGGTTCAGTCACCTGAACTTCAGGTTCAGAGACATGAAGCGACTCTACGACGCCTGCGGCCGCGGAGTCAACCCGTCGCCCGCGGTGTAGCGCTGTGATCGTCCAGCGCCCAGAACGCGATGCTTCTTCGTGCGGCGTTGACCCCTCCGAGCAGGGGGTTTACGCTCGTCAGTGGGCGCACTCTCGAGAAGGGGGAAGGCGCAATGCGGAGCTGGCGGTTTCGGTCCAAGTCGTTGACGATCGTCCTGGGGCTGGCCGTCGCGCTGGCCGTGACCGGGCTCGCCGGCGCCGCGCCGCTGCAGCCGAACATCGACACGAGCGCCATGCTCGGCAACGAGGCCGAGGATGCGATCGCGGTCAATCCGACGAACACGGCGAACGTCGTGACGATGTCGACGTTGCCGGACGTCGTCTCCGGCCTCTCCGTGAACGTGACGTTCAACGGGGGCAAGACCTGGGCGAGGCGTGTGATCGGCGCCACGGCGAGCGATCCGCTCGGAAACATCTGCTGCGATCAGCAACTCGCCTGGGATCGCTTCGGAAACCTCTGGATGACCTACCTCGTGAACCAGAACAACGACATCCTCGTCGCTCTCTCGACCGACGGCGGGAGGTCGTTCACGAAGGTCGCGGACATCGTGACGAACGGCGACCAGCCGTCGATCTCGGCCGGAGCGAACAGCGTCTGGATCAGCTACACGGGCAAGGGGAAGAACATCCAGGCGTTCGGAGCCCCCGTCACAGGGCTCGGGAAATTCGGCAGCTTCATCACGCCGGAGAATGTCCCCAGCCCGGCCAGCAACGGGGATTACGGCGACACCGCCGTCGGACCGAACGGCCAGGTGATGGTGACGTACCAGAAGTCGGAGAGTGGAACGGGCGGAACCGACATCTATACCGCGGAGGACCTCGACGGCCTCGGGCCGGGCGGCTTCAACGCGCCGATCCTCGTCGCCCACAGTCGCGTAGGCGGGTTCGACCCCATTCCGGCCGAGCCGGACCGGACGATCGACGCCGAGGCCAATCTCGCCTGGGATCGGAGTGGCGGCGCACACAACGGGCGCGTCTACCTCGTGTGGACGCAGGAAACGCCCAATGCGAGCAACAACACGGACATCGAGGTCCAGCACTCCGACGACAACGGCGCGACCTGGTCGCCGGCGGTGCAGGTCAACGACGACCACACCGTCAACAGCCAGTACCTCCCGGCGATCGCGCTCGACCAGACGACCGGGAACGTGGCGCTGTCGTGGTACGACACCCGGAACGATCTGGGAACCGGGGGGAGCGGGGACACCGACGGCATCCCGAACGACGACTTCCAGATCTGGGGCACCTACTCGACGGACGGCGGGGCGACCTTCGCGCCGAACTTCCGCATCAGCAACGGAACCTCGAACGCGGTCGACGCCAACAGCTTCTTCGACGTGGGCGACTACTCGCATGCCGCGTTCGTCGGAGGTACGTTCTGGCCGGCCTGGTCGGACAACTCCAACAGCACCGGCACCAACCCGAACGGGACGCTGCACCAGCTCGATCTCTACACGGCGAAGATCTCGATCCCGTAGCGCGACCGCCCCAGGGATAGACTCGTCCAGCCTTGCCCTGGGACGTCCTGACCGACGAGCAGCGGGAGCTGCGTGACCTCGTCCGGCAACTCGCGCGCGAACGGATCGCGCCGCGCGCCGCCGAGATCGACGCGTCGCACGAGTTCCCGTGGGACGTCGTCGAGCTGTTCCGCGAGAACGACATCTTCGGCCTCTTCTTCGCGGAGGAGCACGGCGGGCTCGGCACCGGGGCGCTCCTCTCGCTGATCGCGATCGAGGAGGTGGCGAAGGTCTGCGCGACCTCGGCGCTGATCCTCGCGGTGCAGGAGCTCGGCTCGCTCGGCCTCAAGCTCGCCGGCAGCGACGAGCAGAAGGAGCGCTACCTCCCCAGGTTCGCGTCGGGGGAATGGCTGCCCGCCTACGCGCTGACCGAGTCGGGCTCCGGCTCCGACTCGGCCGCCATGCGGACGACTGCGCGCCTTGACGGCGACGAGTACGTGCTCCACGGCTCGAAGCGCTTCATCACGAACGCCGGCGTCGCGAACCTCTACACCGTCTTCGCGAAGACCGACCCGGACGCGGGCCATGCCGGGATCTCGGCGTTCGTCGTCGAGGCCGACGCACCGGGCTTCGCCGTTGCGCGGCTCGAGCCGAAGATGGGCATCTCGGGCTCGACGACCGGCGAGCTGACCTTCGACGGCTGCCGCGTCCCGGCCGCGAACCTCCTCGGCGAGGAGGGCGAGGGATTCCGGATCGCCATGCGGATCCTCGACCGCTCCCGCCCGGGCATCGCGGCGCAGGCACTCGGCATCGCGCAGGGCGCGACCGACTACGCGCTCGAATACGCGAAGACGCGCGAGACGATGGGCAAGCCGATCGGCCAGCACCAGCTGATCCAGGGGAAGCTCGCGGACATGGAGACGGAGTGCGAGGCGGCGCGCGGCCTCCTCTACCGCTTCGGCCGCATGGCGGACGACGGCGTCGAGGGTGCCGAGCTGACGAAGGCGTCCGCGATGGCGAAGCTCAAGTGCGGCGACGTCGCGATGGCCGTCACGACCGAGGCCGTGCAGATCCTCGGCGGCTACGGCTACATCCGCGAATATCCGGTCGAGCGCTTCATGCGCGACGCGAAGATCACGCAGATCTACGAGGGGACGCAGGAGATCCAGCGGATCGTCATCGCCCGCGAGATGCTCCGCGAGTCGCGCACGTTCCTCCTCGCAGGCGTTGGCTGAGATCTGGCGCCCGAGCGAGCACGAGCCGCTCGCGGCGGCGGAGTGGGACGACGCGCGCGCCGAGGAGGCGATCGGCGCGATCGTCTCCGACGCCGAGGCGGCCTTCGACGGCGAGCGCTGGCCGTGGCATCCGCGAGACGGCGAGGAGTGGGGGTTCTCGGACGTCTACCTCGGCGGCGCGGGAGTCGTCTGGGCGCTCGCCGAGCTCGGCTCGACCGGCTGGGGGGACGCGGCCGTTTCGTTCATCGACCGCTATCGCGCGCGTCCCTCGCCGTGGGACGAGGAGCCCGTCGAGACGAGCTACCATTTCGGGGAGCTCGGGATCGCCCTCGTCGCCTTCCGGCTGACGCGTGACGCCGGTCTCGCCGATCGCGTCCACGAGCTGGTCCTCGCCGCTCTCGATTCCGAGGCGAACGAGGTGATGTACGGGACGCCCGGCGCGATGCTCGTCGCCGAGGCGATGCTCGCGTGGACTGCCGAGCCGCGCTGGGACGAGGCATGGCGCGCGGCCGCCGAACGCGTCGAGACCGCCCGCGATGCCGACGGCCTCTGGACGTCACATCTCGGCGGACACGCCTTCCGGTACCTGGGCCCGGCACACGGCTACGCGGGCAACGTGCGCGCGTTCGCCAATCGCGGCCCTGTTCGGCTCGCCGACCTCGAGCCGTACGTCCTCCGCGACGGCGAGCTCGCGAACTGGCCGCCCGGCGAGGGAGCGAGCCCCGAGGAGCTGCGCGTGCAGTGGTGCCACGGAGCGCCCGGGATGGTGGCCACGCTCGGCGACCTCCTCGACCTCGAGCCCGCGGTCGCCGGCGGCGAGCTGACCTGGCGCGCCGGCCCGCTCGCGAAGGGCCCTGGCCTCTGCCACGGGACCGCGGGCAACGCATACGCGTTCCTCGTCCTCCACCGGCGGACGGGCGACGGTCGCTGGCTCGACCGCGCGCGCGCCTTCGGGATGCACGCGATCGGCGAGGTCGAACGCGAGCGCGCAGAGGTCGGCCGTGGCCGCTACTCGCTCTTCACCGGCGATCTCGGCGTCGCGCTGTTCCTCCGCCACCTGCTCGACGGCGAGGACCGGTTCCCGACGATGGGCCCGTTCCAGGCGTAGTCCGATCGGACGCTGAACCATGCTGGGCCGGCTCCGCCTTCCAGGGCCGGGCCCTCGGCCCCGACCTCACCCCGAGCGGCGTTCGTAACCTTCGTCGGGCAAGCGTGAGCGAGATGAGGGGAGGCCACGGATCGATGGCCGTTCTGAACGAGAAGCAGGCTTCGCTCTTCACCGGTCGCAACTGGGGAGTGATCGCGACCGTCCGCGAGGACGGCTCTCCGCATGCGACGCCGGTCTGGATCGACTACGACGGCGAGGACGTCCTCGTCAACAGCGCGCACGGGCGGACGAAGGTGAAGAACATCGAGCGCGATCCACGGGCGACCGTCACCGTCCTCCCGGCTGCGGACCAGCAGAGCGGGTACGTGATGGTGAGCGGCCCGGCCACGCTCGTCGACGACGGCGCGGTCGAGCACATCGACATGCTCGCGAAGAAGTACCTGGGAGAGGACAAGTATCCGTACCTCGGCCCGGGCGAGCAACGCGTGATCATCCGGATCCGTCCCGAGCGCGTCGACGGCTTCGGCGCCGGCGGCTAGTGCCTCGGCGAGTAGCCTTCCCGGCATGCAGACGGGAGACACGGTCGTCGTGAAGGTGGTGTCCGGCGAATCCGAGGCCGAGGTGGTCTGCGGCCTGCTCCGGTCGGCCGGCATCGAGTGCGGCTACCGGGAGACGGAGGCGATCGACTCGCCGCTCGAGGACTTCATGGCTGCGGGACCGCGCGAGGTGCTCGTGCGCGAGTCGGACCTGGCGGCCGCGCAAGAGCTCCTCGCGGGTGCGGAGGGTTGAGCATGCGCTTCGACGGCATCCACCACGTGACGTGCATCACGGCCGACGCGCCGGCGAACGTCGACTTCTACACGCGCGTCCTCGGCGTGCGGCTCGTGAAGAAGACCGTCAACCAGGACGATCCGACCGTCTACCACCTCTTCTACGCCGACGAGGCGGGAAACGCGGGCTCGGACATCACGTTCTTCGAGTACCCGAACGCGCGGGCGGGCCAGGCCGGAGACGGGATGGTCCACACCGTCGTCTGGCGGCTCGGGTCCGCCGATGCGCTCGGCTTCTGGGCCGACCGGCTCGGCGCCGAGGGCTGCAACGTGGAGGCCGACGGCAGGTCGCTGCGCTTCGCGAATCCGGAAGGGCTGGAGCACGAGCTCGTCGTCTCGCAGGTCGAGGACGAGCCGCTCGTCGCGCATCATCCCGAGATCCCGCGCGAGCTGGCGCTGCAGGGCTTCGAGGGTGTCCGCGCGTACGGCCGTCCGGGCGACGAGTTCCTCACCGCGCTCGGGTTCGAGCAGCAGGACGGCCGCTGGGACACGCGCGCCGACACGCGCGGCGGCTGGATCGAGTACGCCGAGGCGCCCCACGTGGCCGCCGTCGGCGGCGCCGGCACCGTCCACCACGTCGCCTGGGCCTCGCAGATGGACGACCAGCAGGCCTGGCGCCACCGCGTCGTGGAGGCCGGCGGGAACCCGACGGAGATCATCGACCGCTTCTGGTTCCGCTCGATCTACTTCCGCGAGCCGGCCGGCGTCCTGTTCGAGATCGCGACGCTCGGGCCGGGGTTCACGACGGACGAGGAGCCGGAGCACCTGGGCGAGAAGCTGATTCTGCCGCCCGCGTTCGAGCACCTGCGCGAGCGCGTCGAGCCGGTGCTCACGCCGCTGCCGGACCCGCGCGCGAGCTGGGCCGAGCGCTAGTTCGGGCTACCTCCCCGGCTGCGGCAGCGAGGACGTGTCGACGACCTCGAAGTCGGCGCCGGTGAGCCGGCCGAGGGAGTGGAGCGCGTCGTTCGACCAGTGGCTGTTCGGCGCTCCGGACACGTACCAGGGCGAGCCGTTGTCGGCGAGGATCATCCCGTAGCGCTGCAGCGCTCGCAGCACGACCCGGGCCTGCTTCGGGAAGGACGCCACGTTCACGCTCGCCTTCAGCCGGACCCGGAGGCCCATCGGCGGCAGCGATGGATCGTTCGAGCTCGATGCGTAGTGCCGCGCGGGATAGACGTAGGCGCGCCGCGTCTGCGGGGCCGTGAAGCGGAGCGCGTGGTCGATCACGCCGCGCGAGACCTCGTCCCAGCGCGCGAG
>DATCYP010000103.1:0-7096 GCA_036526375.1 Gaiellaceae bacterium | reverse complement strand
CCGGCACGCATCCCCGGACGCGATGGGCCCGCGCAGGACGCGCGGCTAGACTTCGGAACCCCCGCCGACGTAGCTCAGCTGGTAGAGCACATCACTCGTAATGATGGGGTCCGGGGTTCGAGTCCCCGCGTCGGCTCTCCGCGTCGCCAGGTTCAGGCGTCGGCGACGCGAGGCTCGGGCTGGGGCACGAGCGCGATCGTGTCGTCGACGAGCGCGATCGTCTTCGCCTCCGCGGTCAGGGCCGCGTCGAGGTCGACCCGCGAAGGCTCGATGGCAGTCGCGCAGTAGGGGCACATCTGCCAGAGCGGCTCGAGCGGCGCGTTGCACGTGGCGCACGGCCGGCGGAGCATGGTCGTGCAGACCGGACAGGCGAGGAAGTCGGCCTCGACCGGCATGCGGCAGACGGGGCAGCTCGGTTGCGCCCGCGCGATCTGCTGCTCGAGCGCCTGCAGCTCGACGCGCCGCGAGCGCACGTCCTCGATCGTCTCGGAAGGCCGGAAGAGGAGGTAGACGACCGGGCCGATGTAGGGCGGCGCGAGCCCCAGCAGCGTCGCGAGCACGACGAGCAGCGGATCGTCGATCCGCCGGCGCGCGTCCTTGTGCACCCAGAAGGCGAGTGCGAGCCAGAAGACGATCGCCAGGACGATCACGAGGTTCCGCGCGATCACGAAGCCGGTCGAATGGAAGAAGCCGTGGATCCCGTGGATGCTCGTGATGGACGACGAGAGCAGGAGCGCGATCACGGAGGAGCAAATGCCCCGGCCGTCGAGGCGCAAACGCCGCCCGCCGACGGTCTTCCGGTTTCTCGCGCCGCCGTTTGCAGCACAATGTGGGAGGAGTGCCAGGCGATCCGGGTCGTAACGGGAGAGGGCCGCAGCGTCGGGCGCCGTCGCGCGCCGACCTCGAGTTCGAGCGCGTGCTGTTCGCGCGTCACGGCAGGCTGCGCCGGCGCAACCGCAAGCGCCGCAGCATCCTGCTCCTCGTCGCCCTCATGCTCGCGTCGATCGTGGCGCTCCTGCTCGCCGCGGTCGCCTTCACCGGCGGGCAGATCCTGCTCTCGACCTGCACCCTGAACGACCTCCGCAAGCCCGACCTCGGCGCGAACTCGTTCCTGTACACCGACAACAACGTCCGGCTCGGGGTGGTCCCGTCGGCGACGAACCGGCAGCCCCTGCCCATCTCGAAGATCTCGCCTTGGCTGCCGCAGGCCACGGTGGCTATCGAGGACGCGCGCTTCTGGCAGCACGGCGCCCTCGACTACCAGGGCATCGCCCGCGCGCTCTATCAGGACCTCACGCACGGACAGGTCGTGCAGGGCGGCTCGACGATCACGCAGGAGCTCGTCCGCAACCTCTACATCGGCAACCCGCAGCGGACGCTGTCGCGCAAGCTCAAGGAGGCCTGCCTCGCGGAGAAGGTCTTCGAGAACCACACGCGGAAGTGGATCCTCGCGGAGTACCTGAACGAGGTCTTCTACGGCAGGCATGCGTACGGCGCGCAGGCGGCTTCCCGGACGTACTTCTCGAGGCCCGCCTCGAAGCTGACGCTCGTGCAGGCGGCCCTTCTCGCCGGTCTGCCGCAGGCGCCGACGACGGATGACCCGATCACGAATCCGCACGCCGCGCTCGCGCGCCGGAACGAGGTGCTGCGGGCGATGTGGAAGAACGGCTACATCACGGCGGGGAAGCTGCGAAGCGCGCTCCACAAGCGGCTCGAGCTCAGGCCGGGCCATCTCTACCAGCAGCTGGACCAGCCGAACTTCTTCGGCTGGGCGACCCAGCAGCTCGCGCAGGAGTTCGGACGCCGGACGGTGGAGCTCGGCGGCCTCAACGTGCGGACGACCCTCGACATGCGCCTGCAGGGGCTCGCCCAGAACGCGGTCTCGTCGGTCCTGCACACGGCGAGCGATCCCGCCGCGGCGATCGTCTCGATCGACCCGAGCACCGGCGCGGTGAAGGCGATGGTCGACTACCTGCCGAGCGGAGCCGCGATGCAGTTCAACTTCGCGACTCAGGGACATCGCTCCACGGGGAGCGCTTTCAAGCCGATCACGCTGGCGACCGCCCTCAGCGAGGGCGACTCGCTCTATTCGACCTTCTACGGGCCGCCGCAGCTCTACATCACCGACCCGCAGTGCGCGGATGCGAACGGGCCGTGGGACGTCCACAACTTCGCCGACGAGGCGGCCGGGACGATGAACCTCCTCGACGCGACGGCCCACTCGGTGAACACGATCTTCGCGCAGCTCGTCGCGAAGGCCGGCGTGCGGAACGTCATGGCGATGGCGCACCGGCTCGGAGTCACGGAGGTGAACAACGGTCCGTACTTCAAGCAGGCGTGCGCGATCACGCTCGGCTCCGTCGGGTTCACGCCGCTCGAGCTGACCGATGTCTACGCGACGTTCGCCTCAGGCGGCGTCCACCACGCGCCGCAGGCGTTCGAGGTCGTGCGCGGGGCGAACGGGAAGGTGATGGAACGGCTGACCACCAAGGGGGTGCGCGCCATCAGCCCGAACGTCGACGCCCAGCTCACGTACGCGCTCCAGGGCGTGGTCCAGCACGGTACGGGCACGGCGGCAGCGCTCGGCTCTCGTCCCGTCGCCGGCAAGACCGGGACCGCCGAGAACTTCCAGGACGCGTGGTTCTGCGGCTATGTGCCGCAGCTCGCGACCTGCGTCTGGGTCGGGTACCCGAAGGGCGAGATCTCGCTCTACAACGTCGAGGGCGTCGGAGCGGTGGCCGGCGGCACGTTGCCCGCCGAGATCTGGCGCGACTACATGTCCCAGGCCGTCGCGAACCTGCCGGTCAAGAGCTTCCCGACGCCGGATCTCAACGGCGGCTCGGTGATCAGCGGCTCCGGCACCTACAGCTACTACTCGCCGACAGGGTGAGAATCTCCGCGGCGCGGGCATGAGCGCGCCGTGGCTCCGTACCCCCTCAACCGCCTCGACGACCTCGTCGGTGACGCGATCGAGGGTGTCATCCGAGCCAAGCACGCGCGGCGGCTGCGCCGTCGCGGCAGTGCCGGTGCCGTCGATCCCGCGACGGACGGAGGCTGGGCGAGCACCGGCTCGTACGGTCCGCGCTCCGGCTGCCGGGTCGAGCCGTTCGTGGACGGCAGCGAGGCGCTGCCGCGGATCGCGGACGCGATTCGCTCCGCCCGCTCGCACGTGCATCTCGCCGGCTGGCACTTCGATCCGTCGTTCCGACTGGAGGAGGAAGGGCCGACGCTCCGCGAGTTGCTCGCGGAAGCGGCCCGCCGAGTCGACGTGCGCGTCCTCGCCTGGGCGGGCGCGCCGCTGCCTCTCTTCCACCCCGATCGCGGCGAGGTGCGGCAGGCGTGCGAGCAGCTCACCGGCGGCACCCGGATCTCGATGGCGCTCGACGCGCGCGAGCGGCCCTTCCACTGCCATCACGAGAAGCTCGTGATCGTCGACGACGAGACGGCGTTCGTCGGCGGGATCGACCTGACGGGCCTGGCCGGCGACCGGCTCGACTCGAGCGAGCACCCGCCGCGCGACGGGCTCGGCTGGCACGACACCGCCGTCCGCCTCGAGGGGCCGATCGTGGCGGACGTGGCGGAGCACTTCGGTCTCCGCTGGCATGCAGTCGCCGGAGACGGGCTGCCCACGCGGAGCGCGTCGCCGGATCCGGCGGCGCCGGGCGGTATCGAGGCGCAGCTCGTCCGGACCGTCCCGGAGCGCCTGTACGAGCGGTGCCGCGACGGAGAGTGGTCGATCCTCGAGAGCTACCTGCGCGCGCTCCGAGCCGCCGAGCGGCTCGTCTACCTCGAGAGCCAGTTCCTCTGGGCGCCGGAGGTCACGCTCGTCCTCTCCGAGAAGCTGCGCCGGCCTCCGCACGACGACTTTCGGGTGATCGCGCTGCTCCCCTCGCATCCGAACAACGGCGCCGACGACAGCCGAGGCCAGGTCGGCAACCTCATCGACGCGGACAAGGCGTCCGGCGACGACACGACCCGCTTCCTCGCCTGCACCCTCTACCAGCCGGGTCCCGGCGGCCGGCCCGTGTACGTGCACTCCAAGGCGGCGGTGATCGACGACACCTGGCTGACGATCGGCTCGGCCAACCTCAACGCGCACTCGCTCTTCAACGACACCGAGGCGAACGTCGTCGTCCGCGACCCGGAGCTCGCGCGGGAGGTGCGGCTGAGGCTGTGGGAGGAGCACCTCGAACGGCCGCGCGAGGAGGTCGACGACGACCCGGCGTGCGTGTTCGACGAGCTGTGGAAGCCCCTCGCCGACGAGCGGCTCGAGCGGCGGAGGCGCGACGGCTGGGCCGACGGGAAGCTGACGCTGCTACCGCACGTCTCTCGGCGCAGCGAGGCGCTCTGGGGCCCGCTGAACGGGCTCTTCGTGGATGGCTAGAAGCCGGGCTTACAGGGGGATCCACCGAGGCGCGTCTGGACTGCGGGCTCCATCGCCTCGAGCGCGTCGAAGCAGTCGCGGCAGAGGCCGACCGCGCTCTTCGCCTTGCGGATGAGGAGGGCGCGATCGTCGACCGGCAGGACGCCGATCGAGAGCAGGAACCTGTTCAGCAGCAGCTCGAGCTTCATCGGCCCGTGCTCGTGCACCGTCTTCAGGGGCTGCTCGAGCCGGTGCATCTTCGCGATCATCCGCTTCGCACGCCGGACCACACCGCGCTGCCTCGCCGAGAGCGTGCACTTCGGGATCCCCGCGGCCGACTCCCGCGTGGTCGCCTTCGGGTGCGACCCGCCGCCGCAGCCGGCCGCCGCCGCCGCGAGCACCGCGGCGAGCACGCCAACCGCCATGGCCCGGCTCAGATCTGCCAGGCCCCCTCGCGGATCAGCGGGATGCGCCGGCCGCGCGCGTCGACGCCGGTCGCCTCGAGCTCCGGGCTCCCGATCATCACGTCGAGGTGGATCGTCGAGCGGTTCACCGCGCGTGCAGGGGTTTCCGTCCGCGTGCCGCCGAAACCGCTGCCGAAGGCGATGTGGGCCGCCGCGTTCTCGTCGAGCAGCGTGTTGTAGTAGATCCGGCCGGTCTGGCCGATGCGCGACGAGGCGTCGACGAGGGCCACCTCGCCGAGCCGGCGCCCCATCCGGTCGGTGTCGATGAACGCGGCGACGAAGTCGCGGTCGTCGTCCGAGTCGGCCTCGAGCCGGACGAGACGCCCGTTGGAGAACTCGCCGCGGAGCCCCTCGATCAGCCGCCCGCGGAACGAGAGCGGGAACGTGCACCGGAACGTCCCGTTCGTCTGGCGCGGGTCCGGGCTGGTGAAGACCTCCTCCGTCGGCATGTTGGGCGCGAGTTGCCGGCCGTCGACGAGCGTCTCGGGGCCTCCCTGCCAGCGCGTGGTGTCGACGAAGCCGACGTCGAGCTCGGTGCCCGGGCCGCGCAGCTCGAGCCGGGTGAGGCCGAGCTTCGTCAGGCGCGCCGAGCGGCGGCTGAGCGTGCGCAGGTGGTTCCGCCAGCCGCTCGTTCCCTTCCCGTCGCCGTCGGCGAGCCGGGAGAACCGCAGCAGGTCGTCGGCGAGCCGTCGTTTCGCCTGCAGCGGCTCGAGCTCCGGATAGACCTGGCCGGCCCAGTGGTCGGTCGGCCAGCCGGCGATGACCCAGCGCGCCCGCAGGTTCAGCTGGGCGCGGCGGAGCTGCGTCGTCTGCTTCGCGCGGCGCGAGTAGTCGGTCGCGATCCGCTCGGGCGGCACGTCGTCGAGGTAGCCGGCCTCGCCCTCGCCGGTGATCTGGGCCAGAGCCCCGCGCGGGCCCGCGACCTCGCGAAGCCGGCGGCGCGACCACGGCGAGACCGCGCCGATCGCGTCGTCGCTGCCGTGGAGCAGGCGCGCGCGCATCACGAGCGGGTCGGCGGTGACGACGTCGACGAACTGTGCGCCCACGCGGTAGGCGGATTCGGCGATGGCGACGAGGAGCTCGCGATGCTCGGGCTCGCCCTGGACGACGAGCGTGTCGCCCTTCCCGAGGCCGAGGCAGGCGCTCACGATCGCGTCGGCGTAGCGCTCGAGCGACTCGGGTGACAGCAGTGTGTCGCGCGCGGTCAACGAGCGGCTTCGAGCGCCTCCGCGACCGTGTCGTGGACGAGGAAGTGGCGGTCGAGGCCCGAGACCTCGAGGGCCCGCTTCGTCTCGAGGCCGGGCGCGGCGAGACGGAACCCGCTCCGGTCGGCCAGCTTCGAGCGCGCCTCGATCAGCACGCCGAGGGCGGTGGAGTCGATGAACCGCACCTGCTCGAGGTCGACGACGAGCAGCTCGGGCTCCCCGGCGCAGGCGTCGAGGAGCGCGCTGCGAACCTCCTCGGCGTTGTAGAGATCGAGCTCGCCCGTGAGCGACACGACGACCGCGCCGTTGCGGCGGCTCACTTCGGCCACGGCCGATGCGCGGCCTCCGGCCGCTCCGGGGCCTGCTGCTCCGGCGTCGGTCAAGCTCTTCTCCTCCCCTCGGGTGGGTCCGCGGCGCCCTCCGCCCGCGCGGCCATTCAAGCAAGAATGCTCACGTGGAGCTCGCCGACATCGCAGCTCGCGCCGCCGGCGAGAACTTCCCGGTCGGCTCGGTTCTCTTCCCACGCCCGCTGCGGCCACACATCCGGGCCCTCTACTGCTACGCGCGGCTCGTCGACGAGCTCGGGGACGCCTACGAGGGCGACCGGCTCGCCGCGCTCGACGAGCTCGAGCGGGAGGTCGGTGCGGCCTTCGCCGGCGAGGCGACGTGGCCGGTGCTGCGGAACGTCCAGCCGACGATCCGCGAGTTCGATTTGCCGCGCGAGCCGTTCCTGCGGCTGATCGAGGCGAACCGCATGGACCAGCGGGTGAGCAGGTACGAGTCGTGGGCCGACCTGAAGCACTACTGCGTCCACTCCGCCGATCCGGTGGGGCGGCTCGTGCTCGGGGTGCTCGGCCGCAGCGAGGCGGAGTTGGTCTCGCTCTCGGACGATGTCTGCACGGGCCTGCAGCTCGTCAACTTCCTGCAGGACGTGCCGCGCGACCTCGCGCTCGGCCGCGTCTACCTCCCGGCGGAGGACCGGCGGCAGCTCGGCGTCGTCGCCCTCGACCGGCCGAATCCGCCGCTCCGCGCGCTGCTCGAGCTCGAAGCGGGGCGGGCGCGCG
>DATCYP010000102.1:0-4271 GCA_036526375.1 Gaiellaceae bacterium | reverse complement strand
AGCCCGCGGGCCGGAATCGCGCTGCTCCGCGTGGCCAAGGCGCGCGCCCTCTCGGAGGGACGCGACTACGTCACGCCCGACGACGTGAAGGCGGTCGCCGCGCCCGTGCTCGCCCATCGGCTGATCCTCGCGCCGGAGGCGCGCTCGGCCGCGCTCGGCCCGGAGGAGCTCGTCGCGGACGCGCTCGCACACACGCCGGTTCCGGTCTGATGACCGCCCGGGGTCGCGCGGTACTCGTACTCGGCGTCCTCTGCTGGATCATCGCGATCGTCTTCGGCTCTCCGGCGCTCTATCCGGTCGCCGCCGGGCTCGTCCTCGTCGTGCCGCTCGCGGTCGCCTGGGTGCGGATCACGTTGCGGCAGCCGCACGTCAGCCGACACTGGCCGCACGAGGGTCTGATCGAGCGGGACGACGTCACGGTCGAGCTCGTCCTCGAGCGCGAGCCCGGCGTGCCGCTGCCGAACGTCGTCGCCCGCGAGCAGGTCGGGCGCGTCGGCGAGGAGGAGGTCGAGCTCCGTCCGCGCGGCCGCGGCCGCCACGTCGGCTCGTACCGTCTCCACGACGTGCCGCGAGGACGCCACCGGTTCGCGCCGGTCCGCCTGTCGATCGCCGATCCGTTCGGGCTCGCCGAAGCGGGACTGCGGCTCGAGGACCAGCAGGCGCTCGTCGTCTATCCGCGGCTCGTCGGCCTCGAGCGGCTCTTCTTCGACGGGGGCGCCGGACCGGAGCACGGGCGGAGGCTCCTGCTGCGCCGGCCGGTCGGCTTCGAGCTCCACAGTGTCCGCGACCACCAGCAGGGGGAGTCGCTGCGGCGCGTCCACTGGCCGTCGACCGCAAGGCGCGGCGCCCTGATGGTGAAGGAGCTCGAGGACTCGCCCCGCGACGAGGTCGCCGTCCTGCTCGACGGAGATCCGGCGGCGCTCGCGGGCTCGCCGCCGAACTCGTCCTTCGACGTGGCCGTGCGAGTCGCCGGCTCGATCCTCCTGGCGCAGGTTCGCCGGGGGCGCCGCTGCGTGCTCGTCCTCAACACGGCCGGGCGGGAGGTGCAGGCCGTGTCGTCGGACGGGCCGGAGTGGCAGCGCGCGCTCGAGCTCCTTGCCGCGGCCGAGCCCGACGCGCGAGGTCCGGCGGCGGCGCTGCTGCAGTCGGCGGACGGGACGGCGGCGCGCTCGCTCGAGCTCGTCGTCGTCACCTCGCGGATCGAGCCTTCTCTCGTCAACCGACTCCTCGAGCGGGCCCTGACGCGGCGTCCGGTGGCGCTCGTCCACGTCGAGCCGGGGAGCTTCGCCGGGCGTCCTCGCCGCCCGGATCCCGACCTCCTGCGACTCCAGGCCGCCGGCGTCCCGATCGCGGTCGTCCGTCGGGACGAGGACATCGCCGTCGCGCTGGACGCTGCGGGCTCTCGTGAGGCGGCGCATGCGTAGCGCGGCCCGCACCGTCGCCGTCGGCGTTCCCGCGCTCGTGGTCGTGACGGTCGCCTGGCTCCGCATCGAGCAACCGCTCGGCTCGGTGTGGCGCGTGCTCGCGCTCCTCGCCCTCGCGCTCGCTGCCGCCCTTCCTCGCCGCAGCTGGGTACGCGCGGTCGGCGCCGTGGTCGCGACGATCGCGGCGGCCCGGATCGCGATCGGCATCGACCTCGTGCCCTGGCGACTCGACCACCCGGGTTCGGGGTTCGGCCTCGCGGACGGGTTCTCCACCCTGGGGGCGCGATTCGGGAACGGCTTCGCCGACTTCTACGGCACCCACCTCCCGTTCGACCCGCGCGTGCACGTGGCGATGCACGAGCTCGTGCTCTCGGGCCTCTTCGTCTTCTCGCTCGGCGTCGCACTGCTCGTGGCGGCGCGGAAGCCGGTGCCGAGCGCTCTCGTGCTGATGGTGGGCGCGGGGTGGCCGGCGACGCTCCTCGGCCCGTCGCACGGAGTGGCGATGGGCGCTGCGATCCTCGGCGCGGCGCTCGTCGTGCTCGCCGGGCTCGGGTCTCGCCGCGTGCCGGCCCTCGCGCTGCCGGCGGCGGCGGTCGTGGCGACGGCGGCGGTGGCGGTCGGCTCGGCCACGGCCGCGCGCCACGGGCTCGTCCGCTGGCAGACGTGGAACCTCGCGCACGTCGCCACGGGGCCGACCGACGTCGGCTTCGTCTGGAGCGCGCAGTACGGCGGCCTCAAGTGGTCCGGGCGCCCGACGACCCTGCTGCAGGTCGTGTCCGACCGCCCGCCTTCCTACCTGCGCGCGACCGTGCTCGACGACTTCGTCGGCGACAGGTGGTCGATCGGCCTGCCCCGGGCGGCCGACTCGCTCGAGCCCGCGGCCGCGCGGCAGCCCGAGAACCAGACACGGGAGGTCGTGACCGCGACCGGGCTTGCCGACAACCACCTCGTCGGCGGCAGCATCCCGATCCGCTTCGAGGCGGCCGCCGGCGCGCCGCTCGTTCAGACGGAGCCCGGTTTCGCCGCCCTCAGCCAGAACCTCCCGCGCGGCTTCCGCTACACGGTCTGGACCTACACAGCTCGCCCGAGCGCGGCGGCGCTACGCCGGTCGCCGCCGGACTATCCGCTGCAGCTCGCGAACGACGGGATGTTCGACGTCGGTCGCGGCGTCCCGATGCCGCCGTTCGGAACCCCTGGCCGCCCCGGGGCCGAGCAGGCGTTGCTCAGGGCGAATCCGGATCTCAACCCGTACCTGCCCCTGGCGCGGCTCGCCGACGAGGTGGCGGGCGGCGCGCGCACGCCGTACGGGGCGGTCGAGAAGCTCGAGCAGTGGTTCGACTCCGGCACCTTCCGCTACTCGAACCATCCGACCGTCATCTCGCCGGCGCTCGTCGGCTTCGTCACCAAGACCCACGCCGGCTACTGCCAGTACTTCGCCGGCGCGATGGCCCTCATGCTCCGGTATCTGGGGATTCCGGCCCGCGTCTCCGTCGGCTTCGCCGGCGGCCAGTACGACCCGAACCAGCATCTCTGGAACGTGACCGACCGCGAGGCCCACGCGTGGGTCGAGGTCTGGTTCAACGGCTACGGCTGGCTGCCGTTCGACCCGACACCGGCCGGCCCGGGCGCTCCGCCGCGCGGGGCCGCAGTCGCCGGGACGCCGGTCGGGCTGGGCGCGCGCGGCCTGACCCCGGGACAGGCGGGACGGGCGGCGACCACCCGTGGCGCGTCGGCGTTCGAGCAGAAGCTCAACGCCAACAACGGCCTGGGCACGCGCCTGCGCCCGCACCACGGTTCGTCGACCTCGCCCGTGAAGGTCAGCGGCGGCAGCGATCGCGGCCGGCCGGTGCTGCTCCTCCTCGCGGTTCTCGTGGCGGCGGTCGGAGGCATCGCGCTCACGAAGGCCGGCTTCCGGATGCTCCGCAGGGTCCGGCGCGATCCACGCGGCGTCGCCGCCGCGTGCCGGCAGGAGCTCGCCGCCTTCCTCCTCGACCAGCGGATCGAGACGCCGCGCAGCGCGACGCTCGGGGAGCTCGGCGAGCTCGTACGGCGCGAGTTCGGAGCGAGGCCCGACGCCTTCGTGGCGGCGGCGACCGCCGCCCGCTTCGGCCCGGTCGAGAGCGCGGCTGCCGCCGCGGTCACGGCGCGGCGGGAGCTGCGCGCCCTGCTCGAGAGCGCGCGCCACGGCCTCACCAGGCGGGAACGGCTGCGCGGACTGCTCTCGCTCCGGTCGCTGACGCGCGCCGCCGACCGGATCGACGCGGCCGCTCCGGCGGGAAGTGGTGCATAGCCGGGCCATGAGCGAGTCGACCTACAGCCTGTTCCAGCGCGGCCGCCGGCACCTGCGGGCGGGCATGGCTGCGCAGGCGACCGTCGCCCTGGAGAAGGCGAAGCGACGCGAGCCCGACAAGGCCTCGATCCGCGAGGCGCTCGGCATCGCGTACTTCCGGATCCGGCGGTGGAGCGAGGCCGAGGCGGAGTTCCGCAAGGTGCTCGAGCTGTCGCCGGTCAACGACTACGCGCACTACGCGCTCGGTCGCTGCCTCGAGAAGCAGGGGCGCGACGTCGAGGCGAACAGCCACTACAAGCTCGCGAGCTCGCTCAGGCCGAGCTCGGAGCAGTACCGGGCGCGCATCCGCGAGCTCGACTAGCTTCCGCTCATGCGCGCGGTGGTGCAGCGCGTCTCGCGAGCCCGTGTGACGCCCGGCGGCGAGATCGGCCGCGGCGTCTGCGTGCTCCTCGGCGTCGCCCGCGGCGACGGCGACGAGCAGGCGGCGCGACTCGCGGGCAAGGTCGCGCGCCTGCGGATCTTCCCGGACGACGCCGGCCGGTTCGACCGCTCGGTCG
>DATCYP010000101.1:0-3699 GCA_036526375.1 Gaiellaceae bacterium | reverse complement strand
ACGCAGACGCGCGACCCGAGCACGACGGTCGAGGCGTACCTCACCCGCTGCGCGCTCAAGACGGGGAAGCTGTTCGAGGCGGCGTGCCGGCTCGGCGGCGGCTCCGGCGAGTACGGGCTCGCGCTCGGGACCGCCTTCCAGATCGCCGACGACGTGCTCGACTGCTCGGGCGCGACGATCGAGACCGGCAAGATCGCCGGCACCGACCTCCGCGACGGGACGCCCACGCTGCCGCTCCTGCTCGCGGCGCAGCAGGATGCGGTCGTCCGCGCCGCGCTCGCGGGCGGTCCCATGGACGGCGCGCTCGTGCGGGTCGCCGCCACGGGCGCCCTCGACGAGGCCCGAGAGGTGGCGCTCGACTACGCTAGGCGCGCCAGGGCGCGGCTCGACGGCGAGCTCCACAGAGACGAGCTCGAGGCCCTGACTCACGCAGTCGTCGATCGGGAAAGGTAGGCCTCGTGGCCGTTCTGGACACCCTCGACACGCTCGCACCGATCAGAGACAAGGTGCTCGCCGGCGAACGCCTCGACTTCGACGACGGCGTCGCGCTGATGGAGACCGACGACCTGCTCGCGCTCGGCGAGCTCGCCGACCTCGCACGCCGGCAGCGTGGCGGCGGCGACGAGGTCTACTTCGTCCAGAACATCAACCTGTACCAGACGAACGTCTGCCGGGTGAAATGCAAGTTCTGCGCCTTCGCCAAGACGCGCAAGCAAGAGGACGCGTTCACGCTGACCGCCGACGAGTTCGTCGAGGACGCCGTCGCGCAGCACGCGCTCCACGGCTTCACGGAGATCCACACGGTCAACGGCGAGAACCCGCACGTCGACCTCGAGTACTACGCCGGGCTGCTGCGCAAGCTGAAGGAGGCGCTGCCCGACGTCCACCTCAAGTTCTACACGGCCTCCGAGATCCACCACATCTCCCGCCTCGAGGGCTGCACGCACGAGGAGGTCCTGCGCACGCTCAGAGACGCCGGCCTCGACTCGATGCCGGGCGGCGGCGCCGAGATCTTCGCAGACCGCGTCCGCGCGCTCATCGCGCCGGGCAAGGAGCACCCCGACGAGTGGTTCGACGTCCACGACACCGCCCACCGGCTCGGGATCACGACCCAGTGCACGATGCTCTACGGCCACGTCGAGACCTACGAGGAGCGCGTCGACCACCTGCTGCGTCTGCGCGACCAGCAGGACAAGACCAACGGCTTCCTCTCCTTCATCCCGCTCGCGTTCCACCCCGAGAACACCGTCTTCGAGCGCCGCGGCTTCCGCTTCACGACGGGTGCGGACGACCTCAAGGTGATCGCCGTCGCGCGGCTTCTGCTCGACAACGTCCCGCACGTGAAGGCCTACTGGATCATGATGGGCCTCCCGCTCGCCCAGGTCGCGCTGCACTTCGGCGCCGACGACGTCCAGGGCACGGTCGTGCGGGAGAAGATCTTCCAGGCGGCGGGCGCGAGCGCGGGCACCGAGCAGAAGGTCGCGGAGCTCGTCCGCTTCGTCCGCGACGCGGGGCGGACTCCGGTGCAGCGAGACAGCCTCTACAACGAGCTGCGCCGATGGTGAGCCTCGCCGACTACGAGCTCGCGCCGGACGTCGTCTGGGTCGGATCGCTCCCGGGCCTGATGTGCCGCGGGTCGGAGCAGGTCGAGTCTCGGCTCGACCAGATCCGCGCGAACGGCCTGACGTTCGACCCCGAGGTGCTCGCGGAACGGGACGGCGCGATCCTGATCGATCCGCACGTGTCCGCGCCGCCGCAGCTCAACCCGGAGCTGCACCAGATCCTGATCGTGCAGGACGGCTTGGTGCACGAGATCCGGGACTATCCGAACCGCGCCGCGGCCCAGGCGGCGTTCGAGGCGATGGGGTGGTGATCTCGGCGTGAGCGTGCGGGAGGCAATCGAGCGGGTGTCGCTCGACGACTTCGCCGAGGCGCTGACGCCTGACGTCGTCTGGATCGGCCTCTGGCCGGGGGAGCTCTGTCGGAACCGCGACGACGTGCTCGAGATGTTCGCGCGGATGCGGGAGCGGGAGATCTCGCTTCGGCCGAAGATCGTCCTCGAGAAGAGTGACGTCCTCGTCGTCGATCCGGGACTCGACGGACGGCATCACGTCCTCGTCCTCGCCGACGACCTCGTCTCGGAGGTGCGCGTTTATCCGGACCGGCGCTCCGCGCTCGCCTCGGTGGAAGAGAGGCCGTGGTGATCAGGCTCGGCCGTATCGCCTACGTCAACATGGCGCCCGTCTTCTACCGGGTCGACGCCGAGGTGGACGAGGTCCAGGGCGTCCCGACCGAGCTGAACCGGATGCTCGTCGCGGGAGAGCTGGACACCGCCCCGATCTCCTCGATCGAGTACGCGCGTCACGCCGACTCGCTCCGTCTGCTGCCGCGGCTCTGCGTCGCCTCCGAGGGCGCCGTCGACTCGATCCAGCTCGTCTCGAGGAAGCCGCTCGAGCAGGTGCGGGCGGTCGCCGTCACGCCGGAGTCGGCGACGTCGGTCGCGCTGACGAAGGTCCTGCTCCCCGAGGCCGAGCAGGCGCCGCTCGAGGCGTACGAGACGGGTGAGGCGGAGGCAAAGCTCCTGATCGGCGACGCCGCGCTTCGCTCCGCGTTCGAGGATCCGACGCCGCACCACGACCTGGGCCGGCTCTGGCTCGAGCGGACGGGGCTGCCGATGGTGTTCGCCGTCTGGGCGTGCCCGGAGCCGCTCGCTGAAGGACTCGCGGAGCTCGAGGACGCGCTCGTGTCCTCGGTGCGCCTCGCGCGTGCCGAGCCGGAGCAGCTCGCCTACGAGGCGGCGGAGCGGTACGGCTATCCGGCCGGGTTCCTCGCGCGCTACTTCGAGAAGCTCCGCTACCGCTTCGGCCCGCGCGAGCGCGCCGGTCTCTACACCTTCCTCGAGCTCGCACGCGACGCCGGGTTGCTCGAGACCGTGCCGGAGCTCCGCTTCGTCCAGACGAAGGCCGGCGCGGCGGTCGCATGAGCGTCCAACCGACGGTCGGCAAATGAGCATCGCGGAGCGGACACCGGTCGCCGAGATCCTCGAGCGGGCGACCTCGGGCGAGCGGATCGCCGACGAGGACGCCGTCGAGCTGCTCCGCTCCCGCGACCTGGTGGCCGTCGGCCGGGCCGCGAACGAGATCCGGAACCGGCTGCACGATCCCGAGCGCGTCACGTTCATCATCGACCGCAACCTCAACTACACGAACGTCTGCGTCACCGACTGCGACTTCTGCGCCTTCTACCGGCGTCCGGGCGACAGGCGCGAGGGCTACCTCCTGCCGAAGGCGGTCATCTTCAAGAAGATCGAGGAGACGCTCGCGCTCGGCGGCACCGGTCTGCTCATGCAGGGCGGGCACCATCCCGACCTCGGCGTCGACTACTACGAGGACCTGTTCTCGTCGATCAAGGCGCGCTACCGGATCCACCTGCACGCGCTCTCCCCGTCCGAGATCGTGCACGCGGCGCGCCGCTCGAAGCTGACCGTCCCCGAGACGCTCGCGCGGCTGCGCGACGCCGGCCTCGACTCGATCCCGGGCGGCGGCGCCGAGATCCTCGTCGACCGCGTGCGCGACATCATCGCGCCGAAGAAGGTCTCGACGAGGGAGTGGCTCGGCGTGATGCGCGAGGCCCACCGGCTCGGGATCTCGACGACGGCGACGATGATGTACGGCCACGTCGAGACGCTCGAGGAGCGGG
>DATCYP010000100.1:0-3201 GCA_036526375.1 Gaiellaceae bacterium | reverse complement strand
GGCCTCGAACCGCTTGCCGGGCGCCTCGCGCTCGAGGCGGTGGATGATCCCCGTCTCGGTCGCCACGAGGAAGCGCTGCTTCGGCGAGCGTTTCGCATAGTCGATCATCTTCTCGGTCGAGAGGATCTGCGTCCGCTCGTTGCCGAACGCCATCGCCTGGCTCGCGCAGCCACATTCCGGATGCACGAGCAGGTCGGCGTCGGGGGCCTCGGCCTGCCAGCGCTCGATGTCGGCGGGCCGGATGCCGGCGTGGACGTGACACTCGCCGAGCCAGATCGTCAGCTTGCGGCCGGTGACCTTCTCGAGCCAGAGCCCGAGGTACATGTCCGGGAGGAAGAGGATCTCCTGCTCCGGGGGGATCGCCTCGATCACGGACCTCGCGTTCCCCGAGGTGCAGCAGTAGTCGCTCTCCGCCTTCACCTCGGCGGTCGTGTTCACGTAGGAGACGACGACCGCGCCGGGATGCTGCGCCTTCCAGTCCCGCAGCTGCTCGGCGTCGATCGACGCGGCGAGCGAGCAGCCGGCGCCGAGGTCGGGGAGGAGGACCGTCTTCTCGGGGCTGAGGATCGCGGCCGTCTCGGCCATGAAGTGGACGCCGCAGAAGACGATCGTCTCCGCCTCCGTCGCCGCCGCCTGGCGCGAGAGGCCGAGCGAGTCGCCGACGTAGTCCGCGACGTCCTGCACCTCGGGCCGCTGGTAGTTGTGGGCGAGGATCACGGCGTTCTTCTCGGCTGCGAGCGCGCGCACCTGCTCGTGCAGCTCGGTGGGGGACGGGGCGACGGTCATCGGACCTCCAGGGAGACGTGGAGCGAGCGGGCGGAGTGGGTGAGCGCGCCGACCGACACGAAGTCGACGCCGGTCTCGGCGTAGGCGCGCACGGTCGCGAGGGAGACGCCGCCCGAGGCCTCGAGCTCGGCCCGGCCGGCGGCGAGCGCGACGGCCTCGCGCACCTCCTCGGGGCTCATGTTGTCGAGCAGGATCCGGGGCGCGCCGCCGTCGAGCGCCTCGCGCACCTGGGCGAGCGTCTCGGCCTCGACCTCGACCGGCAGCCCGTCGACGGTGCCGTCGAGTGCCGCCAGTGCCGCTGCGACGCCGCCGGCGATGCGGAGGTGGTTCTCCTTCACGAGGACGCCGTCGTAGAGGCCGGCGCGATGGTTCCGGCCCCCGCCGCAGCGGACGGCGTACTTCTCGAGCGTGCGGAGCCCGGGTGTGGTCTTGCGCGTGTCGAGGACGGCCGTCGGCGTCCCCTCGGTCAGCTCGACGAAGCGGCGTGTGAGGGAGGCGATGCCGCAGAGCCGGGCGACGAGATTGAGTGCGACCCGCTCGCCGCTGAGGATCGCGCGGGCCGGCCCCTCGACGACGGCGAGCACGGCCGGCACGTCGGATACCGCCTCGCCCTCCTCGAGCCTCGCCTCGACCTGGACGCCCGGGTCGAGGGCGCGGAAGACGGCGGCGGCAAGCGGAACGCCGCAGACGACCCCCGGCTCCTCGAGCAGCAGCTCCGCCCGGCAGCGCGCGTCCTCCGGTACGAGCGCGAGCGTCGTCGCGTCGCCGGAGCCGACGTCCTCGGCCAGCGCCGCGGTGACGACACGCTCGACGTCCTCGTGCGTCAGCTCCATCGCTCCAGCACCGGCTCCCGGCCGGGGTGGATGACGAGATGCGCCGCCAGCGCCTCGTTCTCGACGGGGAAGTCCTCACGGAAGTGGACGCCGCGGCTCTCCTCCCGTGCGACGCCGCAGGCGGCGACCTGGCGGACGAGCGGATGCGACGACCCGAGCAGGCGCGTCAGGCCCCCGGCGCTGCGGATCAGCCCCGCGTCGCGCCAGAGCTCGGCCCCCGGATCCGCGGTCGGCGCGACGGGCACGGGGTCGGCGTCGAGACCGGGCCCGTCCAGCGCCGCGAGGCCGGCGCGGCGGCCGAAGACGAGGCACTCCAGCAGCGAGTTCGAGGCGAGCCGGTTCGCGCCGTGGACACCGGTGCACGCACACTCGCCGGCGGCGTAGAGCCCCGGCACGGACGTCCGTCCGTCGAGGTCGGTGGCGATCCCGCCGATCGCGTAGTGGGCGGCGGGGGAGACGGGGACCGGCTCGTCGGCCGGGTCGTAGCCGGCCTCCTCGAGCGTCGCCATCAGACTCGGATAGCGCTCGCGCTGGACCGGCCGCAGATCGAGGCGGGCTCCCGCCCGCGCGGCGACCGCCCGCGCCACGACGTCGCGCGGTGCGAGCTCGTCGACGAAGCGCTCGCCGCCGCCGTCGAGCAGCCTCGCACCGGCGCCGCGGAGCGCCTCGGAGAGAAGGAAGCCGTCGTGGCCGTTGTCGTCGCGGAGGGCCGTGGGATGGAACTGCACGAGCTCGAGGTCGGCGAGGGCGGCGCCGGCGGCATGCGCGAGCAGCAGGCCGTCCCCGACCGCGCCGCGCGGGTTCGTCGTCCGCGCCCAGAGCGCCGCGTAGCCGCCGGTGGCGAGGACGACGGCGGAGCCGCGGAGCGCCGAGAGCGTGGTGATGCGCTCGCCCTCCTGCAGCCGGATCCGCGGGTGCTCGCGCGTCCGCAGCGTGAGAACGTCTGCGATGTGGCGGCCCGTGTCGGCGCCGCCCGCGTGCACCACACGGCTCCGCGAGTGCCCTCCTTCGTGGCCGAGCCCGTCGTCGAAGCGGACGCCGAGACTGCGCAGCTGCTCGATCCGGCCGGGCGCCTCCTCCGTCAGCAGCCGGACGGCGCTCGGCCGGCAGAGACCGCGGCCCGCGGCGAGCGTGTCGGAAGCGTGGCGCACGGGGTCGTCGTCGGGCCCGACCGCCGCGGCCACGCCTCCTTGCGCGGCATAGCTGTTCGAGCTGCGATGCGAGGCCTTCGCGAGGACGAGGACCGAGGCCCCGGCATCGGCCGCCGCAAGGGCCGCGGAGAGGCCGGCGACACCGGCTCCGACGACGAGGACGTCGTACCTCTCGCGTTTTTGCCTCACAATCGATAACCTCGGTACCGAGTGTACACCGTTGACGACTCCCAGGCGAAAACTGCCGCCCACGCCGTGCTGGCGGCCGTCCTCCAGGTGCGCGAGGGACGGCTGCAGGCGCTGCTCTGGCAGCGGGCGCGCGAGCCCTTCGCATCGTGCTGGGCGCTGCCCGGCGGGGCGCTCGCCGCGGACGAGACGCTCGAGGAGTCGATGCGGAGGCACCTCGCCGAGAAGGTGGACGTCCGCGACGT
>DATCYP010000099.1:0-6093 GCA_036526375.1 Gaiellaceae bacterium | reverse complement strand
TCGCGATCGCCGCCGCCGTCGCCGGGGCCAGCGCCGCCCTCGCGCTGCTCGTCTCGGCCTCCCACTCGTCGGCCGCGATGTCCGGCCAGCAGTCGCTGTCGCCCAAGGCGGTGGCTTTCACGCGGGCGATGGACAAGCTCTGGGAGGACCACATCACCTGGACGCGGATGGTGATCGTCGACTTCGCCGCGAACCTCCCCGACCTCGAGCAGGCAGAGGTGCGCCTGCTCCGCAACCAGGCCTACATCGGCAACGCGATCGAGCCGTACTACGGGACGGCCGCGGGCAAGCAGCTGACGAAGCTCCTGCGCACCCACATCCTCGAAGCCGTTCCCGTGCTCGCGGACGCGAAGGCGGGAGACCAGACGAAGCTGAAGACGGCCCTGAAGGCGTGGTACGCGAACGCCCATCAGATCGCCGTCTTCCTCTCCAGGGCCAACCCGAAGAGCTGGCCGCTGCCGATGATGGCGAAGATGATGAAGCGGCACCTCGCCCTCACGACCGACGAGGGCGTCGCCCGGATCGAGGGTCACTGGAAGGCGGACATCGCCGCCTACGACAAGGTGCACGGCGAGATCCTGCAGATGTCGAGCATGCTCAGCAGCGGGATCATCAGCCAGTTCCCGGGCAAGTTCTGACGGCAGGTGGCGCGGCCCCGGCTCCGGCCGGAGCTCCACCGCCCGCTACACCTTCCGGATCAGCGTCACGCCCTCGCGGAGCGGCAGGAGCACGGCCTCCACCAGCTCGTCGTGCAGGACGTGCTCGTTGAAGCGGGTGATCGCGCGCGTGATCTCGCCGTCGTCGGCGTCGCTGCCGAAGAGCGTGTTGTCGGCCGCGAGCAGGCCGTCGGCCGCGAGCTTGGGGAGGATCGCCTCGTAGTAGTCGACGTACCCCTCCTTGTCGGCGTCGATGAAGGCGAGGTCGAACGGCCCTTCCAGCGAGGCGAGCGTCTCCAGCCCCGGACCGACGCGGAAGTCGATCCGGTCCGCGACGCCCGCCTCCTCGGCGTAGCGGCGGGCGACGGCGGTCGTCTCCTCGTTGACGTCGCACGTGACGAGCGTCCCGCCCGGGGGCAGCGCCCGGGCCATCGCGATGCTCGACCACCCTGTGAACGTGCCGACCTCCAGCACGCGCCTGGCACGTGTCATGAAGACGAGGAAGGAGAGGAACGCGCCCTCGAGGACGCCGACCATCATCCCGTGGTTCCTCTGCGTCGCCTCGGTCTCGGCACCGAGCCGTTCGAAGACCTCCCAGCGCGCGCTCGTGTAGCGCTCGGCGTAGGCCTCGATCTCGTCGGGGACGTAGCGCCCCATCAGAGCTCGTCTCCTATTCGTACGACCTCGTCCGCGAGGGCGCGCACGTCGTCGGCCGTTGTGCGCCAGGAGCAGATGGCCACACGTTGACAGAAGCGCCCGTCCAGCGTGGCGCCGGTGTGGAAGACGTGACCGGCCGCGGCGGCCTCCGCCTGGATCGTCCGGTTCGCCGCCTCGGCGTCGATCCCGTCGCGCACGTAGCGGAAGCAGACGATGTTCGTCGGCGCCGGCGCCGCCGGCTCGAGCCGGGGGTGGTCCTCGACGATCGTCGCGAGCTCGGCGGCGAGATCGCAGCAGCGCGTGACGAGCTCCTCCACGCCGCGGCGGCCGAGCGCCTTCAGCGCGGCCCAGACGCATGCGCCGCGCCAGCTGCGGGACGCTTCGAACCCGAGCTCGTGGAGGTTGGCGCCCGAGCCGGGAGTCAGATAGCCGGCGGAGCCGCCGAAGGTCTCGCGGTGCAGCTCGGCGTCGCGGAGGAGCGCGAAGCCGACGCCGTTCGGCACGTTCAGCCACTTGTGCCCGTCCACGGCCAGCGAGTCGGCGCGCTCCATCCCGCGCACGAGCGGCGCCGTCCTCTCGCAGAGCCGGAAGAAGGCGCCGAACGCGCCGTCGACGTGGAGCCAGAGCCCGTAGCGCTCGCAGACGTCGGCAATGGCGTCGAGCGGATCGGAGGCGCCGGTGTTGACCGACCCGGCCTGCGCGATCACGATCGCGGGCTCGACGCCGGCCTCGAGATCGCGCTCGATCGCGGCCACGAGGGGGTCGACCTCCATCGCGTATTCGGAGTCGATCGGGATCGCGCGCACGCAGCCCGAGCCGAGCCCGAGCGTGCGCAGCGCCTTGTGGTCGGAGAGGTGCAGCTCCTCGCTGCCGTAGACCGCGAGCGGCGGCAGCGCGCGCACGCCCTCCTCCCGCACGTCGACGCCGTGCTTGCGCCCGAACCAGTGCCGAGCAACGGCGAGCGAGACGGTGTTCGCCATCGTCGCGCCCGAGCCGAAGTAGCCGGAAGCGGACGGATAGCCGAGGAGATCGGCGAGCCAGCCGAGCGTGACCTGCTCGAGCTCGACGGCTGCCGGCCCGAGCGGCCACCTGCCGACGTTCTGGTCGACGGCCGCCGTCCACGCCTCGACGATGGCGGCGGCGGGGAGCGCGGCGCCGGTGACGTAGCCGAAGTAGCGGCCGCCGGTCGAGCCGGCGAGGCCTCCGCTCGAGCGCTCGTCGAGCTCGGCGAGGACGGCCTCGACCGGCATCCCGTCGTCGGGAAGCGGCTCGTCGAAGCGGGCGCGCAGCGTGGGCGAGTCGAGCTCGGCCGCGGCGCGCGCGGGAGGCTCGAGGGCGGCGCGAAAGCGCTCGGCGAGGTCGGCGACCGCCGCGTCGAGGTCGCCGGCTACGCCGGTGAGCCCGACTTCAGCCATTCGAGCAGGTGCATGTAGTCGTCGCGCGCGGGCGCGAACACGTCGATGTTCTCCACCGTTTCCGTTCCCGTCGGCTCGATGTAGTGCTCGACGCCGGCCGGGATCAGCATGATCGAGCCCGGCCCGACCTCGCAGGGCTCGTCGCCGATGTGGTAGACCGCCGTCCCCTTCGTGATCAGCGCGATCTGGTCGAAGTCGTGGCTGTGCGGGCGCGTGTCCATGCCGGGCTCGCAGTGGTTGAGCACGAGCATCGCGTCGCGGGTGCCGAACGCCCGCCGGCGCACGCCGGGCCGCACGGGCTCGTCGGGGATGTCGTCCCAGGTGTAGGCGGGCATCAGGAAGCGCTCCTTTCTTGTCCTTGGTCGGAGAAGAACCCCAGCTCGGCGGAGAGGATGTCGGCCGTCTCGCGCAGACGGAGGCAGAGCGGCGCGCTCTCCCTCGCGGGCAGGTTGGCGATCGTGCCGACCACGGCCATGGCGGCGACGCAGTCGCGGTCCTGGAAGATCGGCGTCGCGATCGCGCGGATGCCGTCCTCGTTCTGCGTGTTGATGGCGATCCGCGTCTGGCGGATCCGGTCGTGCTCCTTCGCAGCCAGGGCGCCCCCCTCGTCCGAGAAGGCCAGGAAGACCTTGCCCTGCGCGGACGTGGTGCGCGCGAGGCGCGAGCCAGTCCGCACCACGATGTGCACGACCCGGTCGGTGTTGTCGTCCACCCGTACGACGACCGGCGAGTCGCCGTCCCAGATCGAGAGGACGACCGTCTCGTTCAGCTCGGCCGCGAGGCGCTCCATGTGCGGGCCGGCGATCCGGATGATCCGCAGCCCGGAGAGCGCCGTCGCCGCGAGCTCGACGATCCGCGGGCCGAGCGAGTGCATGCCCGACCCGGCGTCGTAGCGGAGGAGGCCGACCCGCCGGAGCGCCATGGCGTAGCGATGCGTCGTCGCGCGGCTCGTGCCGAGCCGCTTCGTCAGCTGGGCGAGCGTCAGCTCGGGCTCGTCGGCGGTGAAGAAGCCGAGCATCTGGACGGCGCGCTCCACCGACTGGTTGATCGGCGCCTCGGTCGTCATCCCAGCTCTCCCAGCGCGTCCAGGAGCGTGTCCACGACGCGGTCGGCCTGATCGGGCTCGATCACGAGCGGCGGCGACAGCACGATCTTCTGGCCGCTCGCGCGGACGACGACCCCGCGCTCGAGCGCGCGGGCGGCGACCGGCCCGGCGTCGAGTCCCTCCTCGAGCTCGACGCCGAGCATCAGCCCCACGCCGCGCACGTCCGCGACGCCCGCCACGTCGGCGGCCGGCTGCAGGCGCTCGAGCATGCGCGCCCCCGTCTCCGACGCGCGGTCGAGCAGGCCCTCGCGCTCGATGATGTCCAGGTTGGCGAGGCCGACGGCCGCCCCGACCGGGTGCCCGTTATAGGTGAAGCCGTGCCGGAACGCCGTGCCGTCGAGCAGCTCCACGACCCGGTCGTGGACGAGGACGGCGCCCATCGGCACGTACCCGCTCGTGAGGGCCTTCGCCGTCACGATCACGTCGGGATCGAGCCCGTAGCGCTGCGCGCCGAACCAGTGGCCGGTGCGGCCGAAGCCGGTGACGACCTCGTCGAGGACGAGCAGGATGCCGTGCCCGCGCAGGACCTCCTGCACGCGCGGCCAGTAGCCCTCGGGCGGCGGGATCATCCCTCCCACTCCCATCACCGGCTCGCCCACGAAGGCGGCGATGCGCTCGGCCCCGTGCCGGGCGATCGCCTGCTCGAGCTCGCCGACGAGCTCGTCGACGTCGGAGCGCAGCGTCGGGGTCGAGAGGTGGACGAACCCGGGCGGCAGCGGGTCGAAGCCTTCCTTGAGCGGCGCGATCCCGGTCGCGGCGAGCGAGGCGGAGCCGACGCCGTGGTAGGCGGACTTGCGCGAGAGGATCACGTCGCGGCCCGGCTGCCCGGCCGATTCCCACGCGAGGCGGACGAGCTTGATCGCGGTCTCGATCCCCTCCGAGCCGCCGTTCGTGAAGAAGATCCGGTCGAGCCCGGGCGGCGAGAGCTCGGCGATCCGCGTGGCGAGCCGGATCGAGGGCTCGTTCGCGAAGTTCCAGAAGGAGGCGTAGAACTCGAGCTTCGCCATCTGCTCGGCGGCGACCTGCGCGAGCTCCTCGCGGCCGTGGCCGACGGCGCACTGCCAGAGGCCGCACGTGCCGTCGACGTACTCGCGGCCGTCGACGTCCCAGAGGAGGGCGCCCTTGCCGCGGGCCCAGATCACCGGCGGCGCCGGGCTTCCGACGACAGCGTGCGGATGGATGAGGTGCGCGGCGTCGAGTTCGGCGAGATTCACAGCGTCTGCCTCACGGTCTTCAGGGTCGTGTACTCCTCGATCGTCTGCGGCCCCTGCTCGTAGCCGTAGCCGGAAAAGCCGCGGCCGCCGTACGCGCTGTACACGTCGAGGCCGCCGTAGTTGTTGATCCAGACCGTACCCGCGTCGAGCGCGTGCGCGATCCGGGTCGCGCGCGAGGCGTCCCGCGTCCAGACGGCGGCCGCGAGGCCGTAGCGCGTGTCGTTCGCGACGCGCACCGCCTCCTCCTCGTCCGCGACCGAGATCACCGCGACGGCCGGACCGAAGATCTCCTCGCGGTTGATCCGCATGTCGTTCGTCGTGTCCACGAACACCGTGGGCTCGACGTAGAAGCCGGGCCGCTCGACGGATCCGCCGCCGACGAGCGCGCGGGCCCCCTCGCCGACCGCGGACTCGTACAGCTCGAGGACGCGCTCCCGCTGCCGCTCGGAGATGAGCGGCCCGACCTCGGTCGACCGCACGCGCTCGGCCAGCCGCTCGCTCAGCTCGCCGGCGACGGCGACCTCCGCGACGAGCCGCGCGCCCGCGGTGCAGACCTGGCCTGCGTTGCGGAACGTCGCCCGCATCGCGCCTTCGAGCGCGGCGTCGACGTCCGCATCGGCGAGGACGACGTTCGCCGACTTGCCGCCCAGCTCGAGCGAGAGGCGCTTGAGGTTCCCCGCTGCGGCGCGCTGGATCTCACGCCCGACCTCGGTCGAGCCTGTGAAGGAGATCTTGTCGACGTCGTCGTGCGCGGCCAGGGCGGCGCCGGCCTCGGCCTCGCCGGTCACGACGTTCCAGACACCGGGCGGAACGTCGGCCTCGAGCGCGAGCTCGGCCAGCTGCAGCGCGGAGAGCGGCGACTCCTCCGCGGGCTTGTGCACGACCGTGTTGCCGCAGGCGAGTGCGGGCGCGAGCTTCCACGAGGCGATGACGAGCGGGAAGTTCCACGGCGTGATCGCGCCGACGACGCCGACGGGCTCGCGCACCGAGTACGAGAAGACGCCCGGGTCGGCGGGGTTCGTCGTGCCGGTGATCTTCGTGGGCCA
>DATCYP010000098.1:0-4066 GCA_036526375.1 Gaiellaceae bacterium | reverse complement strand
ACGAACATGTGGTGCGCCCAGACCGAGAAGCCGAGCACGACGATCGCCATCAGCGAGAGCGCCATCAGCCGGTAGCCGAAGATCGGCTTCCGGCTGAACACGGATATGACCTCGCTCATGATCCCGAAGCCGGGCAGCATCATGATGTAGACGGCCGGGTGCGAGTAGAACCAGAAGATGTGCTGGTAGCTCAGGACGTAGCCGCCGCCGGCGGGGTTGAAGAAGTCGGTGTGCATCACGTGGTCGAACATCGAGAAGAACTGCGAGCCCGCGATGAACGGCGTCGCGATGACGACGAGCAGCGAGGTCGTGAAGTTCGCCCAGACGAGCAGCGGCAGGCGCCAGAACGTCATCCCCGGCGCGCGCATCGTGATGATGGTGACGAGGAAGTTGAGGGCGGTCATGATCGACGACGCACCGGCCCACTGGACTCCCTGGTTGAAGAAGATCGCGCCGATCGGCTGGTGCGCCGAGCAGAGCGGCGCGTAACCCGTCCAACCGCAGGCGAACGCGCCGCCGGGCATGACGAACGACAGCAGCATCATCACGCCGGCGATCGGCAGCAGCCAGAACGAGAGCGCGTTGAGGCGCGGGAACGCCATGTCCGCCGCACCGAGCATGAGCGGCACGACGAAGTTCGCGAGCCCGGCGAACGCCGGGATGATGAAGAGGAAGATCATCAGCGCGGCGTGCACCGAGAAGAGGCCGTTGTACGTCTGCTGGTCGAAGTACTGGGTGCCCGGCTTCGCGAGCTCGGCGCGCACGAGCATCGCGAGCAGTCCGCCCGCCAGGAAGAAGAACATCGTCGTGACGAGGTACTGGACGCCGATCACCTTGTGGTCGGTGTTGACGCGGAGGTAGTCGCGCCAGCTCCTCGCGCCGTGGCCCGAGTGGTCCTCGGCGAGGGTCGGCGCGCCGATGCAGTAGCGCGCCCAGTAGTCGAAGGCGCCGATCCCGGCGAGGAAGCCGATCGGCGCGGTCACGAGCGCGGCGACGAGGACGACCGGCTCCGTGGCGAGGATCGGGTGCCAGCCCGCGCCCCAGCGGATGAGCGCGACGATCCCGAGCCCGAGCCCGCCGAAGAGCGGGAACATCCACGCCGCCCGCAGGAGCCCACCGCGGAAGAGCAGCCTCCACCCGCCGCCGGTCGGGCTCGGCGCGTGGTGGACGTCGTGGCTCGTTGCGGTGGTCGTCACGCTCGGTTCATCCCTTCTTGCTCGCTGACTGTTTACCCGACTTTTGGGCCGACTGGACGAGGAACGTCACCAGCGCGTCGAGCTGCGTCTTGGTCAGAGATTGCCCGAAGCTCGTGGGCATGACGCCGTTCGGATAACCGGGCTGCACGTATGCCCGCGGGTCGACGATCGACTGGTGGACGAACGCCGCGAGCGGCTGCTTCGCCTGCTTCGCGTACGAGACGAGCTTGTCGAGATCCGGGCCGATCGTCGCCGTCGCCCCCGCGGCGCTCAGCGTGTGGCAGCTGGCGCAGCTGTTCGCCTGGAAGACGGACAGGCCGGCAGCCGAGGAGGGCGAGGATGTCGTCGAGGTCGTCCCGGTGGTCGACGTCGACGAGGACGGCGGCGGCGCGGCCGCCTTCTCCTGCTGCCTGAGCCACGCGTTGAACGCGGCCGGCGTCATCACGACGGCCTCGCTGCGCATGAGCGAGTGGCCGAGCCCGCACAGCTCCGTGCACTCGAGCGGGAAGGTGCCGAGGCGGGTCGGGGTGATGTGGAGCTGCGTGACGATCCCGGGCACGACGTCCTCCTTCTGGGAGAACTGCGGCACGAAAACGGAGTGGATGACGTCGAGCGAGCGCATGTAGAGCTCGACGGAGCGGCCCTTCGGCAGCCTGAGCACCGGGCTCGTGACGTTCTGCGACTCGGGGTAGCCGAACCTGAACGCGAACTGCTGGGCGGTGACGTCGATCCGGAGCGTGTCCTGCGCCTGCGCGTCGTTGCGTGAGAGGACGATCGCGCTCACGATCGCGATCGCGGTGACGAGCAGGAAGGGGATCACCGTCCACGTGATCTCGAGGCCGGTGTGGCCGTGCACCGGCGGCCCGTCCTCGAAGTCGTCCTCGCGCACGCGGAAGCGGAGGACCGCGTAGGTCAGCGCCGCCGCGACGATCGCGAAGATGACGATGCAGATCACGACGACGAACCAGATGACGAAGTGGATGCGGGCCGCCTCGCGCGAGGCCTGCACCGGCAGCCACGTGGGAACGAGCGCGACGGCCGTGGCGACCCCGCCGGCGACCAGTGCAATCACCAAGAGCGCGACGATGGAGCCCCTGCGCATCCGCTTCGGAGCCTAGACGAAAGACAAGGCACCCGAATCCTGAAGCGGCCTTCGTCCGTTTCTCTCCCGGACCCCGTCAAAGGAGGAAAGCATGGGTCTCGGAGTAGGACTAATCCTCGCGGCCGTAGGCGCCGTGCTCGCCTTCGCCGTGAACACGACCGTTTCCGGCGTCGACATTCACACGATCGGCTGGATCTTGCTGATCGTGGGCATCGTCGGAATCCTGCTGTCCCTGATCTTCTGGTCGTCGTGGGCCGGCCCCGGCTACTTCAGCCGCCGCCGCACCTATTACGACGAGGGCCCCGCAGGACCCCCCGGCGGCCCCGGCTACTAGACGCCGACCGATCCAACACGGCATGTCCCGGTGCCCACCACCGGGACATGTCCGTACTCGCGTCTTCAGGCGACCGGCAGCTCGAGGAAGAACGACGAGCCGGTGCGGCCGTCGGAGTCGACCCAGATGCGGCCGTTCATGCGCGTCACGAGCTCCCGCGAGATGTAGAGGCCGAGCCCGGTGCCGCCAACGCCGCGCGTCAGGTTCGGGTCGAGCCGGAAGAACTTCTCGAAGATCCGGTCCTGCTCGGCGGGCGGGATGCCGAGCCCCTGGTCGGTCACGCGGAAACGGACGCGGCCGCCGCTGCGGCCGATCTCGACCTCGACGCGGCCGCCGTCGGGCGAGTACTTGATCGCGTTCTCGAGCAGGTTCATGAGGATCTGGCGCAGCTTGTCGGGGTCCGCGGCGACGGGTGGCAGGCCGCGCGACTTGCTCAGCGCGAACTCGACCCCCTCCGGCGCCCGCGCTCGGAGGACGTCCAGGACCTCGTTCGCGATCGCCGCCGCGTCGCAGCGCTCGATGGCGATGCTCATGCGGCCGGACTCGAGCCGGCTCGCCCAGAGGATGTCGTTGACGATGCGCGCGAGCCGGTCGGCCTCGCTCGCCACGACCTCGAGCAGCCGGTCGCGCTGCGACTCGTCGACGGCGACGTCGCGGCGCCGGAGGGTCATCGCGGCGCCGTAGATCGCGGCGAGCGGCGTGCGCAGCTCGTGCGAGACGGTCGAGACGAAGTCCGTCTTCATCTGCTCGACGGCGCGCTCGTCGGTGACGTCGCGGAAGGCGTAGACGGTGCCGCCCGGGAAGCGGACGGCGGAGATGGACAGCCACCGCTCCTCCCCCTGCACCTCGACGGGCAGCGTCTGGGCGCGTGAGGCTCCGCCCGACTGCGGCTCGGAGGCGACGGGGATGCGCGACTGGAGCGACTGCCAGTCGCCCAGCAGGTCGGCGATCGGGCGGCCGACGGCCTCCACCGCCGGCCGTCGCAGGCTGAGCGCGGCCGTCGGATTCCAGAGGCGGACGACTCCGGCCTCGTCGACGAGAATGACGCCGTCGTCCACGTACTCGAGCGCCTCGGCCGCGTGGGCGCGCTCCTGCGCCTCGGAGAAGAGCCGCGCGTTGTCGAGCGCGAGCGAGATCCGGCGGGCGAGCTCCATCGCGATCGCCAGGTCGGCCTCGTCGAAGCGCGGCTGTCCCTCGATCGTCCCGAGGCTGATCGTGCCGAGCGTCCGCCCGCGCGCGATGAGCGGCGCGACGAGCCCGGACGTGTTCGCGATCCGCCGGATCGCCCGCGCATGCTTCTTGTCGTGCGCCATCGCAGCGGACTCCGCCTGGAGGTCGGGCAGGAGCTGCGGCTCCCCCGTGCGCAGGGCGACCTGGATCGGATGCGTGGGCAGCGTCGGCGGATAGCTCGCGCGCAGCTCGCGCACGAGCTCG
>DATCYP010000097.1:0-8113 GCA_036526375.1 Gaiellaceae bacterium | reverse complement strand
CCCGTTCTTGTACAGGCCGGAGACACGGCTCTCGTCCGGCGGTGTCTCGAGCGGCGGCATGGAGTAGAAGCCGAACCGCTTCGCGTACTTGAGGATCTCGCCGCCCCCGATGTGCATGCCGACGTTGCAGAAGACCGAGTTGATCGAGTGCTCGAAACCCTGTGCGAGCGAGACGTTGCCGAAGGCCTCCGGCCCGGTCTGGTCCGGGTTGCCCGCGTTCGAGACGTGCTGGCCGTACTCGACGCAGTAGCCGGGGTCGTAGAACTGCGAACTCGGTGTGAAGGCGCCGGAGTCGAGCGCAGCAGCGGCGGTCACCATCTTGAACGTCGAGCCCGGCGGATACAGGCCCGCCGTTGCGTTGTTCTGAAGCGCCGAGTGATCGCCGCAGGTTCCTTGGATCTTCTTCACCTTGTTGTAGCCGTTCGGCTGGACCATGAGGTTCGCGTTGTACGTCGGCGACGAGGCCATCGCGTAGACCGCGCCCGTCTTGGCGTCGAGCGCGACGACCGCGCCGCAGCGTCCGGCGAGCTCGTTCAGGGCGAGCCGCTGGACCGCGGGACGCAGCGTGAGGATCACGTTGTTGCCCTTCACCGTCCTCCCGCCGAGCTTGTCGAGTTCCTGCTGGAGGGTGTTGCTGAGGTTCGTGTTCGCGCCCGTCAGGTAGTCGTCGAGCGACGCCTCGAGCCCGGCCGTCGTGCCGGCCGACGTGGCGTAGCCGATCACCTGCGACGCGAGGTCGTTCTGCGGGTAGTGCCGCGTGAACGTCGTCAGGCCGTGCTTGTGATGCCTGCGATTCGTCGCGAGGACGGTGCCGCCGGAGGCGAGGATCTTGCCGCGGTCGACCGTCAGCCGGTTGATGATCGCGACCGAGTTGTCCTTCCGGTCCGCGAGGCCGGCCTGGGCCCACGTCTGCCAGTAGGTCGTCGACCCGATCAGCACGGCGAGCAGGACGAGCGCGATCACGGAGATGTGCCGGAGCTGCTTGTTCACGCGCCGGCCTCCTGGCGATTCGCGCGGTTCGAGATCAGGAGCAGCCCCGCGACGAGCAGGAAGTTGGCGACGACGCTCGAGCCTCCGTAGGAGACGAACGGAAGCGTGATGCCGGTGAGCGGGATGACCCGCGTGATCCCACCGACGATGACGAACGTCTGGAAGGCAAAGCTGAAGCTGAGGCCGGCCGCGAGCAGCTTCGAGAAGCCGTCGCTCGCAGTGAGCGCGATCTGGAACCCGCGCACGACGAACGCCATGTAGAGCAGCAGCAGCGCGGCCACGCCGACGAGCCCGAGCTCCTGCGCCAGGGCCGAGTAGATGAAGTCGGTGTTCAGGTCGGGCACGACCTGCTGCCCGCCCGGTGTGTTCACGATCCCGTGGCCGAGTCCCGTTCCCCCGAAGCCGCCGTGCGCGATCGAGTAGAGCGACTGCAGGATCTGATAGCCGGTCGTGTGCTCGTACTTGTACGGGTTGAGCCAGACGTCGACCCGGTCGCGCACGTGTGGCGTCCCCCGCGAGACGGCGAACGCGCCGACGAGGAAGAGCCCGATCGCGCCGGCGACGAAGGCGATCCGCGCCGTCGCGATATAGAGCATCGCGACGAAGATCCCGTAGTAGAGGAGCGCGCTGCCGAGGTCGTCGGTCGCAAAGAGGACGAGCATCGCGCCGCCCCAGATCGCCAGCAGGGGCCCCCAGTCCTTCAGCCTGCCCTGCGCGAGCACCTCTCGCTTCTCGCGGAAGTACGCCGCGAGGAAGACGATGAGCGCGATCTTGCCGAGCTCGCCGGGCTGGAACTGGAGCGAGCCGAAGTGGATCCACAGCCGCGAGCCGTTGATCGACTCGCCGATCCCCGGCGCGAGCGGCAGGAACAGCAGCAAGATCGCCGTGACCCCGAAGACGTACTTGTAGCGCTCGAGCGCGCGGTAGTCGCGGTGGAGCCAGAAGAGCGTCGCGCCGAAGGCGGCGACTCCGATCACGATCCAGAGCCCTTGCCGGAACGCGTCGCCTGGGCCGAGGCGGTAGATCTCCGTCACGCCGATCGCGGTCAGCAGCGCCGCCATGGGGAGCAGGTACGGATCGGCGAGCGGCACCGTGAAGCGCGCCACGACGTGCGCGACGAGGTAGAGGGCGAAGAAGAAGACCGCGTAGCCGAGCGAGCCCCCGGAGATCTGCGACTTCAGGGCGATGTAGACCGTGGCGAAGCCGATCGCCGTCAGGAGGCCGACGGTGAGGAGTGCGGCCAGCTCACGGTTGCGAAGCGTCACCGCGAGAGCTCCCAGACGAGCAGCGCCGCCGCGAGCGCCAGCAGGACGACGCCGACGAGGACGATCCGGACGCGCCGGGCGTCCGCGGCCGGCTGCGGCGCGGGCCCTGGAGCGGGAGGCTCTTCCGGCAGCTCGGCGGGCGGGACGACCATGGTGTCGCCGCCGGGATCGGCGTGCGCGTACTCGCGCGTCTGCTCGTCGGGCTCGTCCGCTTCGAAGTCGATCGCCGGCAGCGCGACCGTGTCCTCCAGGCTCGGCGGCGCCTCGGACGAGATCCGGAACGCGACAGCGGTGATGTTGTCCTCGCCGCCGCCGCGGTTCGCCGCCTGCACGAGCGCCTTCACGGCCTTGTCCAGGTCGTCGCGATGCTGGTGGACGACCTCGAGGATCTCCTCGTCCTCGACCATGTCGGAGAGCCCGTCCGAGCAGATGAGGAAGACGTCGCCCTCCTCGGCCTCGATCGTGAAGCCGTCGACGTCGACGTCGGGATCCGTCCCCACGGCACGCGTGATGACGCTGCGCTGCGGGTGCGCGTGCGCCTCCTCCTCCGAGAGCTTGCCGCTCTTGACGAGCTCGTTCACGAGCGAGTGGTCCTCGGTCAGCTGCTCCATCTGCTCGCCGCGGACGAGGTAGGCACGCGAGTCGCCGACATGGCCGATCGCGACGGTCATCCCCTCGACGAGCGCGACCGTCATCGTCGTGCCCATGCCCGAGGCGGAGGGATCGGTCGAGGCGCGGTCGTAGATGCGGCGGTTCGCCTCCTGGATGAGCGCGTCGATGCGCTCCGTCCCGTCGAGCCCGTCCGAGTCTCCCGCTTCGAGGGCCGAGGCGGCGAGCTGCGACGCGACCTCGCCGGCCTGCGCGCCGCCCATCCCGTCGGCGACGGCGAAGAGCGGCGGGGCGACCACGTAGTTGTCCTCGTTGCGCCGCCGCCTGCGCCCGGTGTCGCTCGCCACGGCATATGCGGCTACGGGCACGTCAGCTCTCCTCGACGCGGAGGTCGGTCTCGCCGACGCGGAGAACGTCGCCGTCGTCCAGCCGCTGCGCGCCCGCGACGCGCGAGCCGTTGACATACGTGCCGTTCGTCGAGTCGAGATCCTGGACCCAGACGCCGTCGCCGCGCACCTCGATCCGCGCATGCCGGGAGGACGCGAACTCGTCACCGTCGAGCACGAGGTCGTTCTGCCCGCCGCGGCCGACCGTGACAGGCGCGGAGTTGAGCGGGAACTCGTCCCCTTCCTCGAGGCTCGGGCTGCGCTGGACGACGAGCCGCACCGACCTGCGCGCCGGCGTCGCCCGGTGGAGGCCGCCGGCCCGCGCGGCTGCCGGCGTCAGGATCATGCTGTCCTGGCTGGGCGCCTGCCGCTCGCGGCCCGCCGAGCGGATCACGCGCACGACGAAGAGGTAGAGGAGGACGAGGAACGCGATCTTGAGCGCGAGGAGCACCTCCGCGACCCCCGTCGAAGCGACCATGGACACGGTGTTCCTATTCCCGCTCGGTCGAGAAGGTGACCGTCGTCTCGCCGAGCGTGAAGCGCGAGCCGTCGTCGAGCCGGGCGCGCTGGACGCGCCGTCCGTCCACCTCCGTCCCGTTCGTCGAGCCGAGGTCGACGAGCCAGTACGTCGAGCCTTCCTGCACGATCTCCGCGTGCCGGCGGGACACGTTCGCGTCGTCGATGCGGACGTCGGCGTCGCGCGAGCGACCGAGGACGGAGCGCCGCTTGTCGAGGACGCACCGCTCGCCGTTCCAGCGCAGGGCGGCGACCTCCTTCTCCACGCCGAGGTCGGTGAGCGAGGCGGCCTCGGTCGGCTGCGTCCGCGGCTTGTAGACCATCGTCGCGCCGGGTGCCGGGACCTCGACGGGCGCCTCCTCGCCGCCGCTCCGTCCGTACTGGGCCATCCGCGTGGCGATGCCGAACTCCCCGACGCCGAGGTCCTCGTCGGTCTCGAAGAGGATCCGCGGCGTGGTCAGGAGCGCGTAGTTCTCGCGCGCCGCGTGCTCGGAGAGGTACTCCTCGAGCTCCGACACGAGCGAGTTCTCGTAGCCCTCGAACTGCTCGCGGTCGCCGGGAGAGAGGTAGATCGTGTACTCGTTCGGCACGTAGACGCGCCTCACCGAGGTCGAGCGGTGCTCGTCCATCTCCTTGGCGAGCTTGCGCGCGAGCTCGACCGGCTGGACGTTCGTGCGGAAGGCACGGCCGAAGACGCCCTCGAAGACCCGCTCCAGCCTCTGCTCGATTCCCCGCAGCACCATTACGACGCCGCTGAGGGTACCCCCACCGTAGGAGCGCGAAGCGCTGTGAACGCCGCGATCGCCCACGCCGAGAGCAGAAGTGGCAGAGCCGCGGCGCTCGGGACCGCGGCCACGGTGAGCACGATCATCCCCGCTCCGAGCCCGGCGGCGGCCCAGCGCCCCCTCGCCCGCGCGGTGGGGAGGGCGAGCGCGACGAGCGCGAGCGCGCAGGTCTCCAGCAGGAGCGCCGGATGCGCGCCGGCTGCCCGGGCCAGCGAGCCGGCGACGTCGAACGGGTCCCGCGCGCCGGCGACGCCGATCCCGAGCGGCGCCGGACTGCCCACGAGCGGCAGCGCGGCGTGGCGGATCCCGGCCGCGAGCGCGGCCGTCAGCACGCCGATCGCGACCGCGAGGAGGCGCAGCGGCGCGGCGCGCACGCGGGCGGTGGCGACGGGGAGGAGTCCCAGCGCGGCGACGGGCGCGAGCAGCGGGCCGACCACGAACAGGAGGGCGGCGCGTGGCTCGCGCCAGGTCACGAGCAGCCACCCGGCTGCGAGCGCGGCGTAGAGCAGCGCGAGTCCGAGCGAGATGTTCCCGAGCGGAAGCACCGGCACGGCCAGCGCGAGCGCGATGCCGGCGCGCTCGCGGAAGAGGGTCGCCGCGGCTGCGACGAGCGCGAGGCCGAATGGCCAGCCGTGCGGATAGAACGGCAGCGCAGCGGATGTCCAGCCCGCGAGGAGCGCCGCGAGGATCGCGGTGACGGCCGGTCCGGCCCCGATGCGAGGCGGCAGGGAGAAGGCGGGCCGCGGGGCGGAGGTGGACGACGTCATGCCGCGCAGCGCGTCGGCGAGATCCCGTGCGGTCGGCCGCCTGGCCGGGCTCTTCGCCAGCGTGCTGTCCACGATGCGCAGGAGCCGCTTCGGCAGGTCGGGGCGAAGCTCCGCGAGCGGCCGCGCTCCGGCCTCGATCGCGCGTGCAGTCTCGAGCATTGAGCCGCGCCAGAACGGATGCCGCCCGGCGAGCGCCTCCCAGAGCATCACTCCGACGGCCCAGACGTCGGCGGCGGGCGTCGCCTCGCCGCCCGCGAGCCGTTCCGGGGAGATGTAGGCGAGCGTGCCCGGCACGTCGCCGGCTTCCGTCAGCGTCTCGGCATCGGCCATCTGTGCGAGCCCGAAGTCGAGGACGCGTGCGGAGACGCGATCGCCGTCCGTGAGGAGCACGTTCGACGGCTTGACGTCGCGGTGCAGGATTCCGGCCGCGTGGGCGTGCGCGAGGCCGTCGCACACCTGCGCGCACGCCTCGATCGCCTCGTCGTCCGGCAGCTCGCCCGCGCGCAGCGCCTCGCGGTAGGTGCGGCCCGGGACGAACTCGTACGCGATGTAGACGTGGCGCGAGTCGCGGCCGAAGCCGTACGCTCGCAGGCAGGCGGGATGGCGGAGATGCGCCGCAGCCGCCGCCTCGCGCTCGGCACGCGCCGCGGACTTGCCTTCCCGCGCGACGATCTTGAGCGCGACGTCCAGGCCGGTCCGCTCGTCGCGGGCGAGCCAGACGGAGCCCGAGCCGCCGCTGCCGAGCGGGCGGAGCGGGCGGTAGCGGTCGAGGACGAGCTCGATGCCGGTGAGCGCTGGGGCGGCCTCTCCCATGCCTAGCGGAGATTGGCGACCCGGTCGGACTGTCCTCCCCGGACTCTTCTGGCCGGGGCGGTAGGGTTGGCGCGGTCGTGAGCACCTTCGACGACGGAACCGAGCTCGAGTTCTTCGAGGAGCCCGAGACGCTCGAGTCTCCGGGCCGGCAGCGCAGGCGGATGCGGCCGCGTCCGGGCGGTCCTCGGCGTCCGGCCCCGCCGCCTCCCGGCGCCGTCGCTCTCGCACGACTCGCCGGCTTCGTGGCGCTCGCGATCGCGGTCGTCCTCGGCCTCGTCTTCTGGGTCGGCTCCTGCCAGGGGCAGAGCAGGCACGACGAGTACGCGTCGTACATGGACAGCGTGCGGACGATCGCGCAGAGCTCGGCCGCCACCGGGACGGCCGCGCTGGCTGCCGAGCTGAACTCGCCGAAGCTCACGCTCGCCGAGCTGCAGGCGAAGCTCGGGCAGTGGTCCGTGCAGCAGCAGCGGGACTACGACGACGCGCTGCGTCTCCGCCCGCCCGCGCTGCTCCAGTCGGCGCACCAGCAGGTGCTGGCGACACTCCAGCTGCGCGCCATCGCGCTGACGCGGCTCGCCAACATCCTCGCCGACGCAGGATCGAAGTCCGCCTCGCAGGTCGCGAACCTCCTGGTGAAGCAGGCTCGTCTGCTGACGGCGAGCGATCTCGTCTGGGTCGAGCTCTTCAAGCTGCCGGCGACCGACACGTTGCGACGGCTGGGAATCAAGGGCGTGAGCGCGCCCGCATCCCAGATCGTCGGGAATCCCGTGGTGATCACCTTCAACTCGTTCAAGACCGTCTACCAGGATCTGCACGCCACGACCGCGGGCGGCACGGTGACGGGCGTGCACGGGAGCGAGCTCATCAGCACCGAGGCCGTCACGGGCGGGAAGGCCACGCCGCTCACCGCCTCCGCCTCGAGCCCGACGACGGTGAACGTGGCCGCAGACCTCGTCTTCAAGGTCTCGTTCAAGGACTCCGGGAACTTTCGGGAGGTGCACATCCCGGTGACGCTCACCGTGAGCGGGTTCGGCCACAACGTGCAGCAGAAGAAGTTCGTCCAGTCCATCGAGAAGGGGCAGACGGAGACCGTGATCTTCAAGAACCTCCAGTTGCCGACGGGCGCGTTCGCGGCGACGAGCGCCACCGTGCACATCGAGATCGGCAAGGTGCCGGGCGAGAAGGTCCTCTCCAACAACAGCGCCTCGTATCCCGTGTTCTTCAGCCTTCCCTCGGGCGGGTAGCCGTTGAGCTCGTCGGTGGCCGGTGTGATCGCGATCGCGGCTGCGGCCGTCGCCCTGCTGGCCGTCGCGACCGCGCTCGCGCTGCACCTGCGGCTGCGCCGCGTGCGCGCAGCGCAGCAGGCGCTGCTGGCGACCGGCGGGAGCGACCTCGTCGACTTCGCCGTGTCGCTCCAGGGGCGGATCGACGGGCTGCACCGGTCGTTCGACGAGCTCTCGGCGGTGCTCGCACGGCTCGAGCGGCGCGTCGATTCGACCGTCTCGCGGCTCGCCGTAGTCCGCTACGACGCCTACGAGAAGTCGGGCGGCCACCAGTCCGCCTCGGTGGCGCTCCTCGACTCCTCGCGCACCGGCGTCGTCCTGAGCGCGATCCAGGGGCGCGACTATGCGCGGATCTACGTCAAGGAGCTCGACGACGGCCGCGCCGCCGTCTCCCTCTCGCCCGAGGAGCAGGAGGCCGTCGAGCGCGCCATGAAGTCGCGGCAGTAGCCGCTGTCGGCGCTGCTACTTTTCCGCCAGGTTGCAGCACGTTCTTGTTTTGAACGCAAGTTATGAGCCGCTCAACGTGTGCACGGTGCGGCGCGCTCACGTGCTGGTCTACAAGGGCAAGGCCGAGGTCGTCGAGCGGCTCGACAAGCCGCTGCGTTCCTCGACAGGCAGCTTCATCTGGCCGCACGTGATCCGACTGATCCACTATGTCCGCGTGCCCCGCGCGATCCAGCGCAAGATCTCGCGCCGGGC
>DATCYP010000096.1:0-2782 GCA_036526375.1 Gaiellaceae bacterium | reverse complement strand
CGCCTTCGCCTGGATCGAGCGCCAGAGCCGCTGCAGGAAGACGAGGTCGCGCTCGATGTCCTCCTCGGACGCGCCCTCGGCGGCCGTGCGAACGATCACGCCGCCCTCCTTCACGTCGAGCCGCTTGAGGATGTCCTTCAGGCGTGTGCGCTCGTCGTCGTCGAGCCGGCGCGAGACGCCGAGGCCTTCGCCCTGCGGGACGAGGACGACGAACCGGCCGGGCAGCGAGATCTGCGTCGTCAACCGCGCGCCCTTCGTCTTCATCGGATCCTTGACGGCCTGGACGAGGATCGACTGGCCGCGGGAGACGAGGTCCTGGATCTTGCGTCCGTGCCCCTTCTCGAGCTCCGGGCGGACGATCTCGTCGACGTAGAGGAAGCCGTTCTTCTCGAGGCCGATCTCGACGAAGGCGGCCTCCATCCCGGGCAGGACGTTGTCGACGCGGCCGAGATAGATGTTGCCCGCGATCGAGCGGCGTTCCGGCCGCTCGAGGTAGACCTCGGCGACGCGCTCGTCTTCGAGGATGGCGACGCGGCGCTCGCCGACGTCGACGGAGACGAGGAGCTCGCGCTTGGCTGCTGGGAGCGGGGCGCGGCGCTGCGGCTCGCGACGGCGCCGCGACGACTGGTCGCGGCGGCGCTCCTGCCGCTGGGAGAGCTCGCGGCGCTGCGGCTGCTTCGCCTCTCCCTTCTCCTTCCGCTCCGGCGCGGCTGCGGCGGCGGCAGAGCCGGAGCCGGACTTCTTCCGGCCGCGGCCTCCGCGGCTACCGCGACGGCGCTTCGGCTTGCTGGGATCGGTTGATTCGGTGTCGGCCGCCTCGGCGGCCGGGGCTAGTTCGGGCTCGGGCTTCGCCTCGAGCTCGGATACATCAGAAGCTTGGTCGTCGGAAGATTGCTTCTTCCGGATACGGAACCAGGGCAAGTAAGAACTCCTTCGTGGAAGCGCGCGCCGGCGACCCTTGCCGCCAGGGCATGGGTGCGCGCGCGCTCGGGGTGGGTGAAAAGGCTTGGCATGGCCTACGTCGCCAGAGTAGCAATCGCCCCTGCCGGGGTCCGTCCGAGCCCGGACCTACGATCCGGCCAATCACGTCCGGGAGGTGAACGGGTTGTGGCGAAACGCGAGGCCGAAGAGCTCCTGCTGATCGAAGAGGCGGACGCCTGGTTCGAGTACCTCGAGGCGACCCGAAGCCAGGCGGAGACCCGCTACCGCGAGATCGAGCCCTGGGCGTGGGCCCGCCTGAGCCAGCGCCTGCGCGCGATCCGGGCGCGCCGTGCGCGGCTGCGGCCGGCTGCCGCCTAGCGCGGTCAGCGGCGCCGCGAATACCGCGAGACGCGACCGCGGGCGTGGATCGCGAGCAGCACACCCATCGCGGCGAGGTTCGCGATCAGTGACGACCCGCCGACGCTGACGAAGGGCAAGGGGATGCCGGTGATCGGTGCGATCCCCATCGTCATGCCGACGTTGACGAAGATCTGGAAGAGGAGCGCGATGACGATGCCGCCGGCGACCACCGCCGAGAAGAGATCGCGGGCGACGGTGATCACGCGCAGGCCGCGCCACAGCACGACGAGGTAGAGCCCGAGCAGAAGCGCGGCTCCCAGGAAGCCCCGCTGCTCGGCAAAGCCCGCGAAGACGAAGTCGGTCTGGCTCTCCGGGAGGAAGCCGAGGTTGACCTGCGTCGAGTTGTTCACCCCGCGGCCGCGGATCTGCCCGGAACCGACGGTCGTCTTCGCCTGATCGAGGTTGTAGCCCGCCGCAGCCGGACAGTTCGAGGGATGCGTGAAGCACGTGAGGCGTTCCTGCTGGTAGCTCTTGAGCACGTTCACGCCTGCCGCGGGCCCGGCCCAGAGAACGCCCACCGCCACGACCACGACGAGACTCCCCAGCACCGCGAGATGCCGCCACGGCACGCCGGCGACGAAGAGCATCGCGCCGAGCGCCGCGAGGTAGACGAGCGCCGTGCCGAGGTCGGGCTGCGCGAAGACGAGCACGACCGGCAGGAGGCCGAGCCCGACTACCCGGAGCGTGGTCTCCCACGCGCTCACGACCCGCTGGCGCTCGGCGAGCAGCCCCGCCAGCGCCAGCACGAAGAGGAGCTTCCCGAACTCCGACGGCTGGAACGTGAAGAAGCCGAGGTGGATCCAGCGCGTCGAACCCCGCGCTGCGTGCCCGATCAGGAGGACGAATGCGATCACCACGGCCGTGCCGATGAAGATCCCGCGCCAGTAGCGGCGGTAGAGATCCGGATCGATGAGCGCGGCGACCACGAGCACGACCCCGCCCACCGCTGCATAGAGGATCTGGCGGTCGAGGTAGTAGCTCGGGTCGTTGGCGATCGCGAACTTCGTCACGCCGGCGACCCCCCACAGGCCCACGAGGACGAGGGCGGCCACGCCGATCAGCAGCACCCAGTCCAGCGAGCGCACGACACTGAGCAGCTGCGGGGCCTCGCGCTCCTTGCGCAGGCCGGCTCGTTGGGATCCTGCGTATTCGAGCATCAGTCCGAGTGGATCGGCAGAAGCTGGGTCGAGGAGACGTGGAAGAACTTCGCGAAGACCTTCTCGGCGGCCGGCGCCGCGGCAGTGCCGCCGTGGCCGCCGTTCTCGATCACCGCGCACACGACGAGCTTCGGCTTGTTCGCGGGACCATAGCCGCACCACCACGACTGGTCCCGCTCGCCCGTGAAGCCGGGAAGCGTGACGGTCTTCTGCGCGGTTCCCGTCTTGCCGGCGACGGGATAAGGGAAGTTGCCGAACACGCCGTACGAGGTGCCGAACGAGTC
>DATCYP010000095.1:0-66335 GCA_036526375.1 Gaiellaceae bacterium | reverse complement strand
GCCCAGCGATGCGTCACGCGCACCTCCTGGCCGGCGAGCTCGTGCAGGAAGGACTCGAGCGACGACTGGATCGCCGGGGTCGTCTCCTCCACGTCCGTGAGCTCGTCGAGGATCGACGTGTCGCGAAAGCCGCCGAGCAGGATCCGCCCGTCCGGGAGCTGCTGCCAGTAGTCGAAGCCCTGGCGTGCGTAGTGCGGGCGGTCGTAGAGCACACGGTCGATCGGCTCGCTCGCGACCACCTGGCCACGGGTCGGCCAGATCAGGTCGGCGAGCTCCGCGACGAGGCCGTGCCCGTAGCCGTCCGTCGCCACGATGACGCGGTCGGCGTCGAGTGCGTCGACGTCCTCGACCGGGTCGTGCTCGCGGAGCTCGGCGCCCGCCGCCGCGGCGAGAGCGGCCAGACGGCGGACGAAGCGCGCCGGCTGGATCGAGCCGTCGTGGGGATGGAGGATCGCGCCGCGGAAGCGGCCCGCCGCGCCCCCCGGGACGTCGTCGAGCCACTCGGCCTCGAAGCCGTCCTCGCGCAGCGCCTCGTACTCGAGCCGGATGCCCTCCCGCTCCTCCTCGTCGGCGGCGAGGCGGTAGCTCCCGGTTCGCCGCAGCGCGTCTCCGGCGAGCTCCGCGAGCCGGTCGAGCGCGTCACGTGTCCAGCTCCAATACGACGCGGCCCTGTCCGCGCCGTAGGTGTCGCGGGCGACGTCGTAGCGGGCGGCGCCTCCGCCGAGCGCGAAGCCGCCGTTGCGTCCGCTCGCGCCCTCGGCGATCCCGCGCGCGTCGTGCACGCGAACGCGAAGGCCGGCCTCGGCGAGGCGGCGCGCGGCCGAGCAGCCCGTGACGCCGGCGCCGACGATCGCGACGTCGACGCGTCCGTCGACCGATGTCTCGGACCGGGCGGGGCCGGGCTCCTCCAGCCAGTAGGGGACGTCCATGCGCGGCCGAGGCTATCGCAGGCTCCGGTAGATCCCCTCGTGTGAGGCGACTCGTCCGTCTATCTCCAGCTCGACGAGAGCGCGCGCGACCTCGTCGGCGCCCAGCCCGGTCTTGCGGACGAGCTCGTCGGCGCTCGCGGGCAGGAGCTCGAGGAGCGGTGACCGTTCCCCCTCCACCGCCTGCGGCTCGATGCCGAACGAGGCGAGGACGTCGGCGGCGCCGGTCAGCGGCGCGGCGCCCAGCTTGAGGAGCGCGTTCGTGCCGGCCGAGAGCGTGCTCGTGATCTCCCCCGGGACCGCGAACACCTCCCGTCCCTCCTCGAGAGCCAGGTCGGTCGTGATCAGGGCGCCGCTCCGCTCGCGCGCCTCGACGACGACGGTCACCGCGGACAGACCGGCGACGAGACGATTGCGCGCCGGGAACCGCCACGGCGCGGGCTCGACTCCGGGCGCGTACTCCGAGACGATGAGACCGGCCTGCGCCACCCGGCGCGCGAGCTGGGCGTGCGCTGCGGGATAGTCGCGGTCGATGCCGCAGCCGAGCACGGCGACGGTCGATCCGTCCACCTCGAGGGCGCCGCGGTGCGCCTCGGCGTCGATGCCGCGCGCGAGCCCGCTCACGACGACGAGGCCCGCCGCTGCGAGATCCCGGCCCAGGCTGCGGGCCACCGAGGCGCCGTAGGCCGAGCAGGCGCGCGCTCCCACGATTGCGACGGCGGGCCGCGCCAGGATCTCCGGCTCCGCTCCGCCGCGCAGGAAGAGCCCGGCCGGTGGATCGTGGATCGCCTGCAGGAGAGGCGGGAAGTCCGGCGAGGAGCGCGGCAGGAAGCGGTGCCCTGCCGCAGCGAGCCGCTCGAGATAGTCGCGGCTGTCGAAGCGCCGCTCGAAGGCCCGCCAGCGCTCACCACGCGGCGGCCTGACGAGATGGGTTCCCGTCTCGGAGGCGAACACGGCGAGCGCGAGCTCAGACACTCGCGAGCTCGTCCGGTGAGCGATAGGAGAGCGCCTCCGCCACGTGCGCGGCGCGCACCGAGTCCGACCCGGAGAGCGCGGCGATCGTGCGCGCGACACGGCCGACGCGCGCATAGCCGCGGCCGGAGAGGTGGAGCCGGTCGGCGGCGCGACGCAGCAGCGCGTCGGCCTCCCTTGTCCGAGAGGGGGGCTTCGTCGCGAGCCGTTCGCGCGCCGCGGCGACGCGAGCGGCGACGACGGAGGAGTCCTCGCTCGGCGCAGCCGCGAGCTCCTCGCCGCGCACCCGGGGCATGGCGAGGACGAGGTCGAACCGGTCGAGCAGCGCCCGAGAGAGCTTGTCCCGATAGCGGGCGAGCCGCTGCGCCGAGCAGCTGCACTGCGCGGCGGGGTCGCCGCGGCCGCCGCAGGGGCAGAGGTTCATGGTCGCGACCAACATGAACCGCGCCGGGAACACGACGCGACCCGCCGCGCGGGAGACCGAGACGAAGCCGTCCTCCAGCGGCTGGCGCAGCGCCTCGAGCGCCGGCCTCTGGAACTCGGCGAGCTCGTCGAGGAGGAGCACGCCGCGATGGGCGAGGCTCGCCTCCCCCGGCCGCAGGTTCGGGCCGCCACCGACGATCGCCGCGGTCGAGGCGCTGTGGTGGGGCGCACGGAAGGGCGCGCGCGAGACGAGCGGCTGCTCGCCGTCGAGGAGCCCCGCGACCGAGTGGATCCGCGTCACCTCGAGCGCGGCGTCGGAGTCGAGGAGCGGCAGGATCCCCGGCAGCCGCCTCGCAAGCATCGTCTTCCCTGTCCCGGGCGGACCGCCGAGGAGAACGTTGTGCCCGCCCGCGGCCGCCAGCTCCAGCGCCCGCCGGGCGCGCTCCTGGCCGCGGACGTCGGCGAGGTCGGGCGCAGCGGCCGCGCCGTCGCCGTTCGGCGCGAGCGGCTGCTCGGGCTCCAGCTCGAGTTCGCTGCGCAGGTACGCGACCGCCTCGGCGAGGTGTCGGACAGGGATCACGGCGACGCCGGCGAGGGCCGCCTCGCGCGCGGAGTCGGCGGGACAGAGGAGACGTTCGACGCCGAGCCGCCGTGCGCCTTCGGCGACGGCGAGGACGCCGCCCACGCGGCGAAGCCGGCCGTCGAGCGCAAGCTCCCCGACCGCGGCCGTGCGCTCGAGGGCGCTCCGCGGCAGCTGCTGGGACGCAGCGAGCAGGGCGAGCGCGATCGGCAGGTCGAATCCGGATCCCTCCTTGCGCAGCTCGGCCGGGGCGAGGTTGACGGTGATGCGGCCGGGCGGGAAGCTCAGCTCGGCGGCGGAGATCCCGCTCCTGACCCGTTCGCGAGCCTCCTGGCAGGCGCGGTCGGCGAGGCCGACGATTGCGAAGCCGGGGATGCCGTCGCGGACGTGTGCCTCGACGTCGACCCGGCGCGGCTCGAGCCCGACGAGCGCATGCGTGACCGCGCGTGCAAGCACGCAACGACGCTAAGCGTGCAGTCGTCACAACGCTGCGCCGGATTCGTCGCGCATCAGTGAAATCACAAAGGCGCGCGCCCTGCAAGGACTCGCAACACAGCCGGCACGCGCTCGTCAACCCTGCGCCGCTAGCGTCCATGCCGAGGGCGGAGGGGAGCAACCCCCACCCTTGGGTGGGGGCGTGGATGTCGTTACGCCGGACGAGCGACGAGAACGTCTTCGAAGTACTCGCCCGCCCGTCGGCCCGTCCGGCGGTTGACGTGTCGGCGCAGCCGCGCCTCGAGCTGGAGGTTGGCCCGGGCGAGGATCTCCGGGTAGAGGTCGCGCCGGTCGTTCACGACGACCAGCACCGGCGCGCCGGGGCGTAGCGCAGTCGAGGCGCGTGCGAGCACCGCGGCAACGCCGGCGCGGTACGCCTCGAGCGACGCAAGCGACGTGCCGCATGCGGCGGCCCCGATCTCGCGCTCGCGCCGGTCGTCGAGCCCGAGCAGCTCGTACGCGTAGCGGTGCTGCTCGTGGTAGTCGATCAGTCCCGGATAGGGCGGCGAGGTGAGAATCCCGTGGTACCGCGCGGCGAGCTCCGCCTCGCGCGCGTCCCCATGCAGCACGGTCGCCTCTCGCTCGAGGTCGCGCAGGCTCGCGAACTCCTCGATGCGCATGAGCGTGTCGAGCGTGTACCGGCGCAGGAATCCTGCCGCCGACTCGACCGGCCGGCACTCGCGGCGGTGCTTGTGGCACCAGTACTCCCCGCGTTGCGGCGCCTTCGGCGCCTCGAGGTCGAAATGGGCAGTCTGCCGCGCCGACCGCGCCGCACGCGACAGGATCACGCGGAGGACGTCGCGATGCCGGTACTCCGGGATCAGCGCGCGGAAGCCGAGCAGCTCCGCGGCGGAACGCGGCGCGTACCACGCGCGGAGATATCCGCTCGCGCGCGGGCCCCGCTGCGGAAGCGATTCGACCCGCGCTGCAACGTCCCGCAGCTCCTCCCCGAGCTCCGCGAGGTCGTACGGAGCCGTCTTGACCCGCATCAGGAGGCAATTGAACGCCGCGATGTCCAGGCCGGTCGCGTCGAGGCCCGACTCGAGCGCCTGGACGAGCGTCGTCCCGGAGCCGGCGAACGGATCCAGGACGTGGTCGCCGCGCTCCAGATAGCGGTCGAGCAGGATCTCGACGAGCTGCGGGATGAACTTCCCGTGGTACGGGTGGAGACGGTGGACGTGCTTCGTCCGCTCGCGCTCGGGCAGCTCGGCCTCCGACCACGAGAGGTCGAGGTCGAGCGTCGCGTACAGCTCGTCCTGGCTGACGGCCACGCGACGGATTTCGCCGCCGGGCTCAGAACGCCTGCGGAACCCGCTGCACGCGGCCGTCGCGCACCGCGATCACGTCGAAGCCGACTGCGAGCCCGGCGAACTCGGGCCGCGCGCCGAGCCAGGCCTCCGCGGCGCGCCGCAGACGTCGCCGCTTCTCGGCCGTCACCATCTCGAGCGGGTCGCCGAAGCGGGATCCGCTCTTCGCCTTGACCTCCACGAACCGAAGCGCGCGGCCGCGGCGGACGATCAGGTCGAGCTCGTTGCCGCCCGCCCAGACGTTCTCGCCGAGGATCTTCCAGCCGCGCAACCGGTACCACCGGACCGCCCGTCGCTCGGCGGCGTAGCCCGAGCCACCCCTAGGCAACTGCCTCGACGTCGCTCTCGTAGCAGAGCGCCTGGAAGCTCAGGCGGTGCACCGCGGACGGCCCGCGCTCGCGGACGACTGCGGAGTGTCCGGGCGTGATGTACCCGACGTGCTGCGCGAACCCGTAGGCGGGATAGAGCGCGTCGAGGCGGCGCATCAGACGGTCTCGCGTGACCTTGGCGATGATCGACGCCGCAGCGATCGCGGCGCTCTTCTCGTCACCGTCGACCACGGCCGTGTGCTCGGGGGCCGTCGGGCCGAGTCGGAAGCCGTCCACGAGGCACGCCTCCGCCGGCGGCGACAGCGCCTCGAGCATCGCGCGCAGGCCGGCGAGGTTCGAGCGGTGAAGACCGTTGCGGTCGATCTCCCCGGGCGGGATCACGCGCACGGCGACGCGCGCGGCGCAGCCGACGACGGCGCGGAAGAGATCCTCGCGGCGCTCGGGCGAGCACTGCTTCGAGTCGTTGAGGAAGCCGAGCGGGCGGACGCGGTGGTCGCGCAGCGAGGCGTAGTCGAGCAGGACACCCGCAACGACGAGTGGGCCGGCGAGGGAGCCGCGGCCTGCCTCGTCCGCGCCGGCGACGAAGCGCGCGCCGAGGCGTCGATCGAAGCGCAGGAGCTTCTGGCCGGTCCGCTTCTGCACGACCGCGACCATAGCGCGCGTTCCGGCTGCAGAGGGTGGACGTCAGAAAGTTGCCGGAAAGGAGTTACTCGGCGGGAGCGGCTTCGGCCTCTTCGGCCGGCTCCGGCTCCGCCGCAGCCTCGGGCTCTGCGGCTTCGGGCTGGGATCCCTCGTCCGCCGGCGCGTCCTCGGCCGGCTCGTCGGCAGGAGCTTCCTCCGCCGTCGGCTCCTCGCCCTCCGGCGTCTCCTCGGCCTCGGCCTCGACGGGCTCCGCCTCGGACTGGGGACCCTGAGCGTCCTCGGGCTCGGCCGCCTCCGGTGCTCCCTCGGTCGCGGCGAGCGTCGCCTCCACCGCCGCGGGGAGCTCGGAGCCGGCTCCGTACCGCCGCTCACGGACGCGGGCCTTCTTGCCGACGCGACCGCGGAGGTAGTAGAGCTTCGCGCGGTTGACGTCGCCGATCGCGGCGACCTCGATCCGCTCGATCTTCGGCGAATGGAGCGGGAACGTCCGCTCGACGCCGACGCCGAACGACTGCTTCCGCACGGTGAAGGTCTCGCGGGCGCCTGCTCCCTGCCGCTTGAGCACGATTCCCTCGAACACCTGCACGCGCCGGCGCGTGCCCTCGATCACCTGGAAGTGGACGCGCACCGTGTCGCCCGCCTTGAAGCGCGGCACGTTGCGCAGCTGGGCGCGCTCGAGGTCCTGGATGACGTTGCTCATGAAAAGAGGGCCTGACGGCCGACGGCCAAGGGTAGCGGAATCGACCTCGACCCGATCCGCCTACCGGAAGCCGATTCTGTCCGGCGGCCAGTAGACGAAGAACACGATCCCGATCAGCTTGTTGCGGGGCACCGAGCCCCACGTGCGCGAGTCGCACGACTGGGCGCGGTTGTCGCCCATCATGAAGTAGCTGTCCTTCTTGACGTGCCACTTCATGCCGAAGTGGCTGCTGTCCGCAAGCCGTCGGACCCTGGAGATGTACGGCTCCCTGAGCTTGACGAACCTCTTCTCGCCGGGGTCCTTGACCCAGATGAAGCCGTCCTTGTCTTCCCTGATCCAGTCACCCGGCAGGCCGATCACGCGCTTCACGAACGTGCCGCCCTCACCGCACTTGTTCGCGGCCGCGCGCGGCGTGTTGAAGACGACGATGTCGCCGCGCGAGGGATTGCGGAAGTCGAGGCAGATGCGGCACGCGAGCACGCGGTCGCTCGACTGGCCGAGACAGCCGCTCTGGCTCGGGCTCAGGCCCTTGGCGCAGTTCAGCGTCGGCTCCATCGAGGACGAGGGGATGCGATACGGGTTGACCACCCACTGCTTGAGCGCGAGCACGATCAGGATCGCGCCCGCGATCGTGAGGATCCAGTCGAGGGTGACCCGCACCCCACGCGGCAGGCCCGGGAAGAGACGGGCGAGCGGATCGCGGCTGCGACGAGCGTCGTAGCCCGCCTCGTCCGAGAGCACCGCGTCCCTGTCGGCATACCCGTAGTCGCGGTAGGTCCGGCCGTACTCCGGCTGCCACGTGTCGCCCCGAGTGGGCCAGTCTCCCGCGCTTTCGCTGTCGGTCTGCGCGTCGTCGTCGAGCCAGCCGCCCGGCGCCCTGCCGGATTCCGGCTCGTCGTCGAGCCAGCCGCCCGGCGCCTCGCCGCGCCGGCCCGGCTCGTGCTCGGGCCAGCCGAACGGAGCGTCGCGGCCGGCGTCCCCCTCGTCCCCCTCGTCCTTCTCGCCCTCGTCGCCCAGCTCGGGGCGGTAGCGGCCGAAGTCGTCGCTCATCGCACGTGCTCCCGACGCCAGGCGTCGACCCGCCCATGGTCGCCCGAGAGCAACACGTCCGGCACGGACCAGCCCCGGAAGTCGGCCGGCCGCGTGTAGTGCGGGTACTCGAGCCCGCCGCCGAGCTCGGCTGAGAAGCTCTCGAGCTCCCCGGATCCCTCGGCGAGCGCGCCGGGCAGCCGGCGCGCGACCGCGTCGAGGACGATCATCGCGGGCAGGTCGCCGTTCGAGAGGACGTACGGCCCGACCGAGATCGCGTCCGTCGCGAGGTGCTCGACGATTCGCTCGTCGAAGCCCTCGAAGCGGGAGGAGAGGAGCGTCAGCGCAGGCAGTTCCGCGAGCTCCTCCACGACGGCCTGCGTCAGCTGCCGGCCCTTCGGCGAGAGCGCGATCACCGGCCCGGGCGGATCCGCCGCGTAGACGGCGTCGAGCGCCGCTGCGACGACGTCCACGCGCAGCACCATTCCCGCTCCGCCGCCGTACGGCTCGTCGTCGACCTGGCCCGCGCGGAGCGGCGTCGAGTCGCGGTAGTTGAAGAGCCGCAGCTCGAGATTCATGCCGAGGACGCTCGCCACCGGCCGCTGCTCGGTCAGCCAGGCATAGGCGTGGGGAACGAGGGTGAAGACGTCGATGCGCACGGGCGGCTGGACTATTCCGGGTCTGCGAACCCCACGGCGACGACGATTCGCCCGCCGGCTAGATCCACCTTCTGGACGCACGCCTCGACGAGGGGCAACGACGCACCGGAGTCGAGCTCGAGTACGTCGTTCCCAGGGTACTCGAGTACCTGCCGCACCCGCCCGAGCTGCCGCCCGCTCTCCTCCTCGACGCTGAGCCCGACGAGCTGGAAGACGTAGAACTCGTCCTCGTCGTCGAGCGGGGGCAGCGTCGCGCGCGCGACGGCGAGCTCGGCGCCCCGTTCCACGTGCCGGTCGAGGCGGATCACCGGACGGCCGCCGGAGCCGTGCCGCGAGCCCACCACCGTCGCCGCCTCGCCGCCTGCATAGAGTGTCGCGCCCTCGGCGAAGACGTCCTTCCGCTCGCTCGCTCCCTCGACGAAGAAGCCGCCGTCGAGCCCGTGCGGCTTGCCGACGAGCCCGACCCGGACGAGGTCAGAGCCCACGTTCCGTGAACTCTGAGACCGCCTCTTCTCGCGAAGCCTTCAGCTCGGCGCCGTCGTACGGCGTCCGCCGGTGGACGAGGTCGAGGAGCCAGTAGGCGCCCGGCTCGTCCTCGTACGGCATGCCGACGCTCCCCGCGTTGACCACGCGCACACCGCCGACCGTCCGCTCGTACTGCGTGTGGGTGTGCCCGCACACGACCGTCGGCACGTCGAGCCCTGCGAAGAGCGGCACGAGCCGGTCCTCGGGCGTCCGCTCGGTGAAGATGTCGACGTCGTTGCGCGGGGAGGCGTGGCAGTAGAGGACGTCGCCGATGCGCTGCGTGGGCGGCAGCGCGTGCAGGAACTCGATCTCGTCCTCGCTCAGCTTCGAGCGAGCCTCCTCGACGACCTCCGCCGGCGCGAGACCTTCCTCGCCGGGATACAGCTCCCGGTCGGAGTTCCCGCGCAGCCATGCGACCCGGTCGCCGAGCTCCCGGAGCCGTGCGAGCGTCTCCGAGGGCCGATCGCCGCCCGCGCAGATGTCGCCGCCGACGACGATCGTCGCGTCGTCCGGCACCTCGGCGAGCACCGCCTCGAGCGCGGCGAGGTTGCCGTGGACGTCGTAGAGCGCGGCTACCGACGCCACGTCAGTCGACGATCTCGAGCTGGAGCCTGCGCCCGGCCTCGACCCCGCCGGCGCGAACGACCGTCCTCAGCGCACGCGCGAGCCGGCCCTGGCGGCCGATCACCTTGCCGATGTCCGCCTCGGCCACGTGCAGCCGCAGAAGGAGCGTGCCGTCCTCCTCCTCGACCTCGTCGACGCGCACGGCGTCCGGCTCGTCGACGAGCCGGCGCGCGAGCTCGGCGACGAGCTCGGCCATCGCTACGAGATGCCCTGGGCCTTGAGGAGCTTCGCCACCGACTCGGTCGGCTGCGCGCCCTTCTCGAGCCAGCCGCGCACCTTCTCCTCGTCGAGATCGATGAGCGACGGATCCGACTGCGGGTTGTAGCGACCGACGATCTCGATGAACTTGCCGTCGCGCGGCGAGCGCGAATCGGCGGCGACGACGCGGTAGATCGGGTTCTTCTTGGAGCCGACCCGCGTCAGCCTGAGCTTGACTGCCATCCGGTTACCTTCTCGCTTTCTTCTTCTTCTTTCGTTTTGAACTCGCCTTACGGGTCGCGCTCGGTCGCGGACCGCCGCCCATCGTAGGCGCTCCCGCCGCCGCGCCGGGCAACTGCGGCATCTTCCCCGATCCGACCATCTTCATCATCTTCGCCATCTGCTTGCGCGCCTCGATCAGCTGGTTGACCTGCTCCACGCTCGTGCCGGAGCCGGCCGCGATCCGCCTGCGGCGCGACGCGTCGATCACGTGCGGGACGCGCCGCTCGTGCGGCGTCATCGAGAGGACGATCGCCTCGACCCGCTTGAGCTGGCCCTCGTCCACCTGGTCGAGGCCCTCGAGCTGCTTGCCCAGGCCGGGAATCATCTTGATCACGCCCTGGAGCGGCCCCATGCGGCGCACCATCTTGTAGCTCGAGAGGAAGTCGTCGAAGGTGAACTCGCCCTTCATCATGCGACGCTCGAGCTCTTCCTTCTCGTCCTCCTCGATCGCCGCCTCGGCGCGCTCGATCAGCGTCAGGACGTCGCCCATGCCGAGGATGCGCGACGCCATCCGGTCCGGGTGGAACCAGTCGAGCGCGTCGAGCTTCTCGCCGAGCGAGGCGAGCTTGATGGGGCGACCGGTGACCGCGCGCACGGAGAGCGCCGCGCCGCCGCGCGCGTCGCCGTCGAGCTTCGTGAGGACGACGCCGTCGAAGTCGATCCGCTCCTGGAACGCCTGCGCGACGTCGACGGCCTCCTGGCCGGTCATCGCGTCGAGGACGAGGAGGACGTTGGTCGGCTTCGCTTCGCGCCGCACGGCGGCGAGCTCCTCCATCAGCGCCTCGTCGACGTGCAGGCGGCCGGCGGTGTCGAGGATCACGACGTCGCGCGCGTCGGCCTTCGCCCGCTCGATTCCGTCGTGGACGGCCTTCACGGGGTCGGCGCGCTCGTCGGCATAGACCGGTACTCCGACTTGCTCGCCCAGCTGGACGAGCTGGTCGATCGCGGCCGGACGCTGCAGGTCCGCGGCGACGAGCGCGGGCTTGCGGCCTTCCTTCGTGAGCAGAAGCGCGAGCTTGCCCGCGGCCGTCGTCTTGCCCGAGCCCTGCAGGCCGGCGAGGAGGATCGTCGTGGGCGGCCGCTGCGAGAAGGCGAGCCGCGAGTCGGACGAGCCGAGGAGCTCGGTCAGCTCTTCGTGGACGATCTTCACCACCTGCTGGCCGGGCGTGAGGCTCTTCCGTACGTCCTCGCCGAGCGCGCGCTCGCGCACCTGCGCGACGAACTCCTTGACGACGCCGAAGTTGACGTCTGCCTCGAGCAGGGCGAGCCGCACCTCGCGCATGGCGCGGGAGATCGCCTCCTCGTCGAGGACGCCGCGCCCGCGAAGGTCGCCGAGGGCGCTCTGGAGCTTGTCGCTGAGCGCGTCGAACATCCGCCGCAGGGTACCGGCGGGAAGCGCAGGCCCAATCGCGCGACGTCGGTGCGCGCGGCGTCGTACCTTCAGTCACGTGAAGGTTTCGGCGGTGTCGCTGTGCTTGTCGCGATCGCACTCGTGCTGTCGGCGTGCGTAGCCAGCCACCGGGCCGCTCATCGCGGGCCGGTGCATGCTGCCGGAGCGCTGGCCTCCGCGCGACGGGTCGGTTCCAGCCGCCTCATCCTCGGAGGGCACATCCGTCGCACCGCCACCGTCGCCATGCCCGGTCCAGCCCGAGACGAGTTGAGGGTCGCGTTCGCGCTGCACAACGTCTCCAGCCGTCCGGCGAGATTTCCGCTCTCGGGCCGGGGCGGGGTGCCGCTCGTCGTGAAGGCGCCGGGCGCATGAGGTACGACCCGCGACGCGCCGACACGTCATTGGGGCCGTACAGGGCGCCGATTCCGATTGCCGCCGGCGCAACGACGCCCCTGTCGGCACCGCCCGGCTTCGTCCGCTGACGAGGTCCGCTCCGAATCGTTCCGGCGTGTGCCGGCAGCGTCCTGCCGGTTATCCGGGCGGACGTCGCAGCGCCCGGCCCTCCGCCGCCGGTGCGCGTCGGCATGCGCCTCCTACCCGGCCACGAGCGCCCGCGCGTAGTCGCGCGGGTCGAACGGCTGCAGGTCCTCGAGCGCCTCTCCGACACCGACGAGCTTCACCGGCAGGCCGAGCTCGTAGGCGATCGGGATCGCGACTCCGCCCTTCGCGGAGCCGTCGAGCTTCGTGAGCACGACCCCGGTGACGCCGACCGCCTCGCCGAACAATCGCGCCTGCTGGACGCCGTTCTGTCCGGTCGTCGCGTCGACGACGAGCAGCGTCTCGTGCGGCGCCCCGTCGAGGCGGCCGGCGATGACGCGGCGCACCTTCGCGAGCTCCTCCATGAGGTTGGTCTGCGTGTGGAGGCGGCCGGCCGTGTCGACGACGACGACGTCGCGGCCGCGCGCGACGGCTGCCTCGAGCGCGTCGTAGGCGACCGCCGCCGGATCCGCGCCGCGCTCGGAGCCGACGAAGTCCGCGCCGGCCCGCTTCGCCCAGATCTCGAGCTGCTCCTCCGCGGCCGCGCGGTAGGTGTCGGCGGCGGCGACGACGATCGACCGGCCGCACTCGGCGAGCCGCGCCGCCAGCTTGCCGATGGTGGTCGTCTTGCCGGTTCCGTTGACGCCGACGACGAGGATCACGGCGGGCTCGTGGGCGACGTCGAGGACCGGCGGCTCGCCGAAGAGCCCAGCCACCTCGTCCGCCAGCGCCGCGTTCAGATCCACGAGCTCGCCGCGCGCCTCCAGCCTCCGCACGAGCTCGGCGGTCGCGCGGACACCGACGTCGCCGGCGATCAGCGCCTCCTCGAGGCGCTCCCAGTCGGCGTCGTTCCCGGGATCGAAGGACGCGGCCGCGACAAGCTCGCCGGTGAGCGCGCGGCGCGACTTCGAGAGCGAGTCGCGCAGCCGCGAGAAGAAGCGGCCTTCGCCCTGCTCCTCGGGTTCGACCCCCGCGTCCGGCTCGCCCAGCAGCTCCCCCCAACTCCGCGCCATCGCCTCAGGCTAGTGGCCGGGCGTCACCGCTCGAGCTGCCAGGTCTCCTCGCGGACGAGCGGCACGGCCGTCCCGTCCTCGAGCAGCGCGTCGACCTCGAGCTCCGGGCTGCCGACCATGAAGTCGACGTGCATGTTCGAGACGTTCATCGCCTCGTCGGGCTCACCGTCGAACGCGGTGGGGATCCCGAACCCGTAGGCGATGTGGCACGTCGCGTTCTCGTCGAAGAGCGTGTTGTAGAAGAGCGTGCCGGTCTGGCCGACCCGCGACTCGTTGGTGACGAGAGCGAGCTCGCCCAGGCGGTCGGCGTTCTCGATCGTCGCCATGTGCCCGCGCACGAGGTCGGCGCCGGTCTCGGCCTCGACGCCGGTGATCCGTCCGTCCGAGAACGTGAACTCGAGGCCCCGGATCAGCTGTCCGCCGAGCGAGAGCGGCAGGCTCGAGCGGATCGTCCCCTCTGCGCGACGCGGATCGGGCGTCGTGAAGATCTCCTCCGTCGGCATGTTCGCGACGTACTCGATGTCCGACACCGTGCGGAAGCGGGCGCTGACCCAGCGTGCGGTCGGGAGCAGGCCGACCGTGAGATCGGTGCCGGGACCGCGGTAGCGGATCGCGTCGGGCCGGAGCGCGGTCAGGGCGGCGCCGCGCGCCTCGAGCCGGTCGAGATGCTCGGTCCAGGCGGCGACGGGATCGGGCTCGTCGAGGCGGAAGCAGAAGGCGACGAGCTCCCAGAGCCGCTCGACGTCGGGCTCCCCGAAGACCTGCGCCGCCCAGCCCTCGTTCGGCGCGCCGACGCCGCACCAGTTGACCGTGCGATCCGCGAGCTGGCGCTGGAAGATCTCCAGGGCCTCCAGCGGGATCGCGCGGCTGACACGATCGCCGTCGAGGTCGGCGAGCAGCTCCGGCTCGGGATTCCCCATCGTCCCGAGCTGAGCGTGTCCGCTGCTCTCCTCGGCCAGGGTCTTCAACCACTCGGGCGAGTGCGAGAGCATCTCGTCCGGCCCGAGCTCGATCCTCGCGCGATGGACGTGCTGGTCGTCGTACGCGACGTGGACGTAGGAGGCATCCGCCAGGTACGACTGCCGCGCGAGCGCCCGGATCAACTCCGCGTGCTCGACCATCCCGCCGATGAACACCTCCTGGCCCGGCTGCACGTTCGCACCGATCCGAACGGCGAGCTCGGCATAGCGCTCGAGCCGCTCGTCGGTTACGCCAGCTGCCATTCCTCGTTCCGGATCAGCGGCACCTCGCTCCCGTCGGCGAGCACCGCGTCCACCTCGAGCTCGGGCGCCCCGACCATGAAGTCGACGTGGACGTTGCACGCGTTCGTGCGCTCGTCGGGCTCGCCGTCGAACGCGTACGGCAGCCCCATCCCGTAGGCGATGTGGCAGGTCGCGTTCTCGTCGAAGAGCGTGTCGAAGAAGAGCGTCCCCGACTGTCCGACGCGCGACTCGCTCGTGACGAGCGCGAGCTCGCCCAGCCGGTCGGCGTTCTCGTTCGTGGCGATCTGACTGCGGACGAGATCGGCGCCCTGCTCGGCGTCGACGCCGACGATCCGCCCCTCCTCGAACGTGAACTGCAGGCCGCGGATGATCTGGCCGTTGAGGGAGAGCGGCTTCCTCGACCGGATCGTCCCCTCCGCGCGCCGGGAGTCGGGAGTGGTGAAGATCTCCTCCGTCGGCATGTTCGCGACGTAGTCGATCCCGCCGGAGGTGCGGAAGCGGGCGCTCCCCCAGCGCGCGGTCGGCAGGAGGCCGACCGTGAGGTCGGTGCCGGGGCCGCGGTACCGGAGCGCGTCCGGCCGGAGCGCCGTGAGCGTCTCGGCGCGGGCGTCGAGCCGGGCGATGTGCTCGCGCCAGGCGGCGACCGGGTCCGGCTCGTCGAGCCGCATGCAGAAGGCGACCTTGTCCCACAGCCGCTCGACGTCGGGCTCGCCGAAGACCTGCTTCGCCCAGCCCGCGTTCGGCGCTCCGATGCCGCACCAGTTGACGCTGCTCTCGCGATGCTGCCGTTGCACGATCTCCGCGATCTGCACCTGGACCGCACGGCCGATGCGCTCTCCGTCGAGGTCTGCGAGCAGCTGCGGATCCGGCTTGCCCATCGTCCCGATCGATGCGTTGCCCGACTCCGCCTCCGTGAGCGCGATCTCCCAGTCTGGCGAGTACGTGAGCGCGGAGTCGGGGCCGAGTTCGATCCGCGCGCGCCTCACGTGCTCGTCCCGGTAGACCACGTGCACGTAGGAGGCGCCCGCCTCGTAGGCCTGCCGCACGAGCGCCCGCGCGAGCTCGGTGTGCTCGACCATCGGCTGGATGAAGACCTCCTGCCCGGGCTGTACGTTCGCGCCGACACGCACGGCCAGCTCCGCGTACTGCTCGAGCCTCCTGCCGTTGTCGTCGCCGTCGACGCTCACGCCAGCTGCCACTCCTCGTTGCGAATCAGCGGGACCTCGGCTCCGTCCGGCATCACCGCGTCCACCTCGAGCTCGGGTCCGCCGACCATGAAGTCGACGTGCATGTTCGCCACGTTGAATCCCTCGCCGGGCTCGCCGTCGAGCAGGAACGGAAACGCGGCTCCGTACGCCATGTGGCAGGTCGCGTTCTCGTCGTACAGCGGGTCGTTGAAGACCAGCCCCGTCTGACCGACGCGGGATTCCTTCGTCACGAGCGCCACCTCGCCGAGGCGGTCGGCGTTCTCGATCGTCGCGAAGTGGCTGCGAACGAGGTCGGCTCCGCTCTCGGCCTCGACCCGGACGGCCCGCCCCCCCTCGAACGTCAGCTCCAGATTGCGCACGACCTGGCCGGAGAGAGGCAGCGGCAGCGTCTGGCGGATCGTCCCTTCGGTGCGGCGCGCGTCCGGCGAGGTGAAGAGCTCCTCCGTCGGCATGTTCGCGACGTAGGTGATCCCGCCCGAGGTCGTGGAGGAGCCCGACTCCCAGCGGGCGTTCGCGAGCAATCCCACCGTCAGGTCGGTACCGGGGCCGCGATAGCGGAGCGCGTCGGCCTTGAGCTCGTTCAGCTGCGTCGTTCGCGCCTCGAGCCGTGCGAGGTGCTCGCTCCAGGCGGCTGCGGGGTCCGGCTCGTCGAGGCGCATGCAGTACGCGACGGCCTCCCACAGGCGCTCGACGTCCGGCTCTCCGAACACCTGGCGCGCCCACTCCTCACCCGGTGCACCGACGCCGACCCAGTTGACGGAGTTCTCGCCCATCTGCTGCATCCGGATCTGCACGATCTCCTGCGGTACGGCTCGACCGACGCGCTCGCCGTCGAGGTCGGCCAGCAGATCCGGCTCCGGATCGCCGGTCGTGGCGATCAACGCGTTGCCGGCGATCGAGGTGACGAAGTCCTTCAGCCACCCGGGCGCATAGGTGAGGGCCTCGTCCGGGCCGAGCTCGATCATCGCCTTGCGCGCGTGCATGTCGCTGTAGAGGACGTTCACGTAGGAGGCGCCGGCGCGGTAGGCCTGGCGCGTGAGGGCCCGAGCGAGATCGTGATGCTCGACCGCGGCGAAGAGGAAGACCTCCTGACCCGGCTGCACGTTGGCGCCGACCCGGACGGCGAGCTCTGCGTAGCGCTCGAGGCGTTCGTCCATCGCAAAGATCCTATGCGGACCGCGCGGCTAGGATCGGCGGATGCGCGAGCTGCGGCCCGGTCTCTGGCACTGGCAGACCCCGCACCCGGACTGGACCGGGGACGACTGGTGGCCGCAGGAAGTGTCGTCGTACGCGATCGAGCTCGGCGGCGACCTGGTGTTGTTCGACCCGCTGTCCGTTCCCGGCGAGCTGCGCGAGCGCGCGACCGCGGTCATCCTGACCGCGCCGTACCACGAGCGCGACGCCCGCGGGCTCGGCCTGCCGGTGCACACGCCGCCCGCCGACACCTGGCAGGACTGGGTGGAGAAGTTCGGCGTGGACCCGGACCGTGTGCGCGGCATGGAGAGCGAGGACCTCGCCTGGCTGCGGGCGGGCGAGGGCGAGGGCGAGTTCCACGGGCCCGGCCCGTGGCCGTTCGGCATGCACGCCTACGCAGGTCGCGAGGACAACGACCTCGTCTTCTGGCTGCCGTCCGTCGGCGCGCTCGTCAGCGGCGACTCGCTCTCGAACTTCGGCGACGGGCTGGGCATCCAGCTCGGAGGTCGCAAGCACGTGACCCGGGACGATGTCGCCGAACGGCTCCGCCCGCTGCTCGACCTGCCCGTCGAGCTCGTGCTCCCGGCCCACGGCGAGCCGGCGGACCGCGCAGCGCTCGAAGCCGCGCTCGCCTAGCGGCGCTCGAGCACCGGGAAGCGCGCGTTGGCGTCCAGGCACGCGGCGGCGAAGAGCGCGGTCCCCGGACCGCCCGTGAAGAGCGACTGCCGCGCCGGCATGCGCTCCGCCTGCGCGAGCGCGTGGACGGCGAAGCGGCGCGCCCGGTCGAGCCACAGCTCGTCCCGGGTTCGCTCGAACGCGGCGAGCAGCGCGAAGCCGTTGCCCGAGGTGCCGTGGCAGATCCCGTGTCCCTTCTCGGGGCCGGGCGGGCCCGCCTGCCAGACGAGCTCCGCACCGGCGAGGAGCAGCTCCTCGTCGAGGTAGTCGCGCGCAGCGGAGACGATCCCGGGCGCGCCGGCGCACCACTGGAGCTTGCCCTCGCTGCTCCAGTTCGCGAGCCCCTCCTCGCGCGTCGCGGTACGCGCGAGCGCGGCGGCGGACTCGACGCGAAGCGACTCGTTCCGCGGATGGTCGACCTGGAGGAGCGCCCGCACGTTGCCGGTGAGCCCGTGCACGGGGCCGACGCCCTGGAAGCTCGCACCCCACAGCCGCTGCGTCCACAGGCCGTCGGCGTCGCGGCGGGCGACGAGCGCGTCGGCCGACTCTCGGGCCAGATCGTCCCACTCCATCGCGACGGCAGCGACCAGCGTCCCGGGCGTGCCCCACATCAGGTCTTCGGCCTCGTTGGCGAGGTTGGCGCGGATCCGAGCCTTCAGGTCCGCCTCGAGCCCGAGTCCGAGTCTGCACGCGACGAGGAGGATCCCTGTCTCGCCCGTGAGCAGGCCGGACTCGGGCGGGTCGGGCAGGGACTCGCCCTCCATGAAGTCCGGTTCCGCGCGCCAGCGCTCGAGCGCGCGCAGCGCAACCGCGGGAAGGTCGAGCCTCGTCTCGGCCAGGCCGCGGCGCTGCAGGTCGTCGAGGGCGAACACCACGCCCGCCGCTCCGACGTAGAGGTTCTTCATCGGCTGCGCGGCGTTCCAGCCGTCCCACTCGTGCGCCGGCCAGAGGACGTCGGGATCGAGCGCCGCCTCGGCGCCCGCCACGACGGCGGCGATGCCGTCGCGGACACGCGCCTCGTCCCACGGCTCGTCGGTCAGCGGCTCGAACGCGCCCGGCTCGTAGAGCACGGACGGGAGCCTAGGCGGCGCCCGCGAGCTTCGCTTCCTCCCGCGGCAGGCGGCGCGAGACGACCTGCGAGACGCCCTCGCCGCCCATCGTCACGCCGTAGAGGACGTCGGCGGCCTCCATCGTCCGCTTCTGGTGCGTGATCACGACGAACTGGGCCCGGTCGGAGTAACGGCGGAGCAGCTCGACGAAGCGCCCGATGTTCGTGTCGTCGAGCGCAGCCTCGACCTCGTCGAGGAGGTAGAACGGGCACGGCCGAGCGAGGAAGAGCGCGAAGAGGAACGCGATCGCGCCGAGCGCCTTCTCGCCGCCCGAGAGCAGCGACAGCCGCTGCACCCGCTTGCCGGCGGGACGCAGCTCGACCTCGACGCCCGGTTCGTCCTCGTCCTCGTCCGCCTCGGTCAGCCGGAGGCGCCCCTCGCCGCCCGGGAAGACCGTCGCCGTCACGTCGGAGAAATGCCGCCGCACGGCGTCGAACGTCTCGGCGAAGCGGCGTTCGACCGTCTCCGTCAGCTCGTTGCGGAGCTTCTCGAGCTCGGTGAGGCTGTCCTCGAGGTCAGCCCGCTGCGTCGCGAGCTCCTCGAGTCGCACCTTCTCGGCCTCATATTCCTCCTGCGCGAACGGGTTGACCTGGCCGAGCGTCTCGCGGCGGCGCTCGAGGCGTTCGGCGGTGGCGACGAGCTGCTCGCGGTCGTCCCCTTCTGCCGGCTCGTCCCTAGGCGCCGAGGGCGCGGTCTTCCCGCCGGGCGTCGGCCGCTCGGCCGCCGACGCTTCCAGCGTTGAGCTGGCGTGCTCGAAGCGCCGGCGCGCCTCGTCGGCCTCGGCGTCGAGCCGGGCAGCCTCGACCTCGAGGGCGGAGACGGCCTCGGCTGCGGCGGCGAGCTCCTGCCGCAGCTCGACCTCGGCGGCGCCGAGCCGACGCAGTTCCGCGCCGAGCTCGCCGCTGCGCGCGGCGCCTGCGTCCACGTCCTCGCGGAGCGGCGACTCGAAGCGGGCGGCTGCAGCCGCTGTGGCGAGGAGCGCGGAGTCGAGCCGCTCGGCCGCGCCGACGACGCGCGCGAGCTCGTGCGGCCGGGCCCGGCGGCGGCCGGCTCGCACCGCGGCGTCGATGCGCGCCGTCTCCGCGGCGCGCGCGCTCTCGCCGGCCTCGCTCGCACGGAGTGCCGCGGCGTCGGCGGCGGCGACGAGCGACTGCGCCTCCGTCCGGAGCGAAACGGCGTCTCCTGCCTCGGCGTCGGCGGCCACCGGCCCGCCGCCGAGCCGCAGCAGATCGCGCTCGGCCCCGGCGATGCGCTCGGCGGCCTCCGCGAGCTCGCGCCGCAGCGCGGCTTCACTCTCGGCGATCGTCCGCAGCCGCTCGCCGAGCTCGCCGGTGCGCTCCGCGCCCGCCTCGCCGCGAGCCCGCAGAGGAGCCTCGATCCGCTCGACACGTGGGTCGAGTCCCGTCAGCGCCTGCTCGAGACGACGGGCTGCGGTGGCCAGGGCCGAAAGAGTCCCCGGGTCGGCGCGGCGGATCGCGAGCCGCGGCGCCACGGCCGCGAACGCGCTCTCGGCGGCGACGGCCCGTTCGTCCGCCTCGGTCGCCTTCCGCTCGGCGAACCGGGCCTGCTCCGCGAGCGTCTTCGCCTCGTCGGCAAGCGCGCGCCGCCGCACGTCGAGCTCGAGGAGGACTGCCTCGGCGGTCTCGCCCGCGTACCAGAGCTCGCCGGTGCTCGGGTCGTAGCCGAAGCCGTCGGCGGTCACGGCGGGCGTCGCCGACGCGAGCAGCTCGTCGCGCTCGACGACCGGGAGATCGGCCACGAGGTCGCGTGGGTTCCGTCCGGCGACGACCACGAGCGAGCCGAGCCCGAGTGCAGCCGCCCGCTCGAGCAGCGCGAGAGCCGCCTCGGCGTCGTCGGCCAGGAGAGCCGCCGCCCGCGGCCCGAGCGCGGCGGCGACCGCGCGCTCGCGCCCCTCCTCGACCTCGATCTCGGCGAGCACGAGCCGCTCGCCTTCCTCGGCGAGCGCCCGGGCTGCCGGCGGAATCCCCTCACGCTCGGCCAGGGACAGCTCGAGCGCCACGAGCCGCTCGGCCGCGGTCCGCGCCCGTTCGGCGAGCGTGTCCCGCTCGTGCAGCGCCTCCCGGGCCCGCGCGCGCGCCGCCAGAGCCTCTTGCTCGAGATCGCGCGGCGAGGGTCCGCCGCGGGCAGCCTCGGCCTCGGCGTCGGCGAGGTCGGCGCGGAGCCGGACTGCGAGCCGCTCCGCGGACTCCCGCTGCACCGAGAGCCCCGCGACTCGTGAGCGGAGCTCGTAGGAGACCGCGAGTGCCGCTTCGCGCTCGCCGGCCGCGCCCGTCAGCTCCCCCTCGATGCCGCGCCGTTCCGCGAGGAGCTCGTCCAGCCGGGCCTCCTGCCCGCGCCGCTCTTCGACCTCGGCGACGAGCAGGAGCGTCAGAGCCCGGCGAGCGCGCTCCGCGGACGCCTCCCGCTCCACCGCCGCCGCCTGCGCGGTCGCGGCCGCGCTCTCGGAAGCGCGCTCTAGGTCCGCGAGCTCGACCGCGGGATCGCCGGCCTCGGCTGCGGCCGACTCGTGCCGCGCCCGTGTCTCGGCCACCAGCGACGTCGCCGACTCGCGCCGCAGCTCGAGACGTTCCACCGCGCTCCGGAGCCGGTACAGAGCCTGCAGCGCCTGCTCGCGCGCGCCCGCAGCGTCCGCGAGCTCCTCCTCGGCGCGCCCGCGCTCGGCGAGCAGCGCCTCGAGCCTCTCCTCCACTCCGCGCCGCCCGCCGGCGGCGGTTGCGCGCCGTGTCTCGAGCTCCGCGAGCCGCTCCTCGAGTCCCGCGAGATCGAGCTGCGCGATGCGCGCCCGCAGGCGTGCAATCTCGACTGCGAGCTTCTGCGCGCGTTCGGCCGCCGTCGCCTGGAGCGCCAGCGGCCGGAGCCGCTTCCGGACCTCCGCCTCGACGTCGCGGGCGCGCTCGACCTCGACGGCGACCCGCGCGAGCTTCAGCTCGGCGCGATGGCGACGGGCCTTGAAGCGCCCGAGCCCCGCGGCCTCCTCGATCAGCGCCCGCCGCTCGGCGGGCCGCGACGCGAGGATCGCCTCGACCTTCCCCTGGCTGATGATCGAGTGCATCCCCTGGCCGAGCCCGAGATCGGCGAGGAGCTCCACGAGGTCGAGCCGCCGCACCGCCGCACGGTTGACGAGGTACTGCCCCTCGCCGCCGCGGTGCAGCCGGCGCGCGACCGAGAGCTCCGCGTAGTCGACCGGCAACGCCCCGTCCGCGTTGTCGAAGAGGAGCTCGACCTCGCAGAAGTCGGCCGGCCCACGCGAGCCGCCGCCGGCGAAGAGGACGTCGTCGGGCTTCTCGGCCCGCAGCTCCGTCGGGCTGAGGGAGCCGGCGGCCCAGCGGATGGCGTCGGAGACGTTCGACTTGCCGGAGCCGTTCGGCCCGACGATCACGCCGACGCCCGGCTCGAGACGGATCTCGACCGGGTCGGGGAACGACTTGAAGCCACGCAGCTTGACGGCGCGCAGATGCACCGCTGCGCACCCTAAAGACGCGGGAGGACGCTACTACCGGTCGTGCTGGGCGTCGTCGCGCGCGAGCGGTGCGTCCTCGTCGACCGGCTCGTCGTCGGGGAAGATCTCGAGGATCCCGCGCGGCTCGGAGTCGAGCTCCTCCGCCGTGAGCCGCCGCAGGCGCAGCTCGGAGTTCGTGGGCCGCCGTTCAGCCATGAGGCCGCCCAGGATGCCAGAAATCCCGGCGCAGCCGTGAGACGGGCGACGCTAGCGCCGCGTGCCGGTGACGAGCAGGTACTCGCGTTCGTCGAGGAACCGCCCGTCGGGCTGCCGCCCGCGCTCGAAGTGCTCGCGCGCCGCCAGCTCGAACGCCGTACGGCGGTCGGGGTCGAGATTCTCGAGCATCGTCTTGACCGGCCCGAAGCGCGGCGCGAAGTACTCCCAGGCGTGCTCGGGGGACTCGTCCTCGTGGCGGGAGATCCGCCGCTCGATCGTCAGCTCGAACGCGCTTCCAAGCTTCTCCCGGACGTACTCCTCCCTACCCCACGCGACCGGCGCGCCCGCGCCCGGTGGGAGCGGCGGCTGGAAGGCGGCGAACACCCTGAACATCTCTCCGACCGTGCCCTCGGGCGTCCAGGCGGAGAACGCGAGGCGGCCGCCCGGCCTGGTCACCCGCGCGACCTCGCGGGCGACGGCATCGTGGTCGGGAGCGAAGATCATCGCGACGGAAGAGCTCACCTTGTCGAAGCTCGCGTCCTCGACATCGAGGCTCTCGGCATCCCCGACGCGGTACTCGATGTCGTGCCCGCCGGCCTCGGCGCGTGCCCTGGCGACGTCGATCAGGCGCGGCGAAAGGTCGATTCCCGTGACCCGCGCTCCGCCGCCCGCGGCGAGCTCGGCGAGGTTGCCCGCGCCGCAGCCGACGTCGAGCCACCGGTCGCCCGGCTGCGGACCGAGCGCCTCGACGACCGCGACGTGCATGTCGTGGATCGACTCGGCGACGTCCTCGAATGCGCCCGCCGACCACGCGGCGGACTGCATCTGCTTCAGGAGCGCGAAGTCCGGCACGTGCGCGACGCTACTCCTCGCCCTCGCCGCTGTCGAGCTTCGAGAGCGCCTCGCGGGCGGCCTCCTGCTCGGCGGCCTTCTTCGTCCGGCCGTCGCCCCGTCCAAGCTCCTCGCCACCGATGATCGCGGCGCACGTGAAGCGCCGCTCGTGCGGCGGCCCTTCGACGGAGATCTCCGTGTACGTCACGTGGCGCCCGGTGCGGGCGAGCAGCTCCTGCAGGTCGGTCTTGTGGTCGACGCGCGTCGTGAGCGCGTGCTCGATCTGCTTCGAGAACGCTGCGACGACCGCCTCCTCGATCGCGGCGAAGCCGTGCTCGAGGAAGAGCGCGCCCAGGGCAGCCTCGATGACGGCCGCGAGGACGTTGCGGTTCCGCGAGAGCCGCTCGGTCTCCTCGTCCGTCTGCGAGAAATCCGCGTGCTCCACGAGCCTGCGCCCGAGCTCGAGCTCGCGCGCCACCTCCGCGCACGTCGCGCGCGAGACGACGTGGGAGCGCACCTTCGCGAGCTTCCCCTCGGAGAAATCCGGATGGCGGACGAAGAGCGCGTGCGCGACGGCCAGCTCGAGCACGCTGTCGCCGAGGAACTCGAGCCGCTCGTAGGAGGCGCTACGCTCGCTCGCCCACGACGTATGCGTGAAGACATGCTGCGCCAGCTCCGGCGGGAGCTCGTCGATCAGCTGCGCGAGGTCGGAGTCCGCGGCTACTGGTGCGAAGTGACGTAGTCGACGGCCTGGCCGACGGTCTGGATCTTCTGCGCGTCCTCGTCCGAGATCTTGATCCCGAACTGGTCCTCGAGCTCCATGATCAGCTCGACGAGGTCGAGAGAGTCGGCGTCGAGATCCTCCTGGAAGGAAGCCTCCTCCGTGATGTCCGCCTCGTCGATGCCGAGCTGCTCGGTCAGGACCTCCTTGACCCGCTCGTAGACTTCCTCGCGCGACGCTGCCATGTCACCTCGTTGTGTCGGGGGCCGAAGCGCGCCGATCATACAATCTCCGCCTTCTGCGGCAGGCGCGAGGCGAGGCGGCCTACGACGTCGTGGTCGACGCCGCGGGCGGCGAGCCGGATCGCGTTGGCGATCGCGGTCGCCGACGAGTTGCCGTGCGCGATGACGACGAGCCCCCGCAGGCCGAGGAGGTAGGCGCCTCCGTACGTGTCAGGATCGAGGCGCGCACGCAGGCGCCGGGAGGCGGGACGGATGAGGAGGCCGCCGAGCGTCCCCGCTGTCGTGGCCGTGATCTCCTCCCGCAGCGAGTCGAGCAGGGTGCGGATCGTCCCCTCGACCGCCTTGAGCGCGACGTTGCCCGTGAAGCCGTCGGTGACGAGGACGTCCGCGGCGCCCTCGAGGACGTCGCGGCCCTCGGCGTTGCCGCGGAAGTCGAGGTCGGAGGCGGCGAGGAGCTCATGGGCCTCGAGCGCGAGCTGGTTCCCCTTCTCCGGCTCCTCGCCGATCGAGAGGAGCCGCACCTGCGGCCTGGCGATGCCGAGGATCTCCTCGGCGAAGACGGCACCCATCGTCGCGAACTGGAGCAGGTGCTCGGCGCGGCAGTCGGCGTTCGCCCCGGCGTCGATCAGGACCGACGGGCCCTTCTTGGCCGGGATCGGCACCGCGATCGCGGGGCGGCGCACGCCGGGGACACGCCGCAGCAGGACGAGGCCCGCGGCGAGCATCGCTCCCGTGTTCCCCGGGGACACGACCGCGTCGGCCTCCCCGTCCGCGACGGCCTTGACCGCGCGGACAAGCGAGCTGTCGGCCTTCGTCCGGAACGCATCCGCGGGCTTCTCGTCCATGCCCACGACCTGCGTCGTCGGGACGAGCTCGAGGTCGCCCGTCTCGAGGTCGGCCGAGCCGAAGAGAATCGGCTCGATCCCATCTGGGCGCGTGGAGAGAGCGCCCTCGACGACAGCCGCAGGGCCGCGATCTCCTCCCATCGCGTCGACCGCGATGCGGGTCATGCGCTGGAGCTTACGGAGCGTTGACGCGGAGCGGCTCGACCTCGCGGCCCTTGTAGGTGCCGCAGGTCGGGCAGACGCGGTGCGGGCGCTTCGGCTGGCCGCACGTCGGGCAGACGTTGACCTTCGGCGCGCTGATCGCGTGCGTCGCACGCCGCTTGTCACGGCGCGACTTCGAGGTTTTCCGCTTCGGGACAGCCATGGGCGCGGGCCACTATAGCCTGCGCCCGTGGACACGACCGAGATCCTGGAGCTCTTCGACGAGCAGATGCGGCGCAGGGCGGCGCCGGAGTGCCTGTTCGTCAGCGACGGCTGGAGCGCGGTGCTCTGGCGGCCGGACGACCCGGCGGACGTCGAGCCGCTCGTCGCGCGAATGCGCGAGCTGCCGGGCTGGGTCGAGTGGAAGTACTACTCCCACGACGGGCCGGAGCTGCGGGAACGCCTGCTCGCTGCGGGACTGGTGCCAGAGGACGAGGAGACCGTCGTCGTCGCCGAGGCGGCCTCGATCCCGCCCCCACCTGCCGACGTCGACCTGCGGGAGGAGACCGACGTGTTCCTCGAGCTCGCCGAGCGCGTGTTCGGACGCGGGCAGGGCTCGGGACTCCACGACAACGCGGTCGCCGTCGTCGCGTACGTCGACGGCGAGCCGGTCTCCGGCGGACGCGTCGACCTCGAGAACGGCGTCGAGTTCGCCGGTCTCTTCGGCGGAGTCACGCTGCCGGAATACCGCGGGCGCGGCCTGTACCGGGCGACCGTGGCGAAGCGCGCGGAGCTCGCGCGCGAGCGCGGCTACCGCTGGCTCTACTCGGACGCGCTGCCGACGAGCCGGCCGATCCTCGAGCGGAACGGATTCGTCGCTATGACCACGACGACGCCGTTCGTCATTCCTGCCGCAACTCGCTGAGCTTCTCCCACCGCGGATCGACGCGCTCCTCCACGTGCTCGTGCGGCTCGGCGTTCAGATCCTTGCCGCAGACCGGGCAGAGCCCGGCGCAGTCGGGACGGCAGAGGATCTTGTCCGGCAGCGCGAGCGCGATCGCGTCGTGCGCCCACGCGGAGAGGTCGAGCCGGTCGTCGTCGAGGTACTCCGTCCGCTCGTCGTCGCTCTCGGGCTTCGTCGCCTCGTACTCGCGGAGCCGGAGCTCGACCGGCAGCTCGGCGTCCGTGAGGCAGCGGAAGCACGGGCCCTCGAGCCGCACGTCGAACGCAAGCTCGAGGACGGTGCCGCTCGACGCGCGGGTGATCGCGAGCTCTGCGGGTGCGGGATTCGGCCGCGGCTCGTAGGCCTGGCCGCCGAGCACGAGCGGCTCGAGCTCGATCTCGACGCGCTCGCGAGCCTGGTCGCCGGAGCGCAGTCGCAGCGTGCGGAGGTCGAACGTGGTCATGCCGCCACGGTAGCGCCGCGAGGACTGCCGCTCAGGGCGCCATGCGGCGGAGGTCGGCCAGTCGCGGCACCGGCTGGACGGGGCCTTCCTGTGCCTCCTTCTCCCGCAGGTACGGCTCGACCGTCTCCGGCGTCGGCTCCGCCTCGCGACGCTCGTGCGGCTTGCGGGCGAGGACGAGCATCCCGACCGAGCCGACGATCACCGCGCCTGCGGCGAGCTCGCGGCCCCCGACGGCTTCGCCGGCGAGCGCCCAACCGAGCACGACGGCCACCGCCGGATTGACGTAGGCGTACGTCGAGACGAGGACGCTGGACGCTCCGCTCCGCAGCAGCCAGCCGTACGCGGTGAAGGCGACGATCGAGCCGAAGACGACGAGGAAGGCGAACGCAGCGGCCGAGCCCGCCGAGATCGCAGCCGGATGCACGCGGCCGAGTTCGCCCATCGCCGATCCGGCGACGGCGAGGAACGCCGCGGCGCAGAGCATCTGCATCGCCGCCGAGAGGAAGGGCGGCCGCGGCAGCGGCGCGACGCGCCCGTAGGCCGAGCCGGCCGCCCACGCGACCGCGGCGCCGAGGATGACGGCGGCGCCGACCGGATCGACGTGTCCGCTCTGGCCGACCAGCAGCGCGACGCCAAGCAGGCCCGCGGCGATTCCGGCCAGTCCGCCGAGAGAGAGCCGAATGCCGAAGAACGTGCGGTCGAGCAGCGCCGTGAACAGCGGCACGGTCGCGACGAGCAGCGCGGTCAGGCCCGAGGCGACGCGCTGCTCGGCCCAGGCGATGCCGCCGGTGTCGACGAAGAGGAGCAGCCCGCCGACGACCGCCGCGGAGGTCCATTCACGCCGTCCCGGCCGCGCGGCGCGGACGTCGCCGCGCCAGGCGGACCACGCGTAGAGGAGCCCACCGGCGAGCCCGAACCGCACGGCGAGCATGAGCAGCGGCGGCAGCGTCCGGTCGGCGACGGCGATCGCAAGATACGTCGATCCCCAGACGACGTACACGATCCCGAGCGCGATGGCGATCTTGGCTCTCATGATTCCATCGTGCCGCGCCGGCGCGATCAGGACAAATGGAGTTATCGTTCGTTTCGATCATGAACACTAATGATTGGCTGGGTGTCGAACTGCGCCATCTCGCGGCGCTGGAGGCGGTCGCGCGCACACGTTCCTTCGGTCGCGCCGCACGCGAGCTCGGGTACACGCAGTCGGCCGTCAGCCAGCAGATCGCGCAGCTCGAGCGGATCGTCGGGCAACGGCTGTTCCACCGCCCCGGCGGGCCTCGCCGGGTCGAGCCGACCGAGGCCGGCCTCCTCCTGCTCGGCCATGCGGATGCGATCGTCGCGCGTCTCGACGCGGCTCGGGCGGACATGGCCGCGCTGGCCGAGGGCGCCGCGGGAACGCTCCGGGTCGGCATCTACCAAAGCGTCGGCGCCCGCCTCCTCCCCGCGCTCGTCCGGCGCTTCCGCGCGCAGTGGCCGCTCGTCGGCGTCCGGGTCCGGGAAGAGAGCTCGGCGGCCGATTTGCTGCGCCTGCTCGAGCACGGGGAGCTCGACCTGACCTTCGCCGACCTCCCGCTCCCGGAGGGGCCTTTCGAGTGGGCGGAGGTGCTGCAGGATCCGTACGTCCTGCTCGTCTCGGCCCACTCGGAGCTCGCGAAGCTCGACTCGGCGCCGCCGCTGCGGGAGGTCGCGAAGCTGCCCCTGATCGGACGCCGCACGACCGACGAGCCCGAGCGCTTTCTCGCCGGCCGCGTCCCGGACCTCGACGTCGTCTTCCGCACCGACGACAACGGGACGCTCGGCGCCCTCGTCGCCGAGGATCTCGGCGCCGCGATCGAGCCGCAGCTCGTCGTCGACCCGCGCGACCGCGCGGTCAAGATGCTCCCCTTCGGCTCGCGGATCCCGCCGCGGACGCTCGTCCTCGCGTGGCACCGGGACCGTTACCGCTCACAGGCGGCCGAGGCCTTCGTCGAGCTCGCACGCGAGGTGGCGAACCCGTAACGCCGCCTGCCTTGCGCCGCAGGACAAACCTGGTCGCAACCCATCGCGGAGCGAGCGACGGCTGGCCGGACGCAGCTCGAGACGGATCTCGCCGAGGCGGAGGTCGACGGCGTCTCCGCGCCGAGATGACCGGGGAGAGCGATCCACGCCCCTTCGCCGCGAACCGCGCACGCGAGCGCAGGCTCGTCTCCGGGCCCGGCGCCGCGAAAGAGGCGGCGGCGGATCTGGGCCGGGGCACGTATCGCACGCCACGGCCACCCGGTCAGAGTGACTTTGCGGCTCTGCCGAGGCGAGACGCTAGAAGCGCTCGTCGTCGGCGACGGCGCCGTTGGCGCCGAGGCCGGCGATGACCGTCTCCTGCGAGCGCTCGTGCAGCCGCTCGCGACCGCGCCGGACTGCGGTGAGGAAGCGCTCGAGGTTCACCTCGAGGGAGGCGAGCTGGTTGTCGGCCCAATCCTCCATCTCGAGCTTCATCTCGCGCGCGCCCCGCCGAGCGTCGTCGACGATCTCGTCGGCCTGCCGCTCCGCGATCTTCACGATCTCGGTCTGCGACGCCTCGCGCACCGCCTGTTCCCGCGCCTCGGCGAGGAGCCGGTCGACCTCGCGCTTCGCCTCGGCCAGCATCTCCTGCCGCTCCTTGACGATCCAGCGGGCCTGCTTGATCTCCTCCGGGATCGTCGCGCGCATCTGGTCGAGGATGTCGTAGATCTCCTCGCGGTCGATCCGCACCTGGTCGGTGAGGGGTACGGCCTTGGCGTTGTGGACGAGGTCGTCGAGCTTGTCGATCAGAACAAGGACGTCCATTGGCCTCGCAGTGTAGCCCTCTGAGCGGAGGACGCGGTTATTCGCCCGGCCGTTCGGGCGTTCCCGGCCGCCCGTTGGGGAAGATCTCCGCGAGGCGGCGGGCCACCGGAGACGGCACCAGCGCGGACACGTCGCCCCCGAAAGCCGCGATCTCCTTGACGCCGCTCGAGGAGACGAAGCTCACCTGTGGGCTCGCCATCACGTACACCGTCTCCACCTCGGGCGCCAGGGTGCGGTTGAGCTGGTTCATCTGGAACTCCCACTCGAAGTCCGAGATGACGCGCAGCCCCTTGACGATCGCCTTCGCCTCCCATTTCCGCGCGAAGTCGACGACGAGCTCGCGGAAGACGTCGATCTCGACGTTGGCGAGGCCGGACAGCGCATCGCGGAGGAACTCGACCCGCTCCTCGACCGCGAACGTCGGCTCCTTGTGGTGCGGCATCCCCACGACGCCGACGACCACGCGGTCGAAGATCCCCGCCGCGCGTGTGATGACGTCGACGTGGCCGTTCGTCACGGGGTCGTACGAGCCGGGAGCGATGGCGGTGATCACGTCGCTGCCTCGTAGAGGGTGACGCGCGTCTGGCCGTACTTGCGGCTCGTCCGGACGGGCAGCGGCAGCTCGGGCTCCGTCCGCGCGTCCGTCTCGACGACGAGCAGGCCGTCCGCTGTGAGCAGCTGCGGCAGATGGCGCGCAAGGCGGGGCTGGATCTCGGTGAGCATGCCGTAGGGAGGGTCGACCAGCACGAGATCGTACTTCGCGCCCGCGGTCGCCTCCTCGGCGATCGTCCGGAAGACGTCCGCGTGGACGACGCGCGCGCCCGTCAGCCGCAGCCGGTCGAGGTTGCGCTCGATCGCGCGCACGGCGTCGGAGTCGTGCTCGACGAAGACCGCGGTCACGGCGCCGCGCGAGAGCGCCTCGATCCCGAGGGCGCCCGATCCCGCGAAGAGATCGAGCACCCGCGCGTCGTCCACCGGCCCGACGAGGTTGAAGATGTTCTCGCGGACGCGGTCCGAGGTCGGCCGGGTGTCGAGGCCGCGCGGGGCCGCGAGCCTGTGTCCCTTCCGGCTGCCGGCGATGACCCTCACGCGAGGATCGTCGCATCAGGCCGCGCGGCGAAGCTCCTCGACCCGCCGGTGGGTCTCACGGTAGATCTGCTGCAGGCGCTCGGGATCGGCCAGACGCGGCACGGTTCGCCGGCGAGCGAGCAGGCGACGGATGAGCCTCATGCGAGCGCCTCCGGCTCGACCTCGGCGAAGAGCGCCGCGGCGGCGTCCTGCAGCGGCCCGGCCTCGATCGTCGGCGCCGCCGTGCGCGCCCGCTCGAGCAGGTCGCGATCCCGGCGGAGGTGGGCGAAACGGAGATCGGAGAGGCCCGATTGGCGCGTGCCGAGCAGGGCCCCCCCGCCGCGCAGCTCGAGGTCGACCTCCGCGAGCTCGAAGCCGTCGCTCGTGTCGCAAAGTGCCTGCAACCGGGCATGTGCGGACTCGGTCAGCTCCTCCTTCGCGCGCGAGACGAGCAGGCAATACGACTGCTCGGCGCCGCGGCCGACGCGTCCGCGGAGCTGGTGGAGCTGCGCCAGCCCGAAGCGGTCGGCCTCCTGGACGATCATCACGGTCGCGTTCGGGACGTCGACGCCGACCTCGATCACCGTGGTGGCCACGAGGACGTCGAGCTTCCGCGCCTTGAACCGCGCCATGAGGTCGCGCCGGTCGGCGGCCCTGAGCCGCCCGTGAAGGCAGCCGACGCGAAAGTCGCGCAGCTCGGCGCGCCGCAGCCGTTCGGCCTCCTCCTCGGCCGCCCGCGCGAGCGAGGTCTCGGACGCCTCGATGAGCGGGCAGACGACGTACGCCTGCCGTCCCTCGCCGAGCAGCCGCGTCAGCCGGGTGTACGCCTCCGACGCGCGATCCTCGGTGATCCAGCTCGTGATCACCGGCTTGCGCGAGGCGGGCGGCTTGGCGATCTCCGAGACCGCCAGGTCGCCGTAGATCGTGAGTGCGAGGGTGCGCGGGATCGGCGTCGCCGTCATGTGGAGCACGTGAGGCGTCCGGCCGGCCACGAGCGCCGACCGCTGCTCGACCCCGAAGCGGTGCTGCTCGTCGACGACGGCGACGGCGAGGTCGCGCAGCTCGAATCCCTCCTGGATGAGCGCATGGGTCCCGACGACGACGTCGGCGACGAGCGCGGTCTCACGCTCCCGCTTGCCGGACGAGCTCGTGAGGAGCGCGCAGCTGACGCCGAGCTCGAGGCAGAGGTCGGCGACCGTGAGGAAGTGCTGCTCCGCGAGGGTCTCGGTGGGCGCCATGAGCGCGCCCTGCCTGCCGCTCTCCACGGCACGCAGCAGCGCGTAGAGCGCGACGACCGTCTTGCCCGAGCCGACGTCGCCCTGCAGGAGCCGCTGCATCGGGACGGTGCGCGTCAGGTCGCCGTCGATCTCGCGGATCGCCTGCTCCTGGTACGGCGTGAGCGCGAACGGCAGCGCCTCGCGGTAGCGGCGGATCAGGTCGCCCGGCTCGCCGAGCGCAGGCGCGAGCGTCCGCTCCCGTTCGGCCACGCGGCGCGCGATGCCGACCTGGAGGACGAGCAGCTCCTCGAAGGCGAGTCGCCGGCGGCCCGTCTCGGCCTCGTCGAGGTCGCGCGGACGGTGCACCGCCGCCAGCGCGTCCCGCTTCAGGGCCAGCCCCTCACGCTCGCGCAGCTCGGCGGGCAGCGGATCCGTGGCGTGCACGGCGAGCGGGAGGGCCGCGTCCACGACCCGCCGCACGGTCGCGGCGGCGATCTCCTCGGCCGCGGGATAGACCGGAGCGAAGTCGGCGGTCGCGCGCGCCTCGTCCCCGAGGTCGTACGAGCGCGGCTCGAAGCCGAAGCGCCCGAGCTTCCCGCGCAGCCGGACCGGCGTCCCCGGCTGCAACCGGTCGACGAGCCACGGCTGGTTGAACCAGGTGACGCTGACGGTGGCGGTACCGTCGTCCACCCGCGCGACAATCCGGCTGCGGCGCCTGCCGCGCATGGGGCGCTTCTCGACGTTCAGCACACGGCCGCTCACGACCACCTCCTCGCCCTGGCGCAGCGCCGCGATGGAGACTTCGTCCGCCGCCGTCTCGTAGCGGCGCGGCCGGTGCTCGAGGACGTCACGAACCGACGCGAGCCCGAGCCGGCCGAGCTTCCGTTGCGTCGTCGCGGCGACGCCGGGCAAGCTGTCGAGACCGAGGGCGAGCCGGTCGGGGCGCGGCGCACGTGGCGTCGGCGGCCAGGCCCGCGGCTGGTCCAGGCCTGCGAAGACCGTCTGTCGACGGGCTGCTGTCATCGTCTGCGTCCGAGGCACCGAGCGCACGGAGTATCCTCCGCGGACCGGACGTCAGGCGTGCGCGAGCACCTGCGGTGCCGCGTCGAACTCCTCGATCGTCAGCTGCACGGTCTCGCCGCAGCCCGAACGGCCGCACTCGCACCCGAACGGGAAGCCATGGTGCTCTCGCGGCGCCTCCGGCGAGCAGAGCCAGGCCCGGATGTTCGCGGCCGCGGCCTCGTTCTCCCAGCGCCGGACCGCTCGTAGATCCGCTGCGACCTCCGGGATCTCGAGCACCGACTCCGCCGCGGCGACGAGGTCGCATGATCCGTCCATCACGAGCACCGGAAAGCCGTGCTCACGCGCGAGCGTCGCGACGCGATCGGCGTGGATCCGGTCCTTGACGAGCCGCGCGGCGAGGGCGCGGGCGGGGTCGCTCGACGGCATCGGCCGCGGCCCGAGCACCTCGCGCTGGAACTCCGGCGTCGGGTCGAGGAAAAGAGCCTGGTCGCCCGGCGGGACGAGGTCGGGGAGCACCTGCGGGCCCTCCACGACCGTCGGGAAGTCGGGCAGCGCGGCGAGATCGTCGAGCGCGAAGCGCATCATCCCGGCGCGACGTCTCCTCGAACTCGGCGGCCTGCACCTCGGGCGGCGTCTCGAGCCACTGCTCGTCGGGCGACTTGCGGGGCTGCGCCCAGCGGGCGTCGTACGCGTACCAGAAGCTGTCGATCGCGAACCGGCGCAAGCCGTGACGCCCTGCGAGCGCGCGCGCCGTGGTGGACTTACCGGCGCCGGTCCCGCCCCCGATCCAGATCCTGCTACTCGTCATCGCGGAACCAGAACAGGGCGAGCGTGCCCGGGCCCGCGTGTGCGCCGATCACCGCACCGAGGGTCACCACGAGCTCGAGCTCGACCTGCGGCCGCCGCTCGCGGACGAGCGCCTCCAGCTCCGCCGCCCGCTCCGGCGCCGCCGCATGCGCGACGGCGAGTCGGAACGCCGGCTCGTCCCGCGTCTCGGTCTCGAGCGCCGCGGCGAGCTCGGCGAACGCCTTCCGCTCTCCGCGCACCCGCTTCACGGGCACGACCTCGCCGTCGCGGATCGAGAGGATCGGCTTGACCTGCAGGAGCGTGCCGGCGAACGCGGCCGCCTTGCCGATGCGGCCGCCGCGCTGCAGGAACTCGAGCGTGTCGACCGTGAACAGCAGCCCGCGCTCCCGCCGGTAGCGCTCCACGAGCGCGTCGATCTCGTCGTCGCTCGTGCCGCGCTCGAGCCGCCGCTGCATCGCGAGGGCGAGCATGGCGATCGAGGCGGATGCGGTCTCGGTGTCGACGGCCCGCACGCGCCCGTCCCCGAGCTCCGCCGCGGCGGCCTCCGCGCTCCCGAAGGTGCCGGAGACCTGCGCCGACACGTGCAGCGAGAAGATCCGCTCGTACCCGGTGAGCTCGCGGTAGCAGGTGAGGAAGTCGCCCGGCGTCGGCTGGGACGTCGTCGGGAAGACGCTCGAGTGCCGGAGCCTCCCGTAGAACTGCGTCGGGTCGATGTCCACGCCGTCGCGCAGGCTCTCGTCGCCGAAGCGCACGTACAGCGGCACCACACGCCAGTTGCGGAAGCGGTCGGCGGCGTCCGGCAGGTCGGCTGTCGAGTCGAGGACGATCGCGGTGTTCGCGCTCGAGAGCCTCACCCGGTCACTGCGGCCGCGCTCAGGATGGCGCCGACGATCTCGTCGAGCTCCTGATCCTTCGCCAGGCAGGCGACGGCTCCCGCGTCGATGAGCGCCTCTCGCTCGGCCGCGTCCGCGGATGCGGTCAGCGCCACGACCGCCACGTCCGGCAGAGCCGCGACGACCTGCGCTGTCGCCTGGATGCCGTCCAGCGCCGGCAGCCGGTAGTCCATGAGCACGACGTCCGGGTGGTGCTCGACCGCCGCGGAGACGGCGGCCGCGCCGTCCCCGACCGAGGCGACGACCTCGACGTCGCTCCGCATCCCGAGCAGCAGCTCGAGCGCGTCCCGAAAGACCTCGTTGTCCTCGACGAGCAGGATCCGGACCGGCGGCATCGTGTCGAACCCTATTCCGCGCCCAGCAGAAGGGGATAGTGCGGTTGCCCGCCCTCGTGCACCTCGACGTCGAGCTCCGGATGGGCCGAGGCGAGCCGTTCGAGGAGCCCGTCGAGCGGCGGCGGCTCGGCGCCGGTGAGGAGGGTGAGCACCGCTCGTGGCTCGGCGAGGAGACGGGCCGCGACCTCGAACGCGACCTCGGCGAAGTCGCCTCCCCCCGCCACCGGCTCGCCGTCCGCGAGACCGAGCCAGTCGCCGGTTCGGATCGCCAGCCCGTTCAGGGAGACGTCGCGGGACGCGTGGGTGACCTCGCCCGTCGCGACGGCTGCGGCGGCTTCGGACATCTCGGCCGCGTTCTCCGCGGCGCCGCGCGTCCCGTCGTAGACGACGAGCGCGGCGAGGCCGGCGGGAATCGACTCCGTCGGCACGACCTCGACCAGCCGCTCCGCCTGCTCGGCGGCGTGCTCGGCCGCGAGCCGCACGTTCGAGTTGTTGGGCAGGATCACGGCCTCGTCCGCCTCGAGCTCGTCGAGCGCCGCGACGAGCTCGGCGGTGGACGGATTGGCGGTCTGTCCACCCGCCACGACGCGGATCGTCCCGACGGGCTCGGCGAGCGTCTCGAACAGGAGCCGGTTTCCGTCTCCCGGGACGACCGCCACGACGCCGCTCTTCGCGCGGGCGGCGGACGGAACGAGCGAGAGCCGTCGCTCCCGGCGTTCCTGCTGCTCGTGCATGTTCGCGATCTCGACGCCCTCGATCGTCCCGGCGGCCGTGCCGAGCGAGAGCGCCGCGCCCGGCGAGTCGGTGTGGACGTGCACCTTGAGCGCGGTGTCGTCGCCGACGACGACGAGCGAGTCGCCGAGCCGCTCGAGCTGCGCCTCGAGCTCGTCGCGGTCGAGCGCGTTCCCCTCGACCACGAAGACGGTGCAGTAGAGGTAGCGGGAAGGCTCGAGGTGGATCGCGTCCGGGCCGGGCACGGCGGCAACCGCGGCGGGCGCCGCAGGCACGACCTCGCCGGTGACCGCGGCGGCGAGTCCGCGGAGGAGCTCGACGAGCCCGGCGCCCCCGGCGTCGACCACTCCCGCGTCCCGGAGGACGTCGAGCTGCTCCGGGGTGCGCGCCACGGCCTCCTCCCCGTGCCGCACGAGCTCGACGAGCAGGTCACCGAGGGGCTCGGGGCCGGCCGCGCGACGCTCGGCCTCCTCCGCGAGCTCGCGGATGACGGAGAGCATCGTCCCCTCGACCGGCCGCCGCACTGCGCGGTAGGCGGCGTCGGAGGCGCCGCGCAGCGCCCGCGCCGTCAGCGCCGGGTCGATGCCGTCCGTCGACTCGGCGAGCGTGTCGGCCACTCCGCGGACGATCTGCGACAGGATGACGCCCGAGTTGCCGCGCGCTCCCATCAGCGCCGCCCGCGCCACGGCCTGCGCGAGCGCCGTCCGGTCGGCGGGCTCCGCGGCGGCGACCGCTTCGGCGACCGCGCGCACGGTCAGCGTGAGGTTGGTGCCGGTGTCTCCGTCGGGGACGGGGTAGACGTTGAGGTCGTCGATGCGACTACGGCTCGTCTCGAGCGAAGCGAGGGCGCCTCCGACGAGGCCGCGAACGAGCTCGAGGTCGCTCTCCGCGGTCACTTCCCGGTGCGTACGTCGTCGACGTGCACCTCCACCGCGCGCACCGAGAGCCCGGTGAGCCGCTCCACCTCGTAGGCGACGCGGTTGCTCACGCTCGAGGCGACCTCGGCGAGATTGAGGCCGTACTCCACGACGACGTGCAGGTCGATCGTCACCTCTCCGTCCTCGCGGCCGATCTCGATCCCCCGCGGGCGTCCGCGCGCCCGGGCGAGCTGCCCGCGCAGGGAGCCCTTCATCCCGACGACGCCGTAGCACTCGAGCGCCGTCTCGCCGACGATCTGTGCAATCGCGTCGCTCGCGATCGTGATCCGCCCCAACTGCGAGGAGAGCGCGTGCCCCGCTTCCATCGATCGGTTGGACCGCCGCCTGCGGCCTACGGTTGCGAACCGGCGGCGCCGAGGAACGAGGCCACCGTCTCGTTGAACCACTCGGGCGCCTCGGTGCTGGCGACATGGCCGGCGCCGGGGACGACCTCGAGCCGCGCGTCGGGCAGAGCGGCAGCCAGCGCCTTCGACAGTCCGAGGTTCGCGCGATCCCGCTCGCCCACGAGGACGAGTGCGGGCATCGTCAGGCGGCCGAGCTCGGCAGAGACGTCGAAGCGGCGCCCCGCCCTGAAGACTGAGCGGATCGCCGCCGCGTCGAGGTGACCGAGCTCGCCGCGGGCGCCGGCCGGGACGAGCGCCGCGATCGTCCCGACTGCGGCCTGCAGGACGCGGAAGCGGAGCGGCAGCGACGCGAAGCCGGCGCAGAGAACGAGACGGCGCACTCGGTCGGGCTCCTCGAGGGCCATCCGCAGCGCGACGAGCGCTCCGAGCGAGAGTCCGCAGAGGTCGAGCGGCTCTGTCAGCAGCTCGCGGAGGATTCGATCCGCTTCGCGCTCGATCGTGAACCCGCCGTCGAGCAACAGCCTCGGCGCGATCGCCCGGCGACCGCTGCCGAGTGCCGCGAGCTGGGACTCCCACGCCTCCGGCCCCGTGCCGAGCCCGTGCAGGAAGACGAGCGCCATCGCCGCGATGTAACAGAATCCGCGCATGAGCGACGACAACATCTGGACGGACGAGTGGGACGAGGGCGAGGACTGGTCGGGTGGCGGCGCGAAGGCGAAGCGGTTACCTCGCGGCGAGAAGCTCGGCGCGACCGTCTACGAGCTCGGCCCCGGCAACTTCTGCGTGTACCACTTCCACCATGCCTCCGAGGAGATGCTCTTCGTGCTCGACGGCGAGATGACGCTGAAGACCGATCGGGGCGAGCGGCTCGTGCGGCGCGGCGAGGTCGTGGTGTTCCCCGTCGGCCCGGCCGGCGCGCACGGCTTCCGCAACGACGGCGACGAGACGTGCCGCTACCTCATGGCCTCGTCTCGACACCGGGAGATGCCGGAGGTTTGCGAGTACCCGGAGCTCGGCCAGATCACCGCGCAGGCGCCGACGGCGTCCCAGACCGGTGAGCGGCTCTGGTTCATCTACGACGTCCCGCAAGACGGCTGACGCCGGTGGCGCGACTCGCGACCGGGACCGAGGGCGGCGTCGCCGCAGAGATCCTCGGCCGCGCGTTCGTCCGTGACCCCGTGTTGACGGCGTTCTTCGGCGAGGAGCCGGTGGACGCGGCCCGGCTGGCCCGCTACTTCGAGCTCGAGTGCCGGCTCGCATTCGCCGGCTACGGCGAGGTGTGGCTCGACGACGACCGGCTGGGCGCGGCGATCTGGCGGCGGCCGGGAGGCTATCCGGAGCCGCTCTCGGCGCAGCTCCGGCTCCTCCCGCACTACCTGCGCCTCTTCCCGCGTCAGTTCCTGCGCGCGACACGTGAGGTCAACCGGCTGGCGCGGGTGCACCCTCGGGACCCGCACTGGTACCTCTTCGCCGTCGCTGTCGTCCCCGAGGCGAGGGGCGGCGGTCGCGGAACCGTGCTGCTCGAGCCGGTGCTACGGCAGTGCGACGAGGCGCGGGTTCCCGCGTACCTCGAGGCCTCGACCGAGGACAACGCCCGGCTCTACGCGCGCCTCGGCTTTGAGCCGCGGGAGGAGGTCGAGATTCTCGACGACGTGCGCGTCCGGCCGATGTGGCGCGAGCCGCGCTAGCTCTAGAGCGCTTTCTGGACCTTGCCGGCCTTGAGGCAGCGCGTGCAGACGTACGCCCGCGTCGCCTTCCCGCCGAGCAGGACGCGGACGCGCTGCAGGTTCGGTTCGAAGCGCCGCTTCGTCGCCACCATCGAGTGGCTGCGGTGGTTGCCGAAGCCGGGCTTCTTGCCGCAGATCGCGCAGACCTTGGACATCGGCGGCCCAGGATAGCCGAGGACTGACGCCTAGCCGCTCTTTGCCTGCTGCCGTACCTGCGAGAAGAGGTCTGCCATCTCGAGCGCCGCGCGCGCCGCGTCCGCGCCCTTCTCGACGCGCTCCTCGGCCTGCTCGGCGGTGTCCACCGTGAGCACGCCGAACGCGACAGGCACGCCCGTCTCGAGGCCGGCGAGCTGGAGCCCCGACGCCGCCTCGCCCGCGACGTAGTCGAAGTGCGCGGTCTCGCCCCGGACGACGCAGCCGAGGGCCACGACGCACGAGTAGCGGCGCGTCTTCGCCAGCGCCATCGCGCCGATCGGCAGCTCGAACGCGCCGGGCACGGGCATCACGGTGATCCTCTCCTCGGAGACGCCGGCCGCGCCGAGGGCCTCGAGCGCCGACTCGAGGAGCCGGTTCGAGATCTCGCCGTTGAAGCGCGAGACGACGATGCCGACCGTGCGGTCCGCGCCGGACGGGGAGCCCTCGAGGACGGCGATGCCGTCGGGGACGTCGAGCTCGCCGGGAGCGTGTCCCGCAGGCTCGACCTCCGGCACCTCCTCCTCGGCTTCCGGCTCCGACTCCTCCTCGGTCACCGCTGCGGCCGCAGGCTGAGCGTCGGCGTCGGCCTCCGGCGCCTCCTCGTGTGGCTGCGGCCACCCGGGGACCTCGGCGGCCGCGGCCGGCTCCTGTGCGTCCTCCTCCTCGACAGCCGGGTGCGCTTCGCCCGGCCAGAACCCTCCTGTCGTGCTCATTCGCCCTCCGACTCGAACTTGAGATCCTGGTGGTGCAACTTGTGCCCGAGCTTATCCCGCTTGGCGGCCAGATAGCGAACGTTTTCGGGACGGGGCGGCATCTCGATCGGCACCTGCTCGGTCACCCTCAGTCCGTACGCCTCGACGCCGGAGACCTTCTTCGGGTTGTTCGTCAGCAGCCGCATGGTCGTGATGCCGAGCTCGGCGAGGATCTGGTTGCCGATCCCCCACTCGCGCTCGTCCGCGGCGAAGCCGAGCGCGAGGTTCGCGTCGACCGTGTCGAGTCCCTGCTCCTGTAGCTCGTATGCCTTGAGCTTGTTGAGGAGCCCGATGCCGCGCCCCTCCTGCGCCATGTAGAGGAGAACGCCGCGCCCCTCGGCGGCGATCGCGGCGAGCGCCGCCTCGAGCTGCTCGCCGCAGTCGCAGCGGAGCGAGTGGAAGACGTCGCCGGTGAGGCACTCGGAGTGGACGCGGACGAGCACGTCCTCGTCGATCTCGCCCATGACGAGGGCGACGTGCTCGCGCCCGGTGAGCGTCTCGCGGAAGGCGGTCGCGCTGAAGAGCCCGAACTCCGTCGGCAGCTGGACCGTGACGACGCGCTCGACGAGCTTCTCCGTCCGGCGCCGGTACTCGATCAGGTCGGCGACGGTGATCATCCGCAGTCCGTGCCGCTCGCAGTACGGGACGAGGTCGGGGACGCGGGCCATCGTCCCGTCCTCGTTCATGATCTCGCAGACCACGCCGGCCGGAACGAGACCGGCGAGGCGGGCGAGGTCGACGGCCGCCTCCGTCTGGCCGGCGCGGACCAGGACGCCGCCGTCGCGGGCGCGCAGCGGGAAGACGTGGCCGGGCTGGACGAGGTCGTGCGGCGTCGAGGCCGGGTCGATCGCGACGTGGATCGTGTGCGCGCGGTCCGCCGCCGAGATCCCGGTGGTCACGCCCTCGCGGGCTTCGACCGAGACGGTGAAGGCGGTGCCGAGACGCGCCTCGTTCCGCTGCGTCATCTGCGGCAGACCGAGCTGCTCGCAGCGCTCGCCGGTCAGGCAGAGGCAGATCAGCCCACGCGCGTGCGTCGCCATGAAGTTGACTGCCTCGGGCGTCGCGAACCGGGCGGCGACGACGAGATCCCCTTCGTTCTCACGCTCGGGATCGTCGACGACGACCACCATCTTCCCGTTCCGGATGTCCTCGACGGCCTCCTCGATCGAGGCGAACGGCGTGACGGCCGAGCTCACCGCAGCCTCCCCGCGACCAGGCGCTCGACGACCTTCCCGAGCACGTCGGCCTCGAGGTTGACCTCGTCGCCGGGCTCGAGCCGGCCGAGGGTCGTCACCGCGAGCGTGTGCGGGATCAGCGCGACCTCGAGCCCCTCGTCGTCGAGCGCGGCGACCGTGAGCGAGACGCCGTCGAGTGCCACCGAGCCCTTCTCGATGCAGTAGCCGAGAACCTGTTCGGGCGCGTCGATCCACACGCGGCGGCCGTCTCCCTCCGGGGTCACGGAGCGGACGCGGCCGACGGCGTCGACGTGGCCCTGCACGACGTGGCCGCCGAGCTGGTCGCCCACGCGGAGCGACGGCTCGAGGTTCACCGAGCCGCCTTGCTCGAGGCCGCCGAGCGCCGTCCGCGAGAGCGTCTCCGGAACCACGTCGAACGCGAGCCGGGAGCCGTTCGTCTCCACGACGGTGAGGCAGACACCCGCGACGGACACCGAGTCGCCGACCGTCGCGCCCTCGGCCGTCGCGGTCGCCGCGACGACGAGCCGGGAGCCGTCGAACGCGGCGACGGTTCCGACCTCGCGGACGATGCCCGTGAACATGCGTCACAGGTTACGGCTCGTGCAGGTACGCCTCCAACAGGATGTCCTCGCCGGAGGGCTCGGCGTGCAGGTGGAGGAGCTCGCGCCGGGTGTCGAGATCGCCGAGCGCGTGCGGCCCCTCGCCGGCGAGGACCGGGGCGACGAAGAACAGCAGCTTGTCCACCAGGCCGGCGGCGAGGAACGCGGTCGCAAGCGTCGGCCCTCCCTCGAGCAGCAGCGACCGGACCCCTTCGGCCGCGAGCGCCCGCAGCTCCTCCTCCAGCGATCCGCCGCGCAGCTCGAGGTCCGAGCCCTCCGGCAACGGACCGCGTCCGAAGGCCAGCCGCCGGGGCTGCCGCGCCGCGCCGACCTCGCGCGCGTCGAGCCGCGGCGAGTCCGCGCGCACCGTCCCCATCCCGACGGCGATCGCGTCCGAAGCGGCGCGCAGCTCGTGCACGCGGCGCCTCGACTCCTCGCCGGAGACCCAGCGGCGGCCGGGGACCGCGACGCGGCCGTCGAGCGTGACCGCCGCCTTGTAGGTGACGAACGGGCGGCCGAGGGCCTTCCAGACGCGCCACGCCTCGTTCTGCCGGCGCGCGGCCAGGTCGTCGAGGAGCTCCACCTCGATCCCGGCCGCACGGAGACGCTCGAGCCCGCGGCCGTCGACGACCGGATTCGGGTCGCGTGCGCCGACGACGACGCGGGCGACCCCGGCGGCGACGACCGCGTCGGCGCAGGGAGGCGTCCGGCCGTGGTGGGAGCACGGCTCGAGCGTGACGAAGAGGGTCGCGCCGCGGGCCGCGTCGCCGGCCTGCTCGAGCGCGATCGCCTCCGCATGCCGGACTCCGTCGTACTCGTACCAGCCCTCCCCCACGACCCCGCCGTCGCGCACCACGACCGCGCCGACGAGAGGATGGTCGCGGGTCCTGTCCCGTCCGCGCTCCGCAAGCTCGAGAGCGCGCGCGAAGTGGTTCACTCGATCGCCCGGAGAAGACCGCGGTAGGCCTGTGCCGGGTCCTCGCGTCCGAAGATCGCCGAGCCGGCGACGAGGAGGGTCGCGCCGGCGGCGTGCGCCTCGCGGATCGTCTCGTCGTCGATCCCACCGTCGACCTGCACGTGGACGTGTTCGGGCAGCGCCGCGCGCAGCCGCCCGATCCGGTCGACCGCCTCGGGCATGAACTTCTGGCCGCTGTAGCCCGGGTGGATGCTCATGCAGAGGACGAGGTCGGCATCCACTGCGACCGCGGCCACGTCCTCCGGCTCGCTCTCGGGGTTGAAGGCGACGCCGACCTGGAGTCCGTGCTCGCGGGCGGCGTCGATCGTGGTGGGCACGTCGTCGACGACCTCGTAGTGGAACGTGGCGCTGTCCCCGCCGGCGCGCGCGATCTGCGGGAAGTGGCGCAGAGGATTGTCGACCATCAGATGGCAGTCGAGGACGCCGCCCGCCTCGTGCACGAGCGGCGCGATGGACTCCAGGACGACCGGCCCGATGGTGATCGGCTCCACGAAGTGGCCGTCGCCGACGTCGAAGTGGAAGATGCGGCAGCCGCCGCGGAGAAGCACGTCGACCTGCTCGCCGAGGCGCGCGAAATCCGCCGCGTAGAGCGACGGCTCGACCTCGACGTTCCGCACCCACTCCGGCCAGCTCATCCCGGCGATCGTACGAGACGGGCGACGAAGAACCCGCTCGTGCCGTGCACGTGCGGCAGGGTGAGGAGGAACTCCGGCCGCAACGGGTGCGCGAAGGCCGGCCACTCCTCCCCGAGCGGCAGGACGCGCAGACCGCTCGCGTCGACGATCGCCTCGCACTCGTCGGGGTTGAGCGTGCAGACGGAGTAGACGATCGTGCCGCCGGGGCGCACCCGCCCGGCGGCGGAGCGGAGGAGCGCGAGCTGGAGCTCCGGCAGGGCGGTCGCCCGCCAGCGCAGGTCGGGCCGCTGGGCCAGGACGCCGAGACCCGAGCACGGCGCATCGACGAGCGCCCGGTCGAAGCCGTCGAGCTCCGGCGGGAGGTTGGTCGCGTCCGCCTCGACGACCGTCACGTCGTCGCGGCCCGTCGCCGCGAGGTTCTCCCGCAGCTCGCGTGCGCGGGCGGGATCGATCTCCACCGCCGCCACCGCGCCGCGCAGCTGCCCGGTCTTGCCGCCGGGCGCCGCGCAGAGATCGAGCACACGCTCGCCGTCCTGCTCGCCGACGCAGAGGCCGGCGAGCTGGGAGCCGCGACTCTGCGGCCAGATCCGTCCCTCGGCCACGAGCGCCTCGTCGACGCGCTCGACGCGGTAGGCGCCCGGGACGTCCGTCGGCTCGGCACCGGGCGGCGCGTCGCCGCGCACGAGCCGCACCACCGTCTCGAGCGGCTCGTTCATCGTGCGCATGAGTGCGAGCGCACCCTCCTCGCCGAGCACACGCACGAAGACGTCGTGGATCCAGTCGGGGTACGACTCCTTCAGCGGCCCGTCCGGGAGCGACTCGAGGAGGGGACGGATCCCGTCGCCGAGCCGCCTCAGGACGGCGTTCGTGAACGGGACGGCGCGCTCGAGACGGGCCCGGCGGACGAGCTCGACCGACTCGTTCACGGCTGCGTGCGGAGCGGTTTCGGTGTACCCGAGCTGGTACGCGCCGAGTCGAAGCGCCGCGCGCACCGGCGGGTCGAGCTTCCGCACCGGCCGCCGGCCGAGCTTCTCGATCGCATGGTCGAGCGTCCGCACGCGCTGGACCGAGCCGTACGCGAGGCGCTGGGCGAACGCGCGCTCGCGCTCGTCGAGGCCGTCGGCGGCGCTGCGGAACGCCCGGTCCGCGTAGGCGGACTGCTCGAACACGCGGAGTAGCACCTCGTACGCCGCGCGCCTGGCACGCGAGACGCTCACGCGCGACAGACGAAGATCGCCCACCCGAGCACGGCGCGCTGCCAGGCGAGATACCGGGCGCGATACGCGGCGCCGCGCCCGCGGAACTCGTCCGCCTCCGGATGCTCGGGGTTCGCCGCCAGCCACGCGTCGAGCGCCTGCCAGTGGAGTGACTCGTAGCGGTCCCAGTCGTCCTCCGACGACGCGATGAGCGAGACGACGCGGACACCGGTCGACTCGGCCAGGTCGATCGTCTCGGCGAGCGGAAGCCACGCCTCCTCCGCGACGCGCTTCGGATCGTCGTTCGCCGCCGCCGCGGGCAGCGGCCACTCGCGCCAGTACGGCTCTCCGACAGCGAGGAGCGGCGCGGCGGTGCGCAGCCGCTCGAGGGTCGGCACGAGACCGCCGTAAGCGAAGCTCGCCCCGAGGCAGAGGGCGGCGTCGTAGCTGCCGAGCTCGTAGGTCGCGGCGTCCGCCTCGACGATCTCGACGCGGTCTTCGAGGCCCGCTGCCGCGGTGCGCTCGCGGGCCGCTGCCGCGAACTCGGGGGCACGCTCGACGCACGTCAGCCGGCAGCCGAACGTCTCGGCGAGGATGAGCGCAGGCCCGCCCTTTCCCGAGGCCACGTCGAGCACGTGCGAGTCCGGCCCGAGCCCGAGCCGCTCTCCGAGCAGGCGGATCTTCTCCCCGCTCGTCGGGTTCTGGATCTCGTGCTCGGCCTCGACGACCGCGTACCACCAGGTCATCGGCGTCCCCGGAGGTACGCGTCGTACGCCATGCGGCGGCCGCCCGCAGGCTGCACCTCGACCGGCTCGAACGAGCCGTCGCCCGAGACACGTGCCCGCCAGACGATCAGGTCGCCGAGCCGCGCCCCGATGTGCGGCGACAGGGCGCGCACGCGGTTGACGAGCTCCTGCGCCGGCGCGCCCGGAGCGAGCTCGCGATCCTCCGGTCCGATCTTCTCGGCATACGTCGCGCCCTCCTCGGGCTGGGGCTCGAAGCGCGGGTCGTCCTGCGCGAGCACGTCCCCGAGGAGCTCGGCGGCGATCTCGGCCGAGCGCGCGTAGACCGCGCCGGCGTCGTCCTCGGGCGCGACGGGAAAGGCACGCACGGCCGCGACCGGCCCGGCGTCGAGGGCCTCGACCGTGCGGTGGATCGTGACGCCGGTCTCCTCGTCCCCCGCCATGAGCGCGCGCTCGACGGGAGCGGCGCCGCGCCAGCGCGGCAGCAGCGAGGGATGGACGTTGAGCCACAGCGCGCGGTCGAGCAGCGCGCTCGGGATCAGGAGTCCGTAGGCGCAGACGACGACCGTGTGCGCCGCGATCCCGACGGACGAGTCGAGCCTGGCGGGCTGCTCCACCGGGATCCCGAGCCGCTGCGCAACCTCCTTCGCCGGCGGGGAAGCCAGCTTCCGGCCGCGCCCCCGGGGCTTGTCCGGCCGCGTGAACAGCTGCACGACGTCGTGCTCCGCCGCCAGCCGCTCGAGCACGTCGGCCCCGAACGGCGCGGTCGCAGCGACCGCGATCCGCCGCGCCATGCTCAGCCGATGACGAGGCGCGGACGCAGGCTCGCGAGCGCCTCGCGCTTCGCCTCGGGCGTCGTCCGATCGAGGATGAGCACGCCGTCGAGGTGGTCGGTCTCGTGCTGCGCGACCCGCGAGTACGGCTCTTCGAGCTCGTACCGGACCTCGGCGCCCTGCTCGTCGCGGCCCTGGATCGCGATCGTCGTCGGCCGCTCGACGGGAAGGAGCACGCCCTGGATCGAGAGGCAGCCCTCGTCCTCGACGGCCGTCTCCTCGCTGCGAGCCACGATCTCCGGGTTCGCAAGGGCGACCGTCTCGTCCTCGGAGATATGGAAGACGAACAGCCGCTGCAGGACGCCGACCTGCGTCGCGGCGAGCCCGATGCCGTTGGCGTCGACCATGAGCTGCTTCATCCGGTCGGCAAGCCGCCGCAGGTCGTCGTCGAAATCCTCCACGGGGCGGGCGACCATCTTCAGCGCCGCGTCCGGGTACTGGCGGATCTGCGCGAGCGCGAGGCGTCGTCGGGCCTCCCGCTCGGGATCGAGCTCCTCTTCCTTGATCTGTCCCTCGATCTCTGCCATTTCTTCGGACTGTACCCTCGCAGCGGTGGATCCCAGGACGCTCAAGGAGATCATGGGCCAGGGCGCGACGCGGCCCGAGACGCCGCGGGAGCGGCACGAGCGCGAGGTACTCGAGGCCGATCTCGCGACGAGCCCCGTGCGCGGAACGCCGCTGCGGCAACGGCTGCGGAACTTCCGCCCGGACCCCGAGTCGGGGGTGCGGGCACTCGGCGGACCGACGGTCTGGATGCGTCGGCTGCGTGCGATCGAGGACGCCGTCGGGCAGCACGAGCGCCAGCTAGAAGCGGCCTGGCGGTCGCTCGCCGGGGAGCTCGAGGACCCCGCGCGGTTCGCGGCCGCCTGGCAGGAGCTCGCGGGCAACTGGAGCTTCGCCGAGGTGAACGAGCTGATCGAGCGCCACAACCGGAACTTCCCGGCCGAGGCGCGGCTGGCGATGGATCCGCGCACGCGTGACTTCGTCCGCATCAACGGCCGGTCGTACCTGCGCGTGCCGCTCGACGCGCGCTGGATTCTCGACCGCTTCCCTGCCGATCGCCGGGCTGCTCTGAGGTGATCCGGCCCGTGCGGCCGGAGGACGGCGAGGAGCTCGCGGCTCTCTACCTGGCGAACCGCGACTTCCTCGCGCCGTTCGAGCCGGTCCGGCCACCTGAGTTCTTCACCGCCGACGGCCAGCGCGAGCGGCTCCAACGACAGCTCGACGACGAGACGCACCCGTTCGCGATCCTCGACGACGGCGCGATCGCCGGCACGATCAACCTCTTCCACATCAGGCGCGAGTCGCTCCAGAGCGGCACGATCGGCTACTTCGTCGACCACCGCCGAAACGGTCGTGGGCTCGCGACCGGCGCCGTCGGAGAGATCGTCGCGTTCGCGTTCGACGACCTCGACCTGCACCGCGTCGAGGCGGCGACGCTCGTGGACAACGTCCCGTCGCAGCGCGTCCTCGAGAAGAACGGCTTCGAGCGGATAGGGCTCGCGCGGCGCTTCCTGCGCATCAACGACGAGTGGCGGGACTTCCTCCTCTTCCAGCGAATAGCCGACGACTGAGCTAGCCCCGGTTCTCCCGGTGCTGGGAGGCGCCGTCCACCGGCGGCATCCACGGCTCGCGGCGCTTGATCCAGATCTCCGCCTCCGGCCGTAGCTCGAACGGCGCCTCGTCGAGGGAGCCGAGCTGGAGCTCGACGACCTCCTCGGCGACGATGAACAGCCGCGAGCCGCAACGCGGGCAGAAGCTGTCTCCGTCGTAGGTGGCGTAGTGCCCGGTCGACTCGAACGCCTGGAGCGGCCACTGCCCGTAGATCGTGTACGTGCTGCCCGTCCTCTTCCGGCAGTCGGCGCAGTGGCAGCGCCCGACGTGGAAAGGCTCGCCGCGAACCGTGTAGCGGACGGCGCCGCACAGGCAGCCGCCGGTGCGAGTTCTCTCCTCCATCGCCCTGAGCCTAGAGGCTCTGGGGATCGACGTCGACGACGGCCGCGAGGCCCGCGCGGCGCATCGGGGACGCGGCCGCCGCGAGCAGCATCGCGGCGCGCGACGCGAGCGCTCGCGGGCGGTCGGTCTTGCCCACGAGCTGGGCGCGGTGGCGTCCTCGCAGGCGCAGCAGCGGCGCCGGACCGAGGAGCTCGAACTCGGCGAGGCCCGCCTTCAGCTCCTCGAGCGCGCGCGTCGCGTCGGCGAGCTCCGGACCGGAGACGAGGACGCGCACGAGGTGGCGGAACGGCGGATAGCCGAGCGCCCGGCGGCGCTCGAGCTCGCTCGCGAGGAAGCCGGCGACGTCGTGGCGCGCGGCCTGCTCGACGGCACGCGACTCCGGCTGGAAGGTCTGCACGAGGACGCGTCCAGGCGCGTCGCGGCCGCTCCGACCCGCGAGCTGGGTGAGCAGCTGGAACGTCCGCTCCTCGGCGCGGAAGTCGGGCAGGCCGAGCCCCGTGTCCGCGTCGACGACCGCGGCGAGCTCGACCCCGGCGAAGTGATGGCCCTTCGCGACCATCTGCGTCCCGACGAGGACCGCGCGCCCGGCGCGCGCGAACCGCTCGAGCGCCTCCCGCAGCTGCTCGGGCCTCGCGATCGCGTCGGCGTCCAGCCGGATCCGCTCCAGCTCGGGGACGTGACGTTCGAGCTCGCGCTCGAGCCGCTGCGTCCCCGCTCCGATCCGTGCGAGCCCGGCCGAGCCGCACGTCGGGCACGTCTCCCCGGCCGGCTCGCGGGAGCCGCAGTGGTGGCAGCGGAGCGAGTGGTCCCCATGCAGCGTGAACGCGATGTCGCAGTTCGGGCAGCGGCGGGTGGCTCCGCAGGCGCGGCAGTGGAGGGCGGGCGCGACGCCGCGGCGGTTGAGGAGGAGGATCGCCTTCCCGCCGCCCTCCGCGAGCCGGCCCAGCTCGGCGAGCAGCGGCGCGGACAGCGGGTAGCCGGTCTCGTGCCGCAGGTCGACTACCCGAACCGTCGGCAGCGGCGCCGCAATCCGGCCGCCGAGCTCGAGCCGCTCGAGGGCGTGCCACGACTCCGGCCGCGGCGTGGCCGAGCCGAAGATCGCGACCGCTCCTTCGAGAGCGGCGCGCTTCGCGGCGACAGTGCGGGCGTCGTAGCGGGGATCGGACTCCTGCTTGTACGAGGCGTCGTGCTCCTCGTCCACGCAGATCACACCGAGCGAGGGGAGCGGCGCAAACACCGCCGAGCGGGCGCCGACGACGACGGGCGCCTCGCCGGACACGATCCGCTCCCGCTCGTCCCGCCGCTCGGCCTCCGAGAGGCCGGAGTGGAGAACGGCGACACGGTCGCCGAAGCGCGCCCGGAAACGGCCGAGCGTCTGCGGCGTGAGCGCGATCTCGGGCACGAGGACGATCGCGCCTCGCCCGGCGGCGAGGGCGGCCTCGCAGGCGCGGATGTAGACCTCGGTCTTGCCGCTGCCGGTCGCTCCGGCGAGCAGGACGTTGCCGCCCCCGCTCGCGAGCAGGCTCTCGATCCGCTGCAACGCGCGCTCCTGCGAATCGGAGAGGCGCGCCGGCGCGGGCTCGGCGGCCAGCGCCGAGGTCGCGGCCACCTCGCGGCGCTCGCCGCGCCGCTTCCGCTGCTGCGGCGCGATGAGGGCGAGCGCGCGGGCCGGCGTCGAGCCGTAGTAGTCGGCGAGCCAGAGCGCGAGATCGACGAGCGCCGCGGGCAGCGTCTCGAGCACTCGCTCGGCCGCGACGGGCTCGACATCCGGCGGCAGCTCCGCGTCGGCGTCCACGACGACCCCGCGTCGCCGCGCGTTGCCGAAGGGGATCGCGAGCACCGCGCCCTTCCCCACCTCGTCCCCGATCTCGTACGTGAACGGCCGTGCGAGCGAACGAGCGCTGACGATCGGATACACGGACGCGAGGCGGGACACGGGCAGCGAGCGTAGCCGCGCCGCTGGTCAGAGCTCGGGCGCCCGAACGGGGTAGCGTCCGGGTGTGTCGCCCGACTGGCCCCTCGAGACGGCCCGCCTGACCTTGCGCCCCTACGTCGAGGGCGACCTCGAGGCGGTACACGCGATGCGATCGGACCCGGAGGTCGTTCGCTGGCTCTACGGCGAGGTGCTGTCCGAGGACGAGACTCGGGACCTCCTCACGAGACGGATGGCCCTCACCGCCTGGACGAGTGAAGGCGACTGGCTCAGCGCGGCGATCGTCGAGCGCGCGTCAGGGACGACGGTCGGAGACCTGGCGTTCCACTGGGTCAGCGAGCGTGACAAGACGGCGGAGGTCGGCTTCATCCTCGACCCGCGCCACCAGGGCCAGGGGTTCGCCACCGAGGCAGCGCGCGCCTTGCTCGACTGGGCGTTCACCTCCGGTTTCCACCGGGTGATCGGCAGAACCGAGGCCCGCAACACCGCGTCGGCGCGCGTGCTCGAGAAGCTCGGCATGCGCCTCGAGGCGCATCACGTCGAGAACGAATGGGCGAAGGGCGAGTGGCAGAGCGAGCTCGTCTACGCGATGCTCGACCGCGAATGGGCCGCCTAGCTCGGTCTTCCGGACTGCAGCTCCCAGGCGCCGATGACCGCGTCCTCGACCGCATCTGCGTTTCCGTGCTCGAGGTCGGCGACGACCATCATGTGCCTCGCGAAGCGCTCCGGCACCGAGAACGTCTCGGGGAACGAGTGGAGCAGGAAGTCCCGGAAGTCGAAGGTCGCACGGATCACGACGTGGGTGTCGTCGAGCTGCCGGGCCACCAACCGTCCGTGATACCGCCAGTCGAGCAGGCCGTCGCGGCGACGCTCGGAGACGCCTTCGAGCTGGCCGGCGAGGCGGCTGATGTCCTCGAGCCTCATTCGCCCATGCTCGCATGCGCCACGTCCGAAATCGGCCGGCGCACGTCTCAACTGCCATGAGCCGTCTCGCCCTGACCGCCGGCCTGGCTGCGGCGCTCCTCCTGCCGTTCGCCGACGGAGCGGACGCGTCCGCCCGCGCGAAGGCGCTCCGGGTGAGTCACTGCTCCCCGCCGAACGCCGAGGTGGTGCAGGCGGTCGACGGGCGCTTCGTCTACGAGGTCTGGATCGGCTGCAACCGCGGGATCGGCTTCGCCCGGTCCGGCGACGGCGGCAGGACCTTCGGGCCGTCGAGGGCCGTCCGCGGATCGCACCAGAAGGGCTTGCACACCTGGGATCCGGCGATCGCGGTGGCGCGGAACGGAACCGTCTACGTGTCGTACATGCTCGGCCCGGCCGAGGGCACGCAGAACGGCTCGGCGCCCATGAGGCCCGCCGTCGCCGTCTCACACGACCACGGTCGGTCGTTCGGCCGCGTCACGCGGCTGCCGGTACCGGACGCGAAGCAGGCGGTGGGGAACTGGGGCGACCGCCCGTTCATCGCCGCCGGGCCGAACGGAACGCTGTACGTGACGTGGGACTACGGGCCGCGCAGAGCCGACGTGAGGATCGTCTGTCCTCCCACGAGCAGCTGCTACTTCACCGCAGGCGACTTCAACGCAGTGCTCCAGAAGTCGGTCGACGGTGGCAAGACCTGGACGAAGCCCTCCCCGATCAGCCCCGGCTTCCCCCTCGGCGGCGTCTACAGCGCTCCCGTCGTCGCGGAGCGGAACGGGGCGCTCGACGTCCTCTACTGGCAGCACCCGACCGATCCGAAGACCCTCGCCGTCTCGCCGGGGCACGAGTACTTCATCCGCTCGACCGACGGCGGCGCCACCTGGTCGCACCCGGTGCTGGTGGGGCCGCAGGCCGGCACGATCGGGCTGAAGGAATGGTGGATCGACGGCTCGCTGGCCGTCGACCGGGCCGGGATCCTCTACGCGGCCTGGGACACGCAGAGCCAGGGACGCGACACCGGGTGGCTCGCCTGGTCGACGAACGGCGGCAGGCAGTGGTCGGCGCCGCTGCGGGTCGCCTCGAGCCGGACGGAGCACCTCACCCAGGTCGCCCCCGCGGGCCGTCGCAACGTCTACGTCGGCTGGCAGACCGTCGTGCGCGGCAAGGGGTACGCGACCTTCCTGCGCCGTTACTCGCTCGGCCGCGGCTGGACCGCTCCGGCGACGAAGGTCTCGCCGGCCTACGGAAAGCCGAGGATCTGGCCGGGCGACACGTTCGGCCTCTCGACGAGGGGAGGCACGGCGCTCCTGAGCTGGGGCAGCGCGATCAAGGGGCGAGCCGCCTCGGAGATCTGGTTCGCGACCGCCAGGCTGCCGGCGCGCTAGACGCCGGCCGCGCTGACCACGAAGTCGGTCGCGAAGCCGAGCAGGACGCCGGCGACGACGAGCCAGGTGACGAGCGCAGTGCGGCCGTAGCTGCGGTTGACCGCCATCAGCTCCTGCACGACGTAGAGGATCGAGCCGGCGGCGACCGCGAAGAACACGACCGACATCGCCTCGCTCGACCACGCCTGCCCGAGCACCGTCCCGAGGAACGTGGGGCCGCCGCCGATCAGGCCCATGGCGCCGAGGAATCCCCAGCTCGGGCGCGTCCCCTCCCCGGCCAGCGGACCGCAGATGCCGAATCCCTCGGTCGCGTTGTGCAGCCCGAAGCCGACGATCAGCGTCACCGCGAGGCTGATCGAGCCCGCCGCGGCCGCCTGGCCGATCGCCAGCCCCTCGCCGAAGTTGTGCACGCCGATCCCGATCGCGATCAGAAGCGCAAGCTGCTTGCCCGGCGTGAGATCGTCGAGCCACGTGCGGTGGGTGAACTCGTCAACCGCGGCGGCGCCCGGACCGACCATCGTCGTCACCCGCCGACTCGCGCGGCGACGCATCCAGACCGCGTAGTGGACGAGCCCCATCAGGCCGAGGGCGAAGCCGGCCGCGCCGACGCCCGAGAGCCACGCGAACCTCCCCCAGTGCCGCGCCTGGAGCGCCGAGTCGATCGGGTCGACCGCGCCGGTGAGCACGTCCCAGAAGAGGAAGAGGAGGATCCCGGTCGCGAGCGCCGAGAGGCACGCGCGCACGATCGGCGCGACGGTGTTCACGCGGGCCACGGGCAGGCCGAGGAAGATCGTCGCGCCCGCGATCGCCCCCAGCAGAAGGATGTGTGCCGTCGTCATGAGCAGTCGGTGCCTGCCCTTGTAAGGGTGCCCTTACACGCAGGCTCGCGGGCAATATAGCTGCGTGCCTGCCGCCGGCCACTCAGTGGACGAGTACCTCGAGACGATCTACTTCCTCGCCTTCCCGATCGGCGAGTACACGCCGCACGGCGCCGGTTCCCCTCCCCTCGCCTCGCGCGTGGCCGAGATGCTCCACGTCTCGCGCGCGTCCGCCGGCGAGATGCTGAAGCGGCTCGAGGCGGAGGGGCTGATCGAGCGCGGCAAGAAGAAGGAGGCGCTCCTCACCGAGACGGGCCGCGAGCGCGCCGAGCGCGTCGTCCGCAAGCACCGGATCATCGAGCGGCTCCTGACCGACTTCATGGGCTACACCGGGTACGAGTCCCACGAACGGGCCGACGAGCTCGGCGACACCTTCAGCGACGAGATGATCGAGCGGATCGACGACAAGCTGGGCCATCCGCAGCGCTGCCCGCACGGCTGGCCCGTCGATCCGGCGGTGGAGCAGGCGGAGAATGCCGAGCTGGCGCCGCTCGCCACGCTGTCGGCCGGAACGCGGGCCACGATCGTCCGCCTCGCGGAGCACGACGGCGACCTCCTGCACTGGTTCTACGACCAGGGTCTCGTGCCGGGCACGAGCATCCTCGTGCGCGCGGCCGAGCCGGCCGCGGATCAGTTCACGGTCGCGATCGAGAAGGTCGGCGAGCGGGCGATCTCGGAGAAGGCCGCCGCCGGGCTGTTCGTCAGACCGTCGTAGGCTCGGCGAGCCCCGCCGCCGCGCGCAGCGCCTCGGCGCGGTCGGTCCGCTCCCAGGTGAAGTCGCCGTCCTCGCGGCCGAAGTGGCCGTAGGCGGCGGTCTTCGCGTAGATCGGCCGGCGCAGCTCGAGGTCGCGGAGGATCGCGGCCGGGCGCAGGTCGAAGTGCTCGCCGACGAGCTCCTCGATCCGCGGCACGGGGATCGCCTCGGTTCCGAACGTCTCGACGAGCACCGAGAGCGGATGCGCCACCCCGATCGCGTACGCGACCTGGATCTGGCAGCGCTCGGCGAGGCCCGCCGCGACGACGTTCTTCGCCACCCAGCGCGCCGCGTAGGCCGCCGAGCGGTCGACCTTCGTCGGGTCCTTGCCCGAGAACGCACCGCCGCCGTGCGGAGCCGCGCCGCCGTACGTGTCGACGATGATCTACCGCCCCGTCAGGCCGGTGTCCCCCATCGGCCCGCCGATCACGAACTTGCCGGTCGGATTGCAGTAGACGAAGTCGCGGTCGTGCTCGAGCCGCCGCTGGTCGTAGAGATCCCTGGGCAGGATCGGCTCGATCACGTGCTCGATCAGGTCGGGCTTGAGCAGCGTCTCAGGATCGAGCCCGTCGCGGTGCTGCGTCGAGATGAGCACGCGCTCGATCTCCACGGGCCGGTGGCGGCCGTGCTCGTCGATCTCGTAGCGGACGGTGACCTGCGTCTTCCCGTCGGGGCGCAGGTACGGGAGCACGTCGGCCTTCCGCACCTCTGCGAGCCGCCGCGCCAGCCGGTGCGCCAGCATGATCGGCAGCGGCATCAGCTCGTCCGTCTCGTTCGACGCGTAGCCGAACATCATCCCCTGGTCGCCCGCACCTTCGCGGTCGAGTGGGTCGCTGTCGCCGTGCTGCTGCTCGTAGGAGCGGTCGACCCCCTGCGCGATGTCGGGCGACTGCTCGTCGATCGCGACGACGACACCGCACGTCTCGGCGTCGAAGCCGAACTTCGCGCGCGTGTACCCGATCTCGCGGATCTTCTCGCGGACGAGGCGCGGGATGTCCACGTACGTATCGGTCGTGATCTCGCCGGCGACGACGACGAGTCCGGTCGTGATCAGCGTCTCGCAGGCGACGCGCCCCTCTGGGTCGTCGGCCAGGACGGCATCGAGCACCGAGTCGGAGAGCTGGTCGGCCATCTTGTCGGGATGGCCCTCGGTGACCGACTCGGACGTGAAGGAGAACGCGCGCTTGGACATGACCGGCAGGCTAGCCAACGCGGCCTCACTCCTCCGTCGGTTCCCGGCCCATCAGCCCGGCGGCCAGGTCGGTGAGGCTCTGGCCGGAGAGGACGGCGCAGACGCCTTCCGTGATCGGCAGCTCGACGCCGAGCCTGTGCGAGAGGTCGCGCAGGATCGGGGCCGTCGTGAGGCCCTCCACCGTCTGGCCGATCTCCGCGACGGCCCGGTCGGGCGTCAGCCCCTGCGCGATCAGCTCGCCCGCGTGGCGGTTGCGGCCGTGGCGGCTCCAGCACGTCACCACCAGGTCGCCGATCCCGGCGAGGCCCGCGAACGTCTCCGGGCGCGCGCCCGCCGCCTCCCCGAGCCGCGCCATCTCCGCGAGGCCGCGCGCGATGAGGGAGGCCTTCGCGTTGTCGCCGAGGCCCAGCCCGTCGACGCCGCCGGCCGCGAGCGCGATCACGTTCTTCGCCGCCGCGCACAGCTCGACGCCGACGAGGTCCGGATTGACGTAGGCGCGGAAGAGGCTCGAGTTCAGCGCGTGCTGGAGCTGGCCCGCGAGGAAGCCGTCCTCGCTCGCGATCACCGCCGCCGTCGGCAGGCCCTCGGCGATCTCCTCCGCCATGTTCGGGCCCGAGAGCACCGCCACCGACCGGCCCCTGACGCGCGTGGACAGACGCTCGCCGGTCTCGGGGTCGAGTCCCTTCGCGAGGCTGAGGACCGGCGCGTCGCCCCTCAGCGCCTCGACGACCTCGGCAAAGGCCTGGCTCGGCACGGCTGCGACCACCACGTCGACGTCGCCCGGGGCGTCCGCGAGCGCCACCGCTTCGGCCGCGCCGAGGTTCACGCCCTGCAGGTAGCGAGGGTTCCAGCCGGTGCTCGCGATCGCCTCGGCCTGCTCCCGCGAGCGGCACGCGAGCACGACGTCGTGGCCCCGCTCGAGCAGCACGCCCGTGAACGCCGTCCCCCACGAGCCCGCACCGACCACCAGGAAGCGCATCGTCAGGATCGTTTCACGAAGTCGATCGAGACCGGGACGCCGTCGAGGCCGAAACGCTCCCGCAGCCGGTTCTCGACCCAATAGCCGTAGTCGCGCGTGACGAGCCCGGGGTCGTTGACGAAGACGCGAAAGCGGGGCGGCCGAACCCGGATCTGCGCGCCGTAAAGGAGGTTGAGCCTGCGGCCTCGCGGGCCGCTCGGCGGCTGCCGCGCCTCGCGCAGCTCCGCGAACGCGCGATTCAGCTCCGCCGTCGGGACCCGGGCCGTGTGCCGGTCGAACAGCTCGGCGACGCCGTCGAGCAGCCGCTCGAGCCCGCGTCCCGTGTGCGAGGAGACGGCGACGAAGGGCGGCCGCTGGCGGAGCCGCCGGCGCAGCTCGCCGCGGACGTCCTCGACGCGGATCGTTGTCGCGTCCCACTTCGAGAGAACGACGAGCGTCGAGCAGTCGGCGTGCCGGGAGACGTCCGCGACGGCGATGTCCTGCTCCACGATCCCCTCCGAGGAGTCGATCAGGACGAGCGCGACGTCGGCCCGCTCGGCCGCCTCGAGCGCGCGGAGCTCGGAGTAGTACTCGACGCCCTGCCGGTGCCGCCGCTTGCGCCGGAGGCCGGCGGTGTCGATGAGGACGAAGGTGCGCTCGCCGCGCTCGAGGACGGTGTCGACGGCATCCCGCGTCGTGCCCGGGATCTCGCTCACGATCAGCCGCTCGCGCCCGAGCAGCGCGTTGACGAGGCTCGACTTGCCGACGTTGGGCCGGCCGAGGATCGCGACACGGATCGCGTCGTCGGGAAGCGAGGGCCGCCCGGCCGGCGCCAGCCGCTCGAGCTCCTCGACGATGCGGTCGAGCAGGTCGCCGCTGCCCGTCCCGTGCAGTCCCGAGATCGGGATCGGGTCGCCGAGCCCGAGGCGGTGCAATTCGAGGGCGAACGGCTCCTGGCTCGGGTCGTCGATCTTGTTCGCGAGCACGAGCACCGGCTTGCGCGCCTCCCGCAGGATCTGGGCGATCTCCTCGTCCCCGGGCGTCACCCCGGCGCGCGCGTCGACGACGAAGAGGACGAGATCCGCCTCCCCGACCGCCTCCCGCGCCTGCTGTGCGATCGCCCGCGTCAGCGGCGCAGGGTCGGCGATGTCGACGCCGCCGGTGTCGACGAGGACGAAGCGCTTCCCCGTCCACTCGCAGACGAGCTCCTTCCGGTCGCGCGTCACGCCCGGGGTCTCGTGGACGACGGCCGCGCGCGTCTCGGTCAGCCGGTTGACGAGCGTCGACTTGCCGACGTTCGGGAAGCCGATGATCGCGACCGCGCCCAGCAGCGGCGGAGGCGGCGGCGCGGGGAGCTCGCCGGAGTCGATGTCCTCGAGATCGGTCACGCCGGAAGCGTGACCGGTGCGGCGTCGTCCCGCGCCGGCGGGACCGCGACGCGCGGCCTTCCCGCCTCGTGCAGATCGCGCAGCCAGCTCCAGAGGCGGTAGAGCTCGGCCTCGATCTGCGCCGACGCCTCGCGGTAGCCCTTGGCCCCGCGTGGCAGCCCCTCGAAGCGCATCGGCTCGCCCCACGCGATCGAGACGGGCGCGAAGTTGCCCAGCCGCCAGTCCTGCGAGCCGTGGATGGCGGCGCAGATCACCGGCACGTCCTCCTGCAGCGCGACCATCGCCGCACCCGGCTGCACGTGGCCGGGGACGCCGCTCCGCTGGCGCGTCCCCTCGACGAAGACGCCGAGGGCCCCGCCGTCTCGGACGACCTCGCGCATCCTGCGCACCGCGTCGCGGTCGGATTCGCCGCGGCGCACCGAGAGCGTGCCGAAGCCGCGAATGAGCTGCCCGAGGCCTGGAACGCCGTGCGCCTCGACCTTGGCGAGGAAGTTGAGGTGGCGCCCCGCGACGTACCCGACGCACGGGATGTCGATCCAACTGAAGTGGTTGAACGCGAGGACGACGCCGCCGGTGCGCGGGACCCGGTCGGTGCCGTACGAGCGGAGCCGGGTCATGACCGCGGTCGGGAAGCCGAGCACCGGCCGACCGAAGGTCCAGACGACGTCCTCCGACTTCACGCCGCAGCCGAGCGCTCGTCGACGAGCGCCTCGATCCGGTCGACGACGTCCTCGACCTCGAGGCTCGTGGTGTCGATCTCGATCGCGTCGGGGGCCGGCTGCATCCGCGCCGCGTCGCTCTCGTCGCGGAGGCGGAGGTCGGTGGCGAGCGCGTCGGCGCCGATACCGGGCCGCTCGGCGACGCGCCGCTTCGCCCGCTCGTCGCGGTCGGCGACGAGGAACACCTTCACCTCGGCGTCGGGAGCGACGACGGTGCCGATGTCGCGTCCCTCGATCACGACGTCGCCGTCGCGCCCGAGCTCGCGCTGCCGCTCGCGCATCACCTCGCGAACGGGATGGTGGCGCGCCACGACCGGCACCATCCGGTCGACGCGGGTCTCGCGGATCGAGGACGTGACGTCGGTGCCCGCGATCCAGACGCGGTCGTCGTCGGAGAAGAGCACCGGCTGCTCGCGCGCGAGCTGCGCCAGCCCCTGCGCGTCGCCGAGGTCGAGTCTCCGCTGCATGGCCAGCCACGTAAGCGCGCGATACATCGCGCCGGTGTCGAGGTAGCGGAAGCCGAGGCGCTCGGCGAGCGCGCGCGCCACCGTGCTCTTCCCCGCGCCGGCGGGCCCGTCGATCGCCACGATCATCGCTGCCGCTTCACCGCCTCGTCACCGAATCCAGGAGCTCGTAGAAGCCGGGGAAGCTTATAGCGGCCGTGTCGGCGCCCTCGATCGCGACGCCCTCGCGCGAGGCGAGGCCCGCGACGGCGCCGAGCATGGCGATGCGGTGGTCGCCTCGCGCGTCGACGCGGCCGCCGCGGAGGCGAGCCGGGACGCCGGTGACCGTCCAGCCGTCGGGCCGCGAATGGATCCGGGCGCCGAGCGGGCGCAGGCCGTCGGTCACCGCCTCGATGCGGTCGGTCTCCTTCACGCGCAGCTCGCCCGCACCGGAGACGCGCGTCTCGCCGCGCGCGTGGGAGGCGAGGAGCGCGACGAGGGGCAGCTCGTCGACGAGGCCCGGAACCTCGTCCGCGCCGATCTCCGTCGCGACGAGCTCTCCCGGCTGCACCTGCACCGACGCGACGGGCTCGCCGCCCGCGCGGCGCCGGTCGAACACCGAGACGCGGGCGCCCATGCGCTCGAGCACGTCCAGGAGTCCGGTGCGGCGCGGGTTGACTCCGAGGTCGTGGATCGTGAGATCGCTCCCCGGCACGAGCGCCGCTGCGACGAGCAGCGGCGCCGCGGACGAGAGGTCTCCGGGCACGACCACCTCCTCGAGCTGCAGCGCTCCGGCGGGCTCAAGGGTCACCGAAGCCCCGCGGCGCCGGACGACCGCGCCCGCAGCCTCGAGCATGCGCTCCGTGTGGTCGCGCGTCTGGATGCGCTCGACGACCGTCGTCGGCCCCTGCGCGTTGAGACCCGCGAGGAGGATCGCGGACTTGACCTGCGCGCTCGCCACCTCCGGCTCGATCTCGATCCCGCGCAGGGCGTCCGAGCCTCGGACGACGAGCGGCGCATGCCCGTCGGTCGTCTCGACGTCGGCTCCCATCCGCCGCAGCGGCGCCGCGACCCGCTCCATCGGCCGCGGGCTCAGCGACTCGTCCCCGGTCAGCGTGAACTCTCCCTCCTGACCCGCAAGGATCCCGGTGAGAAGACGCATGAGCGTGCCGGCGTTGCGGCAGTCGACGCTGCCCGCCCGCAGGCCGCGCAGCCCGACGCCCCGCACGACGAGCTCGTCGTCGGCGACGTCCTCGACCTCGGCCCCCAGAGCGCGCATCGCGTCGACCGTCGCCTGCGTGTCGCCCGAGCGCCCGAAGCCGCGCACGCGCGTCTCGTCCTCGCCGAGGGCGCCGACCAGGACGGCGCGGTGCGAGATGGACTTGTCCCCGGGCACGACGAGGTGCCCGACGAGCGACGCCGCGGGCTCGACGCGCATGTGCTACCCGACGGTGCGTCCCATGAGGGACGCGAGCGCGCGGATCTCGTCGGAGAAGTCGCGGAACTCGGAGGTCGGGATCTGCTGCGCGGCATCGCACAGCGCCTCCTCCGGCCGCGGGTGCACCTCGACGATGATCCCGTCGGCGCCGGCCGCGACGGCCGCCCGCGCCAGCGGCAGGACGAGGTCGCGCCGGCCGGCCGGATGGGACGGGTCGACGATCACCGGCAGGTGCGTCTCCTGCTTCAGCACGGGGATCGCGCCGATGTCGAGCGTGAACCGTGTCGCCGTCTCGAACGTCTTGATCCCGCGCTCGCAGAGGATCACCTCGGAGTTCCCCTCCTTGACGATGTACTCGGCGGCCATCAGCAGGTCCTCGACCGTCGACGAGAGCCCGCGCTTGAGCAGGACCGGCTTCGGGGTGCGGCCGACCTCGGAGAGGAGCGAGAAGTTCGACATGTTGCGGGCGCCGATCTGGATCACGTCGGCCGCCTCGACGACCGCCTCGACGTGCCGCGGGTCCATGAGCTCGGTGACGAGCGGCAGCCCGGTCTCCTCGCGCGCCTCCTTGAGGATCTCGAGCGCCTCCTCCCCCAGGCCCTGGAACGCGTACGGCGAGGTGCGCGGCTTGAAGGCGCCGCCGCGCAGCATCGTCACGCCCTCGGCGGCGACGGCGCGCGCCGTCTCGAGCGTCTGCTCGCGCGTCTCGACCGTGCAGGGGCCGGCGATGAAGCCGAAGTAGCCGTCACCGATACGCCGGCCGCGCGCCTCGATCACGGTGGGATCGGGGGACAGCTCGCGCGAGACGAGCTTGTACGGCTTGAGGATCGGCAGAACCTGCTCGACGCCGGCGAAGCCCTCGAGCGGCAGCGTCGCGAGCAGCTCCCGCTCGCCGATCGCGCCGATCACGGTCGCTTCCCGTCCGGGCGTGACGAGGGCCGAGCAGCCGGCCTCGTCGAGCCGCGCAACGACCTCGTCCACCTGCTCCTGGGTCGCGCTCGCGCCCATCACGATCAGCAGCTCGGGTGCGCCGGTGACAGCCATCGGAACAGCTTAGAGGCGGTTAGGCACAATCAGCCTCCATGGCCGACGCCCAGCCCGCACCCGAGCCCGCCAAGCCGCGCGTCTTCTCCGGCATCCGAGCCACGGGCGACAAGACGCTCGGCAACTACTCGGGTGGCTACCGCCAGTACGTCGCGACCCAAGAGGAGGGCGAGGCGTTCTTCTGCATCGTCGACCTCCACTCGATCACGACGCCGATCGAGCCGGCGGAGCTGCGCGAGTACACGCTGGCAGGCGCGGCGATGCTCTTCGCGACCGGACTCGACCCGGAGCGCTCGACGGTCTTCGCGCAGAGTCACGTCGTCGCCCATGCCGAGGCGGCCTGGCTGCTGAGCGCCGCGACGAGCTTCGGCGAGCTGCGGCGGATGACGCAGTTCAAGGAGAAGTCCGAGGGACAGGACTTCGTCTCGGCCGGGCTCTTCACGTATCCGGTGCTGATGGCCGGCGACATCCTGCTCTACCAGACGGAGATCGTCCCGATCGGCGACGACCAGCGCCAGCATCTCGAGCTGACCCGTGACGTGGCGGAGCGCTTCAACCAGCGCTACGGCGAGACGTTCACGATCCCGCGCGGCGTCTATCCGGCGGAGGGCGCGCGGATCAAGAACCTCCAGGAGCCGGAGCGGCTCATGTCCACGACGCGGGGCGCGCCCCAGGGCGTCGTGCGGATGGTCGACGAGCCGGACGTGATCCGCAAGAAGTTCAAGACGGCGGTCACCGACTCGGAGAAGGAGATCCGGCACGACCCCGAGGCGAAGGCGGGCATCTCGAACCTGCTCGAGATCATGTCCGTCGCGACGGGCGAGCCGGTCGCCGAGCTCGAGCGCCGCTTCGACGGCTCCGGCTACGGCGACTTCAAGGAGGCCGTCGGCGAGTCCGTCGTCGCGCTCCTCGCTCCGATCCAGGAGCGCTACCGTGAGCTGCGCGCCGACGAGCGGGAGCTGCAGCGGCTGCTCGCGGTCGGCGCCGAGAAGGCGCGCCGGGCGAGCGAGCCGACGCTCGAGGCGATGTACGAGCACATGGGCTTCGTGAAGGCCGAGGCGGGCCGCCTGTTCGGGGCGGCCCGCCCGCGTGGCCTCTAAAGCCGGCTAGCCCTGTCCGGCCAGCGCGTTCGCCCGCGCCAGGATGCTCTCGCAGTTCTCGAGATCGTTGGCGCCGGGGATCGGGTGGTTGTCGAACTCGGCGGCGAACAGGTCGCCCTTGATCTTCGTCGCCAGGGCGTCACGGTCCGCGCCCAGCGACCTGATCCGGTCGAGCGCCGAGTCGTACGTCGAGTCGTCGCTGCTCGAGCCGGTCTTCAGCGCGGCCGTGTCGGCGAGGATCAGATCCGTACCGAACACGCCGACGCTGGCGTTGAGCTGCTTGTAGCAGGTGGCCAGCCGCTCGAACTTCGGCTGACCGCTCTTGTCCGGCGGGTTGGTGAGGTCCTCGACGAGGACGCGGCCGTCCTCGACGTAGTCGTCCTTGAGCCCGACGAGCGAGAGCAGCGTCGGACGCATGTCCGTCTCGTCGGCCCACGTCCCGGGGTCGTCGAGCTGGGTCACCAGCTTGGGATCGGAGTTCGCGCCGTCGGACGAGTTCGGCCCGTCTGTGGCGCTGCGGCCGTCGACCCCCTTGTGCGCGACGCCGGGGCCCACGAGCCCGAGCCACGTGTTGTCGATCTCGGGGGCGTAGTACCCGTGGTCCCATGCGAAGCCGTTGTTGACGAAGCTGCACGCCGAGGCGGCGGTCGCCGCGGTTGCCGACGGGCAGCCGTCGACGTTGCTCCGCGTGTCCGCCGTGCCCGAGCCCGGGGAGGCCGCCGGCCGGAACGGCAGTTGTCACGGTTCTGTTACGCCTATTGCTCCTTCTGTCCACCGCGATTACCGTCGGAGCATGCACCTGCGGTCTCGCCAGGCTGCTGCCCTTCTCGGGGTCGCGCTCGCCGCGTCCGTCGCCGTCCAGGCCGCCGGTGCCCGCGAGGCGAGAGCTCCGCACACGCTGCTCACGACGAAGACGCCGATCCGCGCCTTCGCGCAGGGCTCGGGCCGCATCGCGTGGATCGGCGCGAAGTGGCACGTCGACGTGCGCGGCACAGGTCGCCGGCCGAAGACCCTCCTCGTCGGCACCGCGCATCCCTTCCCGGGGAACGGCGGCGTGCCCTCGCAGCTCGCGCTCGCCGGAGCACGAGTTCTCTGGACACGTCACGGCGGCGGCAACTTCCTCGAGACGAGCGTCTGGGTCCGGAAAGCCGGGGCTCGGCCCGCCCCCAAGATGGTCTTCCTCGCGGCGGCGCTCAGGGATGGCGGGCCAGGCGGTTTCTTCGGCCCGATCGTGGGAGTCGGCTCCACGCTCGCGTACACGGACGTCGACTACGAATGCGTCGATCCGAACGACTGCTCGGAGCTGGCGGAACAGCCCTCGCCGTCGAACGGAGTGTTTCGCGTCACGGGCACCACCGGGATCACGCAATTGCCGGTCGTCGTGCCGGGGGCGACGGAGCTCGCCGTCTCGGGGAACCGAATCGCCCTGTTGCCCGCGCCCGAGCAGGTCGCCGCGACACAGCTCTCCAATCCCGACTTCCCGCCTCCGGCCCCGGCGGGCAGGCCGGTCGAGATCCGCGACGCGACGACGGGGAGCCTCGTCGCGCAGTTCACGCCGCCGGGGACCGTGCGCGCCCTGGCGCTCTCCGGCTCGGTGGCGGCCGTGGTGGACGAGCTCGCCGACGGAACGCGGAACATCGAGCGCTACGACGCGACCACGGGAGCCCTGCTCGGAACGACGGACGGCATCGCGGTCGGCGACACGCTCTCCGCGAGCGGACAAACGCTGGTCTACGCCGTCGGCGGCGGCAAGATCGAGGCGATGAACCTGACGACCGGCGCGCTACGCGTGCTCGGCGTTTCGCCCAGGTCCCCGATCGGACTCTCGGTCGTCGGCAAGCGTGTGGCGTGGGCGGTCAACCTGCACGGCCACGGCCGGGTTCTCGCGCTGACGCTTCCCTGAGGCTTGCCACCTCGGCGGGCTCGAGCTCCCGACACGCGCCCGGGTCCACCCCGTCGAGCGTCAGGCCGGCGTACGCGCTGCGGTGCAGCCGTTGCACGGGATGGCCGACGGCGGCGAGCATCCGCTTCACCTGATGCTTTCGCCCCTCGTGGAGGACGAGCTCGACGCTGCGCGGGCCGAGCCGGCGCGCCTTCGCCGGAGCGGTGGGGCCGTCGTCGAGCTCGATGCCGTCGCGGAGCCGCTGCAGCGCGTCCTCGTCCGGGTCGCCCTCCACCTCGGCGACGTACGTCTTCTCGACGCCGTACCGCGGATGGGCGAGCCCGTGCGCGAGCTGCCCGTCGTTCGTGAGCAGCAGCGCCCCCGTCGTGTCCGCGTCGAGCCTTCCCACGGGGACGACACGGGGCTCACCCGGCACGAGCTCCACCACCGTGGGCCTGCCTCGAGGGTCGCGGGCCGTGGTGAGGACGCCCGCCGGCTTGTGCAGCAGGACGTACCGGAGCCTTTGCCGCTCCACCCTCCTCCCGTCGACCTCGACCCGGTCGTGCGGCCCGACGTCCGTGTTGAGCTGCCCCGGGCCGCCGTTGACCGTGACGCGACCTGCCTTGATCAGCTCGTCGGCATGCCGGCGCGAGGCGACTCCCGCCCGGGCGAGGAACGCGTTCAGGCGCATCTTGAGAAGATATGCAGCGTGCCGCAGTACATCTCGCTCATCCGCTGGACCTCGCAGGGGCGGATGGGGCTCCCCGCCTGGCGCGACCGGATCGAGGACGGCGAGCGGGAGATCGAGGACGCCGGTGGAAAGCTCGTCGGCGTCTGGGTGACGCTCGGTCGCTACGACGTGGTCGAGGTGTTCGAGGCGCCCGACGACGACACCGCGCTCGAGATCGTGACGAAGCTCAGCCACCACGGCGCCGAGCAGACCGAGACGCTGCGCGCGTTCACGCGCGACGAGGCGGAGAACATCATCAAGAAGCTGTGACCGCCGCGGCAGCTGCGGCGTCCCTCGTCTTCACGGCGCTCTGCGTCGCCTGCCTCGCCTACCTCCACCTGGCTCCGACCGGCTACTCGCCGGTGCGGAACGCGGTGAGCGAGTACGGCGTCGGCGCGTACGCGCGCTGGTACCGGGCGCAAGCGATCTGCGCCGGCGTCGCTGCGGCACTGCTGGCTGCAGCGCTGCACCGGCACGGGCTGGTCGCGGCGCTGCTGCTCGTCTTCACGCTCGCACGCCTCGCGATCACCCGGTACCCGACGGATCCCCTGCACACGGAGGCCCGGACGCGCACAGGTGCGATCCACCTCGTGCTCGCCGCCCTGGCCTTCGCCGCCGTCTGCTGGGCGGCATCTGCGCTGCCACGTTCGGAGGAAGGGCAGCCGCTGCTCGGCGCGATCGCGACCGCCGGCGCCGTCGGGACGTGGCTCGGCCTCCGCACGCCGTTCGTCCGACCGGTGCTCGGTCTGCTCGAGCGCGTGTTCTACGCCGCGTTCCTGGCGTGGTTCGTGCTCGTCGCCGCGCGGCTGCTCTAGGCGGAGCGCTTCTCGGCGACCGCGTGCAGCCGGTCGCGGATCTCGGCCGCGTCGGCCCCGACGTCGTCGAGGCGCGGCAGCTCCGAGAGGCTCTCCAGCCCGAAGACCCGCTCGAAGAGCGGCGTCGTGCGGTAGCGGACCGCGCCGCCGGCGCCGTTGTCGCGCCCGGCCTCCGCGATCAGGCCTCGTTCGAGGAGGTTCGCGACGGCCGACTCGGCGGCGACACCGCGGATCCGGGCGATGTCCGGCCGCGAGCAGGGGCCGAGATACGCGACGATGGCGAGCGTCTCGAGCGCGGCCTGCGAGAGATTCCTTTGCGCCGGCCGTTCGAACAGGCGCGCGCAGGCGGCCGCCTCCTCGCGGCCGGCGCGGAACGCCCACCCGCCGGCTACGTGCTCGAGCACGATGCCGCTTCGCTCCTCCTCGGCGAACCGCTCGGCGACGAGGCGCAGCGCGTCCTCCACCCGCTCGGGATCGTCGTCCGCCGCGACCGCGAGCTCCTCGACGGAGAGCGGCGCCGACGCGACGACGAGCAGTGCCTCGAGCGTCCGCGCGAGCTTGTCGAGCGGGTCACTGCTTTCGAAGCTGCCAGCGATCAGGCGGAGCGGACGGTCCATCCAGCGGTCCTTTCCTGTTGGGCTTGGTTCTCCTGCGTGACGCGGCTGACGCGGATCGGGGCGAACGGCGCCGCCTGCTCGATCGCGAGCTCGCCCGCGCGGCGGAGCTCGAGGATCGCGAGAAAGGCCGACGCCTGCTCGAGCCGCGTCAGCTCCCGCACCTCCGCCTCGAAGTCGAAGCGCGAGCGCCGGTGGAGCAGCGCGCGGAACTGCTCGAGGAACTGCGACACCGGCGGGAAGCGCAAGGCCATGTGCGAGAGGGACACGTCGGGCGGCTCCGCAGCGAGCAGGCGCAGCACCTGCGCCAGTCCCTCCGGATCCTGCGGCGCGAGGGGGGTCTCGGCCTTCGGCGCGAACGGCGCCGGGCCGAGGCGGAAGTAGCGGTCGCCCTCCTCTGCCAGGCGCTCGCGCAGCCACGCGGCGGCCTCCTTCGCGCGCCGGTACTCCGCGAGCCGCCGCGCGAGCTCCTCCGCCGCCTCCTCGGGCTCGAGCTCCGCGAGCTCCGCCGACTCGTCCGGGAAGAGCGCGCGCGCCTTCAGCTCGAGGAGCGCGGCGATGAGGACGAGGAACTCGCCGCAGGCCTCGAGGTCGAGCTCCTCCCGCTCGGCGAGGCGCTCGAGGAAGGCGGAGACGATGCCGGCGAGGTCGACGTCGCGCAGGTCGAGCTCCTCCTTGAGGACGAGCGCGAGCAGCAGGTCGAACGGCCCCTCGAAGGCGTCGAGGTCGAGCTCGAGCTCCCGAACGATCACCGCGGCATCGTACGGCCGTTACCGGACGCGCCCGCGGGGGACGGCCATCGTCGGCCCCTTCTTGACCGGCCGCGGCTTCCGCTCGGGCGGCTTCGGCGGCTTCGGCTCCTTCGACTCGGGCCGGAACTGCCACCAGAAGAAGAAGGAGAGGCTCGCGACGAAGAGGACGAGCGACACCCAGAAGTTGATCCGCTGGCCGAGGAAATGGTTCGACGGGTCGATGCGGAGCGTCTCCTCGTACGTCCGGAACAGGCAGTACACCGCGACGTAGAGCGCGAAGAGGCCCGGGCGCCTGATCCTGAAGCGGCGGTCGACCCAGAGCAGGAAGACGACGCCGAGCAGGTCCCAGACGAACTCGTAGAGGAACGTCGGGTGGAAGGTCTGCCCCGGGAACGCGTCGATCTTCAGTCCCCACGGGAGCGAGGTCGCCTTCCCGTAGAGCTCCTGGTTGAAGTAGTTGCCCCAGCGGCCGATCCCCTGCGCGAGCAGCAGGCCGGGCGCGACCGCGTCCAGCATCAGCCGC
>DATCYP010000094.1:0-10684 GCA_036526375.1 Gaiellaceae bacterium | reverse complement strand
TGCTTCTTGTCGTGCGCCATCGCAGCGGACTCCGCCTGGAGGTCGGGCAGGAGCTGCGGCTCCCCCGTGCGCAGGGCGACCTGGATCGGATGCGTGGGCAGCGTCGGCGGATAGCTCGCGCGCAGCTCGCGCACGAGCTCGGTCTTCTCCGGATCCGCGTGGACGGCGACGACCCAGTGCAGCTGGTCGTCCTCGTCGAACAGGTCGATCACGAGATAGCCGGCGAGGGTCGGCACCGCGAGCTCCGCGATCGCCGCGAGCGTCCGCTCCCAGTCGAGGCTCGCCACGAGCAGCTCGTTCGCGCGCGCGAGGAAGCGGAGCTGCTCCTCGGAGCGGCTGCGGCGCGTGACGTCGGCGACCACCGCGACGGCTGAGACGATCGCGCCGTCGTCGTCACGCACCGGCGCCGCGCTGATCTCGAGCATGCGCACCTCGTCTCCCACCTCGAGCTCGCGGCGCTCGCCGATCGTCACCTCGCCGGTCTCGATCGCGCGCTCGAGCGGCCAGCCGGCCGTGTCCACGCCGCTCTTGCGATGGTCGGTGCCGACCGCGATCGGAGCGCCCCAGACCCGCTCGAGCTCGTCGTTCCGCAGCACGACCCGGTGCTCGGCGTCGGTGATGGCGACGCCCAGCGGCAGCTGCGCGATCACCGCCTGCAGCTGCGCGAGTGAGTCCTGCGCGCGCCGGTGGAGCCCGACGAGGTCGAGCGCCAGCGAGACGCGTCGCGCGAGCTCCGTGACGAGGTCGAAGTCCTCGCTCCCGTGCCTGCCCGGCTCCGCAGAGGTGACGGCGAGCACGCCGAGCCGTCTCCCTCCGGCCTCGAGCGGGACGACGATGAGCGAGCGCGACTCCATGCGGACGATCTCCTCCTCGCCGGGTCGCGCGACCTTCTCGAGCGGCCCGGCGAGCGCAGGTCGATGGATCGGCTTGCCGGTGCGGAAGACCTGGACGACGGGGATGCGCGAGTGCTGCGCGACGTCGTAGACGGCGTCGATCTTGTCGAGGAGATCCGCGAGACGCGCGTCGACGTGGGCGTGGGCGACGCGGACGAGCTCGGTCTCGTCGTTGCGGGCGATGTAGACGTGGCAGCCGTCGGCGATGCGCGGGACGACGAGCTGCGGCACGCGGCGCAGCAGCTCTTCGTAGTCGAGCGTCTGGCTGAGCTGCTCGGTCGCCTCGAGCAGGAGCGCGAGCCGCGAGCGCGATCCCTCTGCCTCGCGCCGTGCGTCCGCCTCGCGCTCGGCCGCGGCGGTCTCCTGCGTGATGTCGCGCGTGACGTTGACGACCAGCTCGACGCTGCCGTCGGGCGAGGACACCGGCATCGAGCGGAGCGCGACCCAGCGGTCCCAGCCTTCCGATTTCGAGCGGATGCGAACGACTGCCGAGCTCTCCGTGCCCGACAGGGCCTGCGCGGGCGGGAGAGCCTCGGGCGCGAGACGGTTTCCCTCGCGGTCGAAGATCTCGTAGAGGTCGCGCTCGCCCGACGAGAGCGCGACGAGCTCGTCACCGTTCTCGAGTCCCAGTACGCGCGCGGCAGCGTCGTTCGCGAACAGGACGCGACCTCCGGCGTCCGTCGCCGAGATCCCCTCCTCGACCGTCCGCAGGATGCTCGCGAGCTGCTCGCTCGAGTCGTGTAGAGCCTGCTGCGTCTTCGTCCGCTCGGCGACCGACGCGAGGTGGTTGGCGGTCGTCCGCGAGAGCAGGACCTCCCGGTCGGTCCATTCGTGCGGCGCGTCGCGGTAGAGCATGAACTTCCCGAGCAGCCGCCCTCCGCGCACGAGCGGGACGAACGCGAGCGAGCCGATGCCCTCCTCGCGTACGACGCGCTCGAGCTCCGGCTCGAAGCCGGCGCCGGCGACGTCGTCCACGAGCACCGGCTGCGGGTCCGCTGCGTCCGGGCGCCACGGCGAGTGACCCTCGGTGAAGGCGCGGTAACCGTCGGAGAGCCCGCGCCAGGCACGGAAGCGCAGGACGCCCTTGTCGTCGGCGAGCAGCACGGAGGCCCGGTCGGCGCCGGTGGCCTCCAGCAACGTGTCGAGCGCCGCCTCGAGCACCTCCTCGAGCGCGTGGGCTCCGGCCACGGCGTCGGCGAACCGGTAGACCGCGTCGAGGTCGCGAAGGCGCCAGCGCAGCTCCTCCCGCTCGGTCACGTCCCGGGCCGTCCCGAGCAGGAAGCGGAGCTCGCCCTGGTCGCCGCGAACCGAGGATCCGTTCACCTCGAACCACCCGTAGCTTCCGCCGGACCGGCGCAGCCGGATCGTGACGGCATCGACGTCGGTTCCGGAGGCGACCTCGTTCCAGGCCTCCGTGGCCAGGGCGGCGTCGTCGGGATGAATCAGCTCGAGCACGGCGATGCCCGCGAGCTGGGCCGGCTCCCAACCGAGGCTCGCCCAGGACGGAGACGCGTAGACGATCGCACCCGTCGGATCGCAGAGGGTGACGAGGTCGTGCGAGCGCTCGACGACGAGCCGGCGGACGGCGTCGTCGACACTCTCGGCAGTGGTCGCGAGCGGCTCCGTCCCGCTGCTCGTGGCTCAGCCCCCCAGTCCGCGTTTTGCTCGTCGCAGTCTGCACGATCTGTCGCGGAAAGGCCAGAAAGCCAGCTTCGGCGCTCAGCTCATCGCGCGGCCTGCGCGGGCTCGAGCCTCCGCCGCCAGCGCGACGGCACCTCGGTGCTGCGCCCTGCGGAGTAGTCGTAACCGACGAGCACGCTCTTCGCCTCCGCCACGAGGCGTTCGCCCGCGCGCAGTTCGTATTCGAACTCGAAACTCTTCGTCCCGAGCCGCGAGGGCCGCACGCCGATCGAGACCGTCTCCCCGTAGACGAGCGGCGAGCGGAAGTCGATCTCGGTCCGGGCGAGGATCACGTCACGGAGCGGCATCGGCTCGTCCTCGGCGTACCGGCCGAACCAGGCGAGCCGCGCCTGTTCGAGGTATGCCGAGAAGATCGCGTTGTTGACGTGGCCCATGCCGTCGATGTCGCTGAACCGCACGGTCTCCTCGTGCACGAACGGATATCCCTCCACGCGAGGCGATGCTAGCGACGTGCCTGAGACGGGGGAGACGCGACGGGTCGTGCTCACCCCTCCTGCTTGCCCTCGGGCTTCTACTCGCGATCGCAGCCACGGCCGGAGCGTTCCGCGTGCACGACGGCCTCGACGTCAACGTCCAGCTGGTGCGCGTCGGGGCCGCCGCTCCGTACTTCTTCGACTACCGGCGCGGGCGGTACGCGCCACTTCTCGTCCGGCTCGCTCGGCGCGCGCAGGGGCGGCATCTCGGCCTGTGGGGTCGCTGCCCCGGGACGCCGTGGGATCCGAATCACGGCGTCTCCACCGGGCCGCCGTGAGAAGTCTGGGCATGGGCCGTGCAGGGATCGAACCTGCGACCTTGGGATTAAGAGTCCCCTGCTCTACCAGCTGAGCTAACGGCCCGCAGCGGCGGCCATTGTAGCCTCGCTCCGGTGAGAGTCCTGTCCGTTGTGGGGAATCGCCCGCAGTTCGTCAAGTCGGGTCCCGTAAGCGCCGCGCTCCGCGAGGCCGGCATCGAGGAGGTCGGCCTCCACACGGGCCAGCACTGGGATCCCGAGCTCTCCGACGTCTTCTACGAGGAGCTCGGGCTGCCCGAGCCGCGCTACCGCCTCGACCTCCACACTGCGGACTCCGCCACGATGCGCCCTGCGATCGCGGCGGCGCTCGCGCAGGAACGGCCCGACTGGGCGCTCGTCTTCGGCGACACCAACTCGACGCGCGCGGGCGCCGAGGCGGCCGGCGACTCGGGCGTCCCGGTCGCGCACGTCGAGGCGGGCCTGCGCAGCGGCGACCTGTCCATGCCGGAGGAACACAACCGGATCGCAGTCGACGCGATGGCGGCGCTCCTCCTCTGCCCCGACGAGCGCTCGCGCGAGACGCTGCTCGCCGAGGGCGTCTCCGGCCGGATCGAGGTCGTCGGCGATGTGATGGCCGACGCGTGCTTCCGGCTCGCCCCGATCGCCCGCGAGCGCTCGCAGATCCTCGCCCGGCACCGCCTCGAGCCCGGGGGCTACGTCGTGGCGACGATCCACCGCGAGGCGAACGTCCGGCCCGAGCGGCTGGCGCGGATCGTGGACGGCCTCGGCCGGCTCGGCGAGCGCGTCGTCTTTCCCGCGCACCCGCGCACGCGCGCCGCCCTCGACAAGCTGCCGTCCAACGTCGAGGTGCTCGCGCCGGTCGGCTACCTCGACATGGCCGCGCTCGTCTCGCAGGCGCGCGTCCTCGTCACCGACTCCGGCGGCCTGCAGAAAGAGGCGTACTGGTACGGCGTCCCGTGCGTGACGGCGCGCCCGTCGACCGAGTGGGTGGACACGGTCGAGCTGGGCGCGAACGTCCTCGTCGACGACGATCCCGAGCAGCTCGCGGCTGCGGTCGCGGCCGCGCGGATGCCCGAGGAACGCCCGCCGCTGTACGGAGACGGACACGCGGCGGAACGGGTCGCAGCTAGCCTTGCCGACCGTGGCTGAGGGCGCCTCCTACGACGTCGCCGTGATCGGCGCGGGCTTCGTCGGCGTGCCTCTCGCAGCCACGTTCGCCGAGGCCGGCTGCCGCGTCCTGCTCGTCGACGTGGTCGAGGAGGTCGTCGCCGCCCTCAACCGCGGCGAGTCGCACATCGACGACGTCCCCGGCGAGCGGCTGGCGTCGCTCGTGGGACGCGACCTCGTCCACGCGACGACGAGCTACGAGGAAGTCCGCGAGGCGGACGCCATCCTCATCGCGCTGCCGACCCCTCTCTCCCGCCAGCGCGAGCCGGATCTCTCGATCGTGGAAGGAGCCGCCCGCGGCCTCGGGCAGGTGCTGCGCGAGGGCCAGCTCGTCGTGCTCGAGTCGACCACCTGGCCCGGAACGACGCGCGAGGTGCTGCAGCCGATCCTCGAGGAGGGGAGCGGCCTCCGCGTGGGCGAGGGCTTCTTCCTCGCGATGTCGCCGGAGCGGGTCGACCCCGGCCGCGAGGACTGGACGACGAAGACGACGCCGAAGGTGCTGGGGGGGATCACGCCCGAGTGCACGCGCCGCGCCGCCGCCCTGTACAGCCGCGCGATCGACACCGTCCACGAGGTGACGAGCCCCGAGGCGGCCGAGCTGACGAAGCTGCTCGAGAACATCTTCCGCTCGGTCAACATCGCGCTCGTCAACGAGCTCGCGATCCTCTGCGACCGCATGGGGATCGACATCTGGGAGGTCGTCGATGCCGCCTCGACGAAGCCGTTCGGCTTCATGCGCTTCAGCCCGGGGCCGGGCCTCGGCGGGCACTGCATCCCGGTCGATCCCTTCTACCTCACCTGGAAGGCGCGGGAGTTCGGCTTCTACACGGAGTTCATCGAGCTGGCCGGCAAGGTGAACGAGGAGATGCCGTACTTCTGCCGCTCGCTCGTCTCGCAGGCGCTCAACCACCACGCGCAGCGCGCGATGAAGGGCTCGCGGATCCTCGTCCTCGGCGTCGCGTACAAGCCGGACATCGGCGACATGCGCGAGTCGCCCGCGCTGAAGCTCATCTCGCTCCTGCAGAACGCGGGCGCCGAGGTCTCGTTCCACGACCCGCACGTCCCGCGCATCGATCAGCAGGGCGTCGCGCTGACCTCCGTCCCCTACGAGCCGCAGGCCCACGACTGCGTCGTCATCGTCACCGACCACTCCTCGCTCGACTACGAGCAGCTCGTGGATGAGGCGTCGCTCGTCGTCGATCTCCGCAACGCGACCGGCGCCAAGGGCGGCGCGGCCCCGCACGTCTTCAAGCTGTGACGCGGCTGCGGGTCGGACAGGCGGGGCTCGGCTACTGGGGCCGCAACCTCGCGCGCAACTTCGACGAGCTCACCGACCTCTGCTGGCTCTGCGACGCGAGCGAGGAGCGGCGCGCCGAGTTCGCCGAGCGCTATCCAGACGCCACGGTGACGGGCGACTTCGACGAGCTGCTCGCCGCGGACGACGTCGACGCGGTCGTGATCGCGACCCCGGTGCCGACGCACTATCCGCTCGCGAGCGCGGCGCTCCAGGCCGGCAAGCACGTCTTCGTCGAGAAGCCGCCGGCGATGCGGGCCGCGGAGATGGAGGAGCTGATCGGGCTCGCCAAGGCCGGCGGGCTCGTGCTCATGCCGGGCCACCTTCTCCTCTACCACCCGGCGGTGCAGAAGCTGAAGGAGCTCGTCGACGGCGGCGAGCTCGGCGAGGTGCTCGTCGTCTACGGGAACCGCCAGAACCTCGGCGTGATCCGCAAGGACGAGAACGCGCTCTGGTCGCTCGGCGTCCACGACCTCTCGGTGATCCTCCACCTGATCCAGGAGGAGATCGTGGAGGCGGCCGCGCACGGTGACGCGTTCCTCAACGACGGGGTCGAGGACGTCGTCTTCTGCTACCTCCGCTTCGCGTCGGGGAAGATCGCGCACATGCACCTGTCGTGGCTCGACCCGCACAAGATGCGGCGGCTCACCGTCGTCGGCCGCGACAAGATGGCCGTCTTCGACGACATGGAGCTCGAGCACAAGATCACGGTCTACGACAAGGCGCCGGAGCAGCCGTCCGGGACGTACGGCGAGTGGCGGACGCGGACCGGCGACACGTTCAGCCCCAAGCTCTCGAACGCCGAACCGCTGAAGCTCGAGTGCCAACACTTCGTGCGGCTCGTGCGGGAGGGCTGGGACGGGCGCGAGATGCACGACGGCCTCGAGGTCGTGCGCGCGCTCGAGTTGCTGACGGGGAGTCTCCATGGCGGTTGAGCCCGAAGTTCATCCGACCGCGATCGTCTATCCCGGCACGGTGCTCGGCGAGGGCGTGAAAGTGCTCGAGCACGCGGTCGTCGGCAAGCAGCCAGCGCTCTCGCCGCGCTCGACGGCGAGGCGCGAGGAGCTGCCGCCGGCCGAGATCGGCGACGGGACGATCGTCTCCACCGGGGCGGTCGTGTTCGCCGGCGCCAGGGTCGGAGCGCGCGTGATCCTCGGCGACCAGTCGTACGTGCGCGAGCGCGTGATCGTCGGGGACGATGTCGTGATCGGGCGCGGCGCACTCGTGGAGAACGACACGACGATCGGCGCCATGACGAAGATCCAGGCGGAGGCGTACATCACCGCCTACTCGATCCTCGAGGAGCACGTCTTCGTCGCCCCCTGCGTCGTGACGACCAACGACAACTTCATGGGCCGCACCGAGCGGCGCCACGACCTGATCAAGGGCCCGACGATCCGCCGCGGCGCGCGGATCGGCGGCGGCGCGATCCTCCTCCCGGGCGTCGAGATCGGCGAGGAGGCGTACGTCGGAGCGGGTGCGGTCGTGACGAAGGACGTCGAGGCGCGGATGCTCGTGGTCGGCAGTCCGGCGCGCGTGATGCGAGCCGTCGCCGAGGACGAGCTGCTCGAGACGAGTAGCTAGGGGCTCTTGCTCAGCTGCAGCGCGTAGCGGCCGCCGCCGTGGTGCGCGACCCGTAGGACGAGGTAGTACCAGCCGCCGCGCCGCGCGCGGTAGGAGAAACGCTGCGTCTTCCCGGGATGCGCCGCCTGGACGACCGCGCCGTGCTGCCGGAAGACGTTCTTCGTCCCCGGCCGCCAGAGGCTCATGCCGACCGTCGCGCGCGGCCACTGCGCGGAGAGCCTTGCCTGGAGCCGCTCCCGGGGGGCGAGGTGCACGCGGTAGAAGTCCATCCGGTCGTCCCAGTAGTCGAGCGTGGCCTTGATGTCGGGCCGCTTCCCCCAGAGCTTGCGCGCCTGCGGGACGCTGTCGTTCGGCTCGAGATGGTCGGAGGGCGGGAGCGGAGAGCCCGAGCTCAGGAACTGGACCGCCTTGGTGACGTCGAGACGGCCCCAGCCGCTGTACTTGTCCCGCCCGGTGGGACACTCGGCGCAGCCGTTCGAGGCGTTGACGTCGTCGGTGTGGCGCTCGAGGATTCGCGTCACCTGGCTGCTCGAGAGGCCGGGGTGCACCTCGAGCAGGACGGCCGCGGCGGCCGACACCTGCGGCGCGGCGAAGGACGTCCCCTCGGGGCGGCGGTAGTCGCCGCTCGCGCAGTCGGTGTAGCCCTGCGGCACGCAACCCGTCTGCTGAGCGGTCAACGCCGACGGGAACGTCGAGAAGATGCCGACTCCCGGCGCAGCGAGATCGACGTAGGTCGGATCCTGGTCGGAGAAATCGGGGACGTTGCCGGAGCGCGTCAGGGCGCCGACGCCGAGGACGTGCGGCAGCGCGGCCGGCCAGCTCGCGTAGGGCCAGGGGGTCGTGTATGCCTCGTCGGCGTTTCCGACCGCGGCGACGACGACCGCTCCCCTTCTGACCGCGTAGGCCACCGCCTGCGCCTCGACCTTCGAGTACGTGTCGAGCGCGGGCCTGGCCGGGTCCCGGACGGCGCCGAAGCTGAGGTTGACGACCCGCGCGCCCTGGTTGACGGCCCAGCGGATCGCGGCCGCCTCCGCCTTGAGCGGGATCGAGCCGTCCGCGGCGACGACCTTGGCCACGAGGAGCTGGGACGAGTAGGCGAGGCCGACGACACCTCCCGTGCCAAGCGCTCCTGCGATCTCACCGGCGACGATCGTGCCGTGCCCCTGGGCGTCCAGGCATGCGCTGCCACCGACGAAGCTCTTCACCTTCGCGATCTGTCCCTTGAAGTCCGGCAGGTTGCAGTCGACGCCCGAGTCGACGATCGCGACCTTCACGGGAGGATCGAACGTCGGCGGGTCGGACCAGAAGTCGAACGCGTTGTCCTGGCTGAGATACCACTGCTTGTCGTAGTACGTGTTCGTCGGGGTGAACGCCGCAGCGGCGGAGGTCGCGACGAGCGCAGCGACAACCGCGCCGAGCAGCGCGACCCTCGACTTCTTCACTTCTTCAAGGTAGCGGCGCCTACCCGGATCCGCACGCTCGCCGCCGCGTCCTGCGCCGTCGCGAGCCGGTACTGCGTGGTGACCTTCGGTCTGACGGTGAACCGGAAGGCGCCCGCCTTGACCGCCCGCATCCGTCTCCACGCCGTTCCGGCGCTGCGCTTCTGCACGACGACGCCGCGGACGCCCCGGACGACGCCGCTCAGCGTGACTCTCGTGAGGGGAGCGACCGCGGGATTCGGCGAAGGCGGCTGCAGCGAGAGGACGCCGACGCTGAACCACGACGAGCGAAGCCCGAGCGCCGCCGCCGCGGCGCTCCCGCCGACGGAGGCCGTTCGCTGCGAGCCGCGGAAGAGCGAGGTCACCTCGAGGGTCTTCACGCGGCGGGACGAGTTGCGCCTGACCGTCGCGTCCACGACGCGACCGACGGCTCCGAGTGCCTGGCCGAGCGTCTTGCCGGTGACCGTCACGGGGCCCCAGTCGTGGTACGGCGAGATCTTGTCGTAGGGATCCTTGACCGAGACGAGATACGGCCGGCCGGGCGAGCCGAACGCGTCGGCCGCCGACTGCGTCCAGCCGCCGGTGCTCGAGGAGAAGAGCGTGTCGGCCACGCCGCCGTCGTAGAGGAGCACCGCGCCCGCGGTCTCGTCCACGGCCTGCCTCCCGGCCGCCGTCTCGACCGAGACGCCGAGGTACTCCTGGCTGCGCCCGTCGGCATAGACGTCGAACGGTGCGCCGGCGCGCCGGCTCGCGAGGGCGTACGAGCGCGCAGCAACCGCCTGCGCGTCGAGCGCGGCGGAGAGCCAGGCCGACGGCATCTCCGCCGGGACGACGCCATACAGGTACTGCTGGAGCGGCAGGACGTTGATCGCCCGCAGCTTCTCGTTCGGCGCGTCGACGACGATCTGGCCGCGGTAGCGGCGCCCGAGCGTGAGGCTCGTCCCGGCCGTCGGCGCGAACGTGAGCGGAGGAGTCAGGGCCACCGCCGGACCGCCGTCCACCGCGAGCTTCAGCGCCGGAGTGAACGTCGTCGTGCCCGCGGGGAGCGTGTGGTCGATGCCGTCCCCGTCCTCGACTGCGATCGGCCTCTTCGACGAGATGGTCAGCTGCTTCTTCGCGCTCGCGAGCAGGACGCGGATCGAGGTGACGGTCGTCTCGCCGAGCGTCGTGCCCGGGTAGTAGGCCGCGAGGATCTGCTCGTACGTGTAGCCCTGCAGCGCGTAGCCCTGGGCGCCCCACTGCCCCATGCCCACGCCGTGCCCGTAGCCGTGCCCGCGGACGAGGAAGAGCGCACCGGAGCCGGCGGGCGCCGTGTACTGCGGCTCGGACGAGCGCGCCGCGTGCGGCGCCGACGCGAACGTCGCGGCCGCGGCGAGGACGGACAGGGCGAGGAGCGTGCGAACCAGGACGCCGTTGAGGGTAGCCACCATTCCGTCCGGCCGACCTGTAGAATTCTGGCCGACATTTGCGAGGCGACGGAGCCTCGGTTGCGACAGAGCGTCGCGGCCGAGGCTTTTTTGTTTTTCGGAAGCAGAGTCAAGGAGGGAGAATGGCCTACGTGGAGAGCAGGAACCGGGCGACATCGGACCCGGAGACGCGCAAGGAAGTGCTGGCGGAGATCGAGGCCCGCGGCATCGAGGACGTGCTCCTCTGGTTCACGGATCTCGAAGGGCACCTGAAGAGCTTCTCGATCACCCGCAGCGAGGTCGACGGAGCGCTCGACGACGGGATGGGCTTCGACGGCTCGTCGATCACCGGCTTCAACGCGATCGAGGAGTCGGACATGGTCGCGATCCCCGATCCCGAGACGTTCCGCGTGCTGCCCGAGGGCCAGACGGCGCGGATGATCTGCGAC
>DATCYP010000093.1:0-28717 GCA_036526375.1 Gaiellaceae bacterium | reverse complement strand
CTCGGGCTTGGCGAAGAGATCGTCGACCTTCGCCTCCTCGACGACCCGGCCGCCGTACATGACGAGCACGTCGTCGGCGAGCTCGGCGACGACTCCGAGGTCGTGCGTGATCATCACGATCGCCGCGCCGTGGTCGTCCTGAAGCTGCTTCATGAGCTTCAAGATCTGCGCCTGGGTCGTCACGTCGAGCGCGGTCGTCGGCTCGTCGGCGATGATCACCTCGGGCTGGTTGATGAGCGCCATCGCGATCATCACGCGCTGCCGCATGCCACCCGAGAACTGATGCGGGTAGTCGTCCACCCGGGTGTCGGCCCGCGGGATCTCGACCTCCTCGAGCGCCTTGATCGCGCGGCGACGCGCCTCGCTGCGAGGCACGTCGTTGTGCAGAAGCACCGCTTCCTCGAGCTGCCAGCCGATCTTCTTCACCGGGTTCAGCGAGGTCATCGGGTCCTGGAAGATCATCCCGATCCGCCGGCCGCGGATGTGCCGGAGCCGAGAGCTCGAGGCCTTGAGAATCTCCTCGCCGTCGTACCGGACGGAGCCCTCGATCTCGGCGCTCTTGCGGTCGACGAGGCCCATCACGGTGAGGAAGGTGACGCTCTTGCCCGACCCCGACTCGCCGACGACGCCCAGCGTCTTGCCTCGATCGAGCTCGAAGCTCACGCCGGAGACGGCCTTGACGACACCGTCGTCGGTATGAAAGCGCGTGTGGAGGTTGTCGACTTCGAGCAGCGCCATCGCTACGCCAGGCGGATGCGTGGGTCGAGCCACGCGTAGAAGACGTCCACGAGGAAGTTGAAGGTGATGACGGCGAGCGTCGAGAACATGACGATCCCGACGATCACCGGCAGGTCGAACCGCGGTGCGGCCTGGACGAGCTGCTGGCCGAGCCCGGGCAGTCCGAAGACGATCTCGACGAACACGACGCCGCCGAGCAGCAGGCCGAGGTCCATCCCGAGGATCGTCACCACCTGAAGCATGCTGTTGCGCAACACGTGCTGAACGAGGACGCGCGCGGGCGAGGCCCCCTTGGCGCGAGCCGTCCGCACGTAGTCCTCCGACATCGTCTCCATGACGTTGGCGCGGATGAGCCGCGTGTAGAGCGCCGCGCTGCCGACGGCGAGCGTGATCCAGGGCAGGATCAGGTGGTATGCCCACTGCGCCGGACCCGAGCAGACCCCGATCTGATGGCTCGGTCTGAGGTTGCAGTAGTCGCCGATCGGCGTCCAGCCGAGCTTGAAACCGACGAGGTAGAGCAGGATCAGGCCGATCCAGACCGAGGGGGCCGAGATCCCGACCAGCACGAACACCATGCCGGTGCGGTCGAGGATCGAGCGGGGCCTCAGCGCCGAGATGACGCCGGTCGGGATGGCGATCGCGAGATACAGGATGACGCCGCCGAACACGATGGAGGCGGTGACGGGGATCTCCTGCCCGAGCATCGTCCGTACGGGGAGCCCGTTCACGAAGGAGTAGCCGAACGAGCCGTGCCGGACGAGGTTCCAGACGAACAGCCAGTACTGCTGATAGATCGGTAGGTCGAGGTGCATCATGTGCCGGATGTGAGCCACGATCTCGGGCTTCGTCGCCTTGCCGGCCGCAAGCGTGGCCGGGTCAGCCGGGACGACGAAGAAGATCACGTACGTGATCATGGTCGCCACGACGAAGAGGAAGAAGGCCCAGAACGTGCGGCGGATGAGATATTGACCCACGGCCTGCCTTTGTGATTCGGATTAGTCGGAGTCTCGCACTTTACGGGATTTACGGAGGGGCGTCCGGGGGACGCCCCTCCGTTCTGTTTCCTGCCTGGGTAGGTCTCTAGCCGAGCTTGACCACGTTCCAGAGAGGCTGGCCCCACCACTTGCTGTAGGTCCAGTTGTGGACCCGGTTCGAGGTCATCCACCGGGTGTTGCCGATCTGCGTCGGGATGATCGGGGCGTACTTGTTCATGAACAGCTTGTCGAGCGCCCCGTACAGCTTCGCCCGCTTGGCACCGGTCGCGGCTGCGGCCTTGTCCATGGCCTTGTTGAACTCCGCGTTGTTGAAGTACATGTAGTCCGTGTTACCGGTGTCACCGATCGTACGACCGTCGAAGTTGACGTTGAAGTAGTCGTAGCCATCGGGGTAGTCGGCGCACCAGCCACCGTAGGCGGTGACGTTGTAGCCGTTCGGCCCGGTGGCGGTCGACTTCGTCTCGAGCGCGCCGTAGAAGTTCGTCGGGTCGGACGCCTGCAGCGTGGGCTTCATGCCCAGCTTCGAGGCCTGCGAGTTGATGTACTCAGCGACGTTGGTCTGGTACGGGCTCTGCTGGCGGTAGTAGATGACCAGCTTCGCGCCGTTCGCCCTGCTGCCGGCGAGCTGCTTCGCCTTGGCGAAGTTCCCGGCGGCCGGATAGGTGTTGAACTTCGTGTAACCCGGGATGGCCGGCACGAGGATCTGATCCGAAGGCTGTCCGGAGAGCGGCCCCGCGAAGTTGATGATCGCGTTGCGGCTCACCAGGTAGTTGAGCGCCTTCCGCATGTTCGGGGTGTTGGTGGTGCCGTTGAACGACTGGTTGTTGATGGAGTTCCAGGTGATGCAGGTCGTCGGCCCGACCTTGAACCTGCCCTTGTTGACGCCGTACTTCTTGATCGTCTTCGCGGCATCCTGCGAGGGGACACCGGCGATGTCGACCTGGTTCTTCTCCGCCTGCAGAAGCTGCGGGTCACCACTCGACGTCGGATAGCTCTTGACGATGATCGTCTTCGGGTTGTGCGGCCAGTTCTTGAGCAAGCTCTTCGGGAAGTGCTTGTTCTGCTTCATCACCGTCAGCGACGTGTTGTTGTTGCTGAAGAGGTAGTACGGACCCGCCGACGAGTACTTGAGGATGCCCGAGTCCCTGTTCGAGTACGGCATGTTCTTCGGAATCGCCGAGAACCACTGCATGCCCATGATCGACGTGAACTGCGGCACCTTCTCGGTCAGGTGGATCGTCAGCTTGAGACCCTTGGCCTTGATCCCGGAGATGTGCTTGGTCGTGCCCTTCGCGAACGCCGCACCGCCGACGAGGAACTTGTCAAGGCCGTCGTAGATGCCGTACTGCGCGAACATCTTCGGGCTCAGGTTCCGCTCGAACGAGCGCTGGAAGTTCGCGGCAGTCACCGGCTTGCCGGTGTTGAACTTCAGGCCCTTGCGAAGATGGAACACGTAGGTCTTGCCGTTCCTCGAAACAGTCGGGAACGAGGCCGCCGCCTCCGGCAGGAGACGGAGTCCGGCTGCGCCGCCCTTCGACGGCAGGTTCATCAGCAAGAGCTGGGTGTTGTAGAGCGCGCCCCAGTCGTTGCTGACGTATGCGAGCTGCGGGTCGAGCGTGTCGAACGCGCCGACCTGGGTGACAATCAAGTTGCCCCCCTTCTTTGCCTGCGCCTTGTGGCTCGCCGCAGCCGTACCAACCGTCGTGGCGGCGACGAGCAGCGCAACTCCCATGCTCAACATGAACAGGGAGAGCAGAGACTTCCTGCGCATTTGACTCCTTCCATCTCGGCGCCGCCCGCCCTCACGAGCGGCCCGTTTGAGGTGAGTGAGAGACACCAGCAATTGATTCAGACGATCACGTGCCGAAAGAGTTAGCGAGCTCAGATCCGAAGCGGACTTAGATCCGCGAGCGCGGATCGAAGGCGTCCCGAAGGCCGTCGCCGAGGAGGTTGAAGGCGATCGTCGTGAGCAGGATCGCGACTCCCGGCACCAGCAGGATCCAGACGTCGCTCTGGTAGTAGAGCGGCGCGTTCGCGAGCAGGTTGCCCCAACTCGCGGCCGGCGGCACGATCCCGAGGCCCAGGAACGAGAGACCGGCCTCGCCGAGGATGTTCACGGCGACGAGGATCGTCGAGTAGACGATGATCGGCGCGACGAGGTGCGGCAGAAGGTGCGAGCGCATGATCCGCCAGTCGCTCGCGCCCGTCATCCGGGCAGCCTCGACGAATTCCTTCTCACGCAGCGAGAGCACGACGCCGCGCATGATCCTCGCGGGATAGAACCAGCCGAAGATGCTGAAGATGAGCACGAGCGTGAAGACGCCCTGCTGGAGGAAGCCGAAGGTGATGTTGTTCAGCTGCGGGCCGGCGACGATCCGCAGACCGATGATGAACAGGAGGGCCGGGAAGACCATCACGATCTCGATCAGCCGCGACACGACCGTGTCGACCCAGCCCCGGAAGTATCCGGCGAGCAGTCCCATGAACACGCCGAGGGCGACGGAGAAGATCGTCGAGAAGACGCCCACCTCGAGGGAGGTCTGAGCGCCGTAGAGGATCCGGAGGAACATGTCGGTGCCGGTCTGGTCGGCACCGCCGAGGATGAACAGCGTGTGGCCGAAGTGGCCGGGGGCGTTCGGGTAGGGCGCAAGGGACACGTGAGACCACGGGCCTACCGGAACGTTGGCGGGCTGTTGGATCGCCGTGAGGAAGATCGTGTTCGGCCCGTGGCCGAGCAGATGAGCAGCGATCGGGGCGCCGGCGAAAGCGCCGAGGAACAGGAAGACGACGAAGCCGAGGCTGACGACGGCGAGCTTGTCGCGCCGGAACCGGGCGAGGACGAGCGCCCAGTAACCACGCGCCTTGACCGCTTCCGGCTCGGACGGGGCGTCGAGCGGGACCTCGAGGGTGGTGTCGACCCGTACCGTCACGACCGCGGGGAAGGTACCTCAAAGCAGGGACCGCTGCCGGACATCGGAACAGTATGACGCTCTGCGCGCCCTTTTGTTAGCGCGCGAGGCGCGCGAACCAGTCGAGCGCCTCGGGATTGGCGAGGGAATCCCGGCTCGCCACCTCGTCGGCCGCCGCCCCCATCAACAGGCGCTTCACCGGCACCTCCAGGATCTTCCCCGAGAGGGTGCGCGGGATCTCCGGGGCTGCGAGCACCTCGTCGGGGACGTGGCGCGGCGAGCAGTCCTCCCGGATGCGCCGGCGGATCTCCGCCTGCAGGGCATCGTCGAGCTCTTGGCCCTCGCGCAGCACCACGAACAGCGTCATCCGGGGCCGGTCGCCGGACGAGACGTCGACGACGAGGGCGTCGACGACCTCGTCCAGAGCCACAACGCTGCGATACAGCTCGGCTGTCCCCATCCGGACGCCGCCGCGGTTGATCGTCGCGTCCGAGCGGCCGGAGATGATCGCGGTGCCGCGGTCGGTGATCTCGATCCAGTCTCCGTGCCGCCAGACGCCGGGGAAGGTGGAGAAGTAGCTTTCGCGGTACCGCGACCCGTCCTCGTCGCCCCACAGGTAGAGAGGCATCGACGGCAGCGGCTCGGTGAGCACGAGCTCGCCGACCTCGTCGAGCAGCGGGCGCCCCTCCTCGCTCCAGGCCTCGACCTTCGCGCCGAGCGCCCGCGCCTGCAGCTCGCCGCGGTAGACCGGCAGCGTCGGCACGCCCCCGACGAAGGCGGTGCAGGCGTCGGTGCCGCCCGAGGTGGAGAAGAGCCAGACGTCCTCGCCGACGCTCTCCCGCACCCAGTCGAAGCCCTCGGGCGCGAGCGGCGAGCCGGTCGAGCCGACGCTGTCGAGACCGGACAGGTCGCGCCCCGCCCGCGGCTGCACCCCCTCCTTCTGGCACGCGGTGATGTAGCCCGCGCTCGTGCCGAAGCACGTGATGCCGGCCGCGTCGGCGAGGTCCCAGAGCGTGCCGAGATCCGGGTGCGCCGGGTTCCCGTCGAAGAGGACGATCGACGCCTCGGAGAGGAGGCCGCCGACGAGGAAGTTCCACATCATCCAGCCGGTCGTCGTGAACCAGAAGAGCCGGTCGCCGGCCTGTGCGTCGACGTGCAGGCGGAGCTTCTTCAGGTGCTCGAGGAGGATGCCCCCCTGGCCGTGCACGATCGCCTTCGGCAGTCCCGTCGTGCCGGAGCTGTACAGCACCCAGAGCGGGTGGTCGAAGGGCAGCTGGGCGAATTCGAGCTCGGCGGGCGGCAGCTCCCATTCCTCGCCGGCCAGATAGGGGAGCACGAACGTGCGCTCGACGGTCGGCAGCTCGCGCTGCAGCGCGGCGACAGCCTCGCTCCGGTCGAAGTCCTTCCCGCCGTAGCGGTACCCGTCGACGGCGAGGAGCACCTTCGGCTCGATCTGGGCGAACCGGTCGACGACGCTGCGGACGCCGAACTCCGGCGCGCAGCTCGACCAGGTCGCGCCGATGCTCGCGCAGCCGAGGAAGGCCGCGACGGTCTCGGGAACGTTCGGGAGATAGGCCGCGACCCGGTCGCCCGCGGCGACGCCCGACTCGCGCAGGGCTCCGGCGACCGCGCCCGCGCGTGCCCGCAGCTCTCCCCAGGTCCATTCGCCGAGCGGGCGCAGCTCCGACGCGTGGCGGATCGCGACGTCGCCGTCGTTGCGACCGCGGAAGACGTGCCGGGCGTAGCTGAGCCGCGCGCCCGGGAACCACTTCGCGCCGGGCATCTCGTGCGTCGTCAGGACGCGCTCGTACGGCTCGCTCGCCTCGACCTCGAAGAACTCCCAGATCGAGGCCCAGAACTCCTCGAGCTCGTCGACCGACCACTGCCACAGCTCGTGGTACCCGTCGAGGCTCAGGCCGCGTGTCTCGTTGAGCCACTCGCGGTAGCGCGTGATCGTCGCGGACGCGATCCGCTCCGGGCTCGGAGTCCAGACGACGGGCGGCGCGGCCACGGCCGCGATCGTACTGCTCAGCGGCGGGCGGACTCGAGCGGCGGCGTCGGCTCGCCCCCGGCGTCGGCGATCCCGGAGAGGACCTCGCGGATCGCCTCGATGGAGCTGCGAAGCGGCGCCCAGCCGAGCACCTCGCGCGCGCGGGTCGTGTCCATCAGCGGTACGGAGAGGCCCATGTCGAGCCAGCCCGGCGGCGTGGGCTGCAGCCGGAGCCGCCAGCTCGCGTCCAGCGCGCGACGCGCGAGCGTGCGCGGGAGCGGGACGACGCGCGCCCCGAGCGCCCGCGCCAACGTCGGCGCGTCGAGCATCGGCTCGGCGGCCACGTTGAACGCGCCGTGGACGTCGGCGACGACGGCGAGGCGGTAGGCCTCGGCGACGTCGCGCGTGTGGACGGCCTGGAATCGCAGTCCGTCGATGTCGGGAACCACGACGAGCGCGCCGCGTCGCGCGAGCGGACGCGGGAAGAGCGGGCCGAGGAAGTAGCGGCGCTGCTCCTCTCCGGAGCTGCGCTTGAAGATCAGGCCCGGCCGGAGGCGGACGACCCGCGTCGCGGGCCGCTCGAGCTGGAAGCGGTCGAGCATCGCCTCGACCTCCGCCTTGTGCCGGGCGTAGAAACTCGTCGGCGTCCCCTCGGTGGGCCAGCTCTCGTCGACCTTCCGATCCTTCGGGCCCGGCGAATATGCGCCGACCGAGGAGGCGTACACGAGCGCCGGCACATCCGCCCCGGCGACTGCCTCGAACACACGCTCGCTGCCCTCGACGTTCGTCCGCCGGAGCGCGGGAAGGTCGTGGGACGGCTGGATCGCCCAGGCGAGGTGCACGACGCAGTCGGCGCCGCGGAAGAGCGGCACGAGGTCGTCGCGCTCGACGTCCGCGGTCCGCCACTCCGTCTTCGGGTAGTCGTGCACCGGACGCCGGCGGGCCAGACCGACGATCTCGTCGACCTCGTCGTCCGCGGCGAGCGCGCGCAGGAGGCTCGTGCCGACGTTGCCGCTCGCTCCGGTGACGACGACGCGCATCGGCTACTGCTTCCTCCCGATCGCGCGCGCGAGCTCGCGCTTCGACATCTTCGACCGGCCCTCGACGCCCAGGCGCCGGGCGCGCTCGTACAGCTCTTCCTTCGTGTTCTGCTCGACGTCGACGCCGCCGAAGGTCTCCCCCTCGCCGCGCCGCTTCTGCGCCGTCGTCTTCCGGGAGCGCGGGTCGCTCGGCCCGGGCCGGTCCTTCGGCACCCAGCGGTCGCCGCGCTTCTCGTGGGTGTGCTTGAGCGAGGCCATTGCCGTCCGGTGCGCGCGCTCGCCCTCGCCGTACTGCTCCACGGCGGCGTCGTGCGTCTTCGCAAACGTCCGCTGCGCCTTCGCGCCCGAGCGCTTCAGCGTGTCCGGAAGCTCCGAGCGCCTGACCTTCTCTCCTCTCGCCATCTTCGGCACGGCTACCTCCTCACGGCTGCAGGACGACCTTGAACGAGCCGTCCTCCTTCTTCTGGAACCGCTCGTACGCGGCGGGCGCGTCGGACAGCGGGAGGTGGTGCGTCGCGAACGCGTCGGTGCCGAGCGGATCCCCGTCGAGCAGGAGCGGCATGATGTCCGGCACCCAGCGCAGGACGTTCGCCTGGCCCATCCGGATCTGCACCTGCTTGTCGAACAGCACGCGCAGCGGCATCGGGTCGGCCATGCCGCCGTAGACGCCCGAGATCGAGATCGTGCCCCCGCGCCGGACCAGCTCGATGGCGAGGTACAGCGCGTGGAGCCGGTCGATGCTCGCCGTCTCCATCAACTTCCGCTGCAGCGCGCCCGGGAGGAGCCCGGCCGCCTGCTGCATGGCCTTCGCCACCGGAGCGCCGTGCGCCTCCATCCCGACCGCGTCGAGGACCGAGTCGGGGCCTCGCCCGTCGGTCGCCTCCCGCACCACGCCGACGAGGTCGTCGTCGTGCTCGCGCAGGTCGTAGACCTCCACGCCGTGAGAGCGCGCACGCTCGAGCCGATCCGTGACGAGGTCGACGCCGAGGACGCGATGGCCGCGGTGCTGCGCGATGCGCGTCGCCATCTCGCCGATCGGGCCGAGCCCGAGCACGAGCAGCGTGCCGCCGTCCGGGACTTCGGCGTACTCCACGCCCTGCCACGCCGTCGGCAGCACGTCGGAGAGCAAGAGGAAGCGGTCGTCGGTCGGTCCCTCCGGCACCTTGATCGGGAGCGTGTTGCCGAACGGCACGCGCAGGTACTCGGCCTGTCCGCCCGGCACGTCTCCGTAGAGGACCGTGTAGCCGAAGAGGGCGGCGCCCGTGCCGTGCTCGCGCTGCTGCGTCGTCTCGCACTGCGAGTGCAGCCCCTGCGAGCACATCCAGCAGTGGCCGCACGAGATGTTGAACGGAACGACGACGCGATCGCCCGGGGAGACGGCGGTCACGTCGGGGCCGGTCTCCTCGACGACGCCCATCGGCTCGTGGCCGAGTACGTCGCCCTCGTTCAGGTACGGCGCCATGACCTCGTAGAGGTGGAGGTCGGAGCCGCAGACTCCCGACGACGTGATCCGGACGATCACGTCGTCGGGCTTGCGGATGCCCGGGTCGGGGACCTCCTCGACCCGGACATCGCGCTTGCCTTGCCAGGTGACTGCCTTCACTAGGCGGTGGCCTGCTGGTTGACCCCGGCCTTGAACATGCCGCCGGTGGCGATCTTCGTCAGGAGCTTGTCGGCCTGCGACTCCTCGTCGAGCGTCTGGTCCATCAGGTCCTTGATGCCGTCGAAGCCGCAGTCGTCCGCGAGCTGCCGGGCCGTGCCGTACGCAGCGATCTCGTAGTGCTCGACGCGCTGCGCGGCGCCGATGAGCGCGGCGTCCTTGGCGGTCGGGTCGCCGCTCATGCCCATCATCTCCTCGCCTTCGGCGATCAGGCCCTGCATGCCCTTGCAGACCTCGGTCGGGTTCGAGACGCCGAGCTCTCCGAGGGCCTCCTCGACGCGCTTCAGGTGCTCACGCGTCTCCTCGAAGTGATGCTCGAACGCCTGCCGAAGCTCGTCGTGATGCGCGGACTGCGCCATCTTCGGGAGCGCGGTGACGAGCTGCGTCTCGGCGCTGTGCAGATCCTCGAGCTGTTCCTGCAGTACGTCCTTGAGCGTGTTGAACCCCATGTGTTTTCTCCTTTTCGCGTCGTATTTCTCGGACTGGGGTTCCGCACTTGTCGAACTGCAAACAGGGGGTCCGGAGCTAAGGTCTCCACGTGGCCGAGGACACGCTGAGCGTGCGCGACAACCGCACGGGAACCGAGGTCGAGATCCCGATCTCGGACGGCACGATCCGGGCCACCGACCTCCGCCAGCTGGGGCTCATGTCGTACGACCCGGCCTTCCTCAACACCGCCTCGACGCGCAGCGGCATCACCTACATCGACGGCGACGCCGGGATCCTCCGCTACCGCGGCTATCCGATCGAGCAGCTCGCCGAGCACGCGAGCTTCCTCGAGACGGCGTGGCTCCTGTTCGAGGGCGAGCTGCCGACGAGCGACCAGCTCGACGCATGGCAGGAGGAGGTGCGTGTCCACACGTACGTGCACACGAACGTGACGCAGTTCCTCGACGGCTTCCGCCACGACGCGCACCCGATGGGGATGCTGCTCGGCGCGGTCGCCGCGCTCTCGACCTTCTATCCGGACGCGAAGGAGATCGGCGACGTCGAGAGCCGCCGCCTGCAGCGCCTGCGGCTGATCGCGAAGTTCCCGACCATCGCCGCCTGGGTGTTCCGCCACACCCGCGGCCTGCCCTACGTCTTCCCGCGCAACGACCTCGACTACATCGGCAACTTCGTCAACATGACGTTCGAGATCGGCGGGCGCCACGAGCCGAACCCGGTGCTGCAGCGCGCGCTCGAGATCCTGCTCGTCCTCCACGCCGACCACGAGCAGAACGCCTCGACGAACGCGGTGCGCGGAGTCGGCTCGACGCAGGTCGATCCCTTCTCCGCCGTCTCGGCCGGGATCGCCGCGCTCTACGGGCCGCTGCACGGCGGCGCGAACGAGGCTGTCCTGCGGATGCTCGACCAGATCGGCACGGTCGAGCGGGTGCCGGAGTTCATCGAAAGCGTGAAGGCGGGCCACGGCCGCCTGATGGGCTTCGGCCATCGCGTCTACAAGAGCTACGACCCGCGCGCGAAGCTGATCAAGCGGGTCGCCGACGACGTCTTCGCCCAGACGGGCCTCAACCCGAAGCTCGAGATCGCCCTCGAGCTGGAGCGGATCGCGCTCGAGGACGACTACTTCGTCTCGCGCAAGCTCTATCCCAACGTCGACTTCTACTCGGGGCTCATCTACCAGGCGATGGGCTATCCGACCGACTACTTCACGGTGCTGTTCGCGCTCGGCCGGCTGCCGGGCTGGCTCGCCCAGTGGGAGGAGATGCTCTCCGACCCTGAGCAGAGGATCGCGCGGCCGCGGCAGGTCTACACGGGCCACGACGAGCGCGAGTTCGTCCCGCTCGCCCAGCGGTAGACAGAGCGGTAGGCATGGGCGCCCTCAGCTGGTGGCTGTCGCCGCACCCTGACTGGGAGACCGGCGAGGACTGGCCGGAGGTCGTTCCGGTCGTGCGCTACGAGACGCACGGGGAGATCGTGCTCGTCGATCCGTTCCTACCGCCCGACGACTCCTTCGATCCCGACGGCAAGCCCGTGCGCGTGCTGCTCACGCAGCCGGCGCACTACCGCGGTACCGGCGAATTCGTGGAGCGCTTCGGCGCCTCGGTCTGGACGTCGCCCCGGGCGGAGTGGCGCAAGCGGCCGAACCCCGCCACGACGCGAGAGCTGCCGCCGGGCGTCGACGCGATCGAGCTGGACGGCGAGCCGCAGCAGGTGCTCTTCTTCGTCCGCGAGCACGGCACGCTCGTGAGCGGCGACGTCCTGACCGGCCGGGACGGCGACATGCACGTCTTCGTCGACGAGGCCGACCGTGGGCCGCTCCTCGATTCGCTCGAGCGCGTCGCAGGGCTGCCGATCGAGCGCGTGATCGTGCCGCATTGCGAGACGCCCGAGTTCCTCGACGGCGCGGCACGCATCCGTGCGGCCGTCGCCGAGGCCCGCGCGATGGCCTAGCGTGCACCTTCCCGTCGTCGCCCGCGGGCGTCGTTCGCGTACAGATTCAGGAACGCGTCGACGTCCTTCGCGCGTACGACCGCCGCATACGCCTCGAGCATCTGTTCCATCGTCGGGCTCCTCTCCTCGTGTGGTCTCAAGACCCGGCGTCGAGGCGGAACTCATCGGAGAGCGCCTCGCGCTCCTCCACCGAAAGCGGCGAGTCGAGAGCGGCGAGCGCCGGCTGCAGCTGCTCCGGGCGACGCGGCCCGAGGACGACCGAGACGCGCTCGTCGGCGAGGAGCCAGGCGAACGCGAGCGTGGCCGGATCGCCGCGGCGCTCGAGCTTCTCGAGCGCTTCGTACACGCGGTCGTCACGCAGGTGCTCGTACGGGCCGGGCCGCATCGTCATCCGCGAGCCCTCGGGCGCCGGCGAGTCGCGCCGGTACTTGCCGGTCAGCCAGCCGCCCGCGAGCGGGCTGAAGGCCTGGAACCAGAGGCCGTTCGGGCCGCACAGCGGGAGCACCTCGTCCTCGGCCTCGCGGTCGAGCAGCGAGTACGAGTTCTGGACTGCAGAGAAGAAGCCGCCTGCCCCGAGCGCCTCGCGTAGTTGTGCGCCGTCGATATTGCTGAGGCCGTACGCGCCGATCTTCCCCGCGGCCACGAGCTCCTCGAAGACACCTGCGACCTCGGCGACCGGCACGTCGGGATCCCACTCGTGCGCGAGGTAGAGGTCGACCCGCTCGACGCCGAGTCGCCGGAGGCTCGCGTCGATCTGGCGCCGTACGCGGCCGGGCGCGAGCCCGCGGTCCTCGCCCTCGGCCAGGGGGTTGAAGGTCTTGGTGGTGAGGCGGAGCCCCCCCGGTCTCCGCAACCGGATCCACTCCCCGATGTAGGTCTCGCTGCGGCCGCCGCCGTACGCGTCCGCCGTGTCGAACCAGGTGATGCCCGCCGCCCAGGCGGCGTCCATGAGCTCGAGCGCCTGCTCCAGCGTCTCGCCCCGGCCGAAGAACGCGGGCGCCGAGCCGATGCCGCCGAAATTGCCACAGCCGAGGATGACCCGAGGGTAGGCTCGCTCCATGGCGGCGACCCTATTGGACGTCGAGGCGGTTCGGGCCCGCTTTTCCTCGCTGCGCGACGAGGGGTTCGTCTTCCTCGACGCGCCCGGCGGCTCGCAGGTGCCGGACGAGGTCGGCGACGCGATCGCGCGGGCATTGCGCGAGGCGAGCGCGAACATCGGCGCGAACTACGAGACGAGCAAGCGCGTCGAGCGGATCCTCGCGACGGCGCGGGAGGACGGCGCCCGCTTCCTCGGTTGCCCGTCCGACGACGTGATCTTCGGGACGAACATGACCTGGCTCGACTTCGCGCTCTCCCGCACCGCAGCGCGGGACTGGCAGGAGGGCGACCGGATCCTCGTGTCGCGCCTCGACCACGACGGCGGCGTCGCGCCCTGGGTCGAGCTCGCCGCGGATCGCGGCTTCGTGGTCGACTGGGTGAACGTCACCGAGGACCTCCGGCTCGACTACGACGACCTCGCGAACCGGCTCGACGAGCGCGTGCGCGTCGTCGCGTGCGTCGGCTCGTCGAATGCAGTCGGGACGATCGTCGACGTCGCGCGGGTGTCGGAGCTCGCGCACGAGGTCGGCGCGCTCTGCTGGGTCGACGCCGTGCAGTACGCGGCGCACGAGCCCGTCGACGTGGAGGCGCTCGGCTGCGACGTCTTCATCACGTCCGCGTACAAGTTCTGCGGGCCGCACGTCGGGCTCGCCTACGGCCATCACGAGCTGCTCGAGTCGTGGCGCCCATACAAGGCGCGGCCGGCCGCGTCGGAGCCGGTGGGCCGCCGGTTCGAGGTCGGGACGGCGCCGTACGAGCTCCTCGCCGGCTTCTCCGCGACCATCGCGTATCTCGAGTCGATCGGCGGGATGGAGGCGATCGCCGCCTACGAGCGCGAGCTCGGCCGGCGCTTCCTCGAAGGGCTCCCCGACACCGCGACCGTGTACGGGCTGCAGACCATGGAGGGCCGGGTGGCGACGTTCCTGATCAACCTCGAGGGCGTCGACGCCACCGACGCCGCGAAACGGCTCGCCGACGAGGGCTTCGGTGTCTGGGCCCACGACAACTGGTTCTCGCTCGGACTGCGGGAGAAGCTGCCGTATCCGGACAGCGCGATCCGGGTGGGGCTCATCCACTACAACACCGCCGACGAGATCGACCGCTTCAACGCGGCCCTCGGCAACCTCTAGTAGTACGCTACGAACATATGTTCGTGCTGCACGCGGACGCGGACGCGTTCTTCGCGTCGGTCGAGCAGCGGGACGACCCGCGGCTCCGCGGCCGCCCGGTCATCGTCGGCGGCGGCGTCGTGCTGGCCGCGAGCTACGAGGCGAAGGCTTTCGGGATCCGGACGGCGATGGGCGGGCGGCAGGCGCTCCGCCTGTGCCCCCGCGCGGTCGTCGTCCCGCCGCGGTTCTCCGCGTACACCGAGGCGAGCCGGGCGATGTTCGCGGTCTTCGAGGACACGTCCCCGGTCGTGGAGGGACTTTCGATCGACGAGGCGTTCCTCGACGTGCGCGGGATGGAGCGGATCGCGGGCAGGCCGGAGCAGATCGCGGTACGCCTGCGCGCGGCGGTGCGGGAACGCGTCGGGCTGCCGGTGACGGTCGGCGTCGCGCGCACGAAGTTCCTCGCCAAGGTCGCGAGCGGAGTCGCGAAGCCCGACGGGCTGCTCGTGGTTCCCGCGGACCGCGAGCTCGCGTTCCTCCACCCGCTGCCGGTCGAACGCGTATGGGGAGTCGGCCCGGCGACGGCCCGGCGCCTGCAGGCGTGGAACGTCCGCACGGTCGGCCAGCTCGCCGCGTTGTCGGAGTCGACGCTCGTCGCGCTGCTCGGCAGGGCCGCCGGCCGCCAGCTCCACGCGCTCGCCCGCAACCGCGACTTCCGGCGCGTCGAGCCCGGCCGGCGGCGGGGCTCGATCGGCTCGCAGCGCGCGCTCGGTCGCGGCCGCCACTCGCCGGAGTCGATCGACGCCTCCCTCGTCGCGATCGTCGACCGGATCACGCGGCGGATGCGGACGGCACGCCGCGTCGGCCGGACGGTGGTTCTGCGGCTCCGCTTCGGCGACTTCGAGCGGGCGACGCGCTCGCACACGCTGCCCTTCGCGACCGCGAGCACCCAGGCGATCCTGGCGACCGCGCGCGGCCTCCTCGCGACCGCCGCCCCGCTCATCGAGCGGCGCGGGATCACGCTCATCGGGTGCGCGGTCGCGACGCTCGAGGACGACCGGACCCGCCAGCTCCTGCTCGGACCGGAGGAGGCGCTCGACGCCGCGGTCGACACGATCCGCGACCGCTTCGGCAGCGCCGCGATCGTGCGCGCCGTGCTGCTCGGCCGGGATACCGGCTGGTCTATGCCGCTGCTGCCGGACTGAGGATCCGCGCGTACACGTCGGCGTCGATGTTGCCGCCGGACACGATGCAGACGCAGCGGTCGTCGCGTCGCAGGGCTGCCGCGAGCGCCAGCGCGCCCGCGCCTTCCGCGACGACGTGGGCGTGGGAGGCGAGGATGCGCACGGCTTCCTCCGCCTCGGGGAGGGGAACTGCCACCGCCTCGTCGACGAGCTCCCGCGCGCGCTCCCACATCCCGGGGAGCAGCGCCCGCCCGCCGGCGCCGTCGATCCACGACACGCGGTACTCGATCTCGCGCGGCTCGCCCGCCGCAAAGGCCGCGGCGAGCGGCGACGCCGTGTCGGGCTCCGCCGTCACGACGCGCGCCTCCGGCCGGAGCGCCTTGATCGCGCTCGCGATGCCGGTCGCGAGGCCCCCGCCTCCCCAGGGAATGACGACGGTGTCGAACTCGGGAGCGTCCTCGGCGAGCTCGAGCCCGATCGTCCCGTTGCCGGCCATCACGGCCTCGTCGGCGACCGGATGCACGAAGAACCCCTCCACGCCCTCGCGGCCGCGGTCGAGCATCGCCTGCCACCACTCCTCGTGGCTCACTGGCACGACCTCACCGCCGAGAGCCTCGACCCGGTCGAGCTTCGCGCGCGGCGCTCCCTCGGGACAGATGACGCGTGCCGGCACGCCGACCTCGCGCGCCGCCCAGGCGACACCCTGCGCCATGTTTCCTGCACTCGCGGTGACGACGCCGGACGCGACCTCCTCCGGCGAGGCCGCCCGCACCGCGGACAGCGCACCGCGCAACTTGAAGGAGCCGACGGGCTGCAGGCATTCGAGCTTCAGCCAGAGTCGTCCTGCTTCACCGATCGGGACGAGCGGCGTGCGGAGGACGTCGTCGCCGATCCGCTCGCGCGCCCGGCGGATCTCCTCGAGCGGGATCAGGTCGGGTCGCTCTCCTTGGCGAGCTCGGTCAGGTCGGTGCGGACCGTCCAGAGCTCGGGGAACAGCTTGTACTTGATCAGCCCCGCGAGCAGCTCGACCGGCGTGCCCTGCGTCCCGACGACGTCCTCGCCGATCACGCGGCCGACCATCTTCACGTGGCGGAAGCGCCACACGCCGACCTGCTCGTCCCAGTCGATCAGCGCCTCGGCGAGCTGGTACAGGTCCTCGTGCTCGCGGCCCTGGGTGTAGACCTCGAGCAGCGAGAGCCCGCGCTCGCGGCGCAGCGCGTCGAACGCCCCGTAGAGGCCGGGCGAGACGTCCCGGATCCCGCGGAACCCGGGCGAGTCGAATCCCGAGCCGTGGCCGAGCACGCGGCGCACCTCCTGGTACTCCCATGGCGACATGAGCTCGAGATGCTCGAGGAAGGAGATGACGTAGCGCATGGCGTGGTTCGCGCGACCGAGCAGCCGCAGCGCGCCGGCGGCGTCGCGCGACTCGATCAGCCGTGTGGCCTCCTCCACCTCCATCCACGCGTGCTTGAGCCAGATCTCCGACGACTGGTGGACGCTCTGGAACAGGAGCTCGTCGCGGTGCACCCACTCGTCCGGCCCCTTCTGGAGCGCGAGGAGCTCGTCGGTGCGGAGGTAGCGCTCGTAGTCGCTCGCGCCCCCGCCGGGCAGGATCGGAGCGAATTCGTCTTCCCCGCTCCCGCCGCCGGCAACGCCGGCGGCTCCGCTCTCGGGCGGCTCCGTCGAGCCCACGCCGCTGTTCGGGGCGCTCACCAGACCCTCATCTCCAGACCGGCGAGCGGGATGCCGCCTTCCTCCGTCACGAGCCATGTGTCCTGCATATAGAGGCATTCTCGACCATCGGCCGCGATCGCGTGCGGGTGCATCGAGAAGACCATGTTCGCGGCGAGCTCCGTGTCGACGCCCTCGCCGATCTTCGGATGCTCGATCATCGTCATCCCGATGGAGTGGCCGGTCACGTGGCCGAGGTGGTAGCCGCGCTGCGTGAACCCGGCCGAGACCGCGCAGTGGACGTCGTGCGCGGTGGCGCCCGCACGGAGAGCCGTCTGGGCGACCTCGTAGTACTCCTCGTACGCCTCGAGCATCTTCTGCACCTCGTCGCTCGGCGTGCCGAGCGCGCGCGAGACCTCGACCCAGTGGCCGCCCGGGCCCGCGACCTCGAGCGAGGGGATCGTGAACTCGCCGAAGACGGTGTCGTCGCGCGCGATCGCGAACTCGGCGCCGACGAGCACCATGTTCATCGTCAGCCGCCCGCAGCCGCGCTCGACGAACACCTCCTCCGCCGGCGCGAGCACCTCCGCGGCGCTGCGGCCCGGCGCCCAGGCCTCGCGGAAGGCGTGGAAGCCGGCGACGTTGATCTCGACGCTCTCGCGCACGGACGCGAGCTCCGTCTCGGACTTGACCGCGCGCGCGAGGTCGAACTCGAGGTCCCAGGGAACGAGCTCGGCCGCGGCGGCGAGCGCCGCGTAGTCGCGCACGGTCATCACGTAGTCGAGCCCGTAGACACCGACCCGCTTGCCGCGCAGCCGGTCGGCGAGCCATTCCCCCGGCCGGTCCGCGAAGACCTGGTCCGCGAGCTGCGAGTCGCCGTGCTCGCCGACGTACCGGGCCTCCGCCGGGAAGACGATCGCCGGCTCGCCCTCGAGCGGGAGGAGGACGTACGCGTAGCGGTGGACGATCTGGAAGCCCGAGAGGTAGGTGACTGCGCCCTCGAAGCCCGTGTACTCGGAGCCGCAGACGAGCGCCGCGTCGAGCCCGTCCCGCGCGAGCGCCTCGCGCACCCGCGCGTGGCGGGCGGTCAGCTCTGCGTCCACGAGGCCTCCACTCCCTTCACGAGCGCCTGGATCGCGGCGTTGAGCGGCGTCGGCACGTCGCCCTCCCGGCCGAAGCGGACGATGCCGCCGTTGAGGTAGTCGACCTCGGTCGGCCGCCGCGCCTCGACGTCCTGGAGCATCGATGCCTTGTGGTCGTAGGCGACGTCCTTGCGGGCCGCGTGGTCGATCAGCTCCTCCGGATCGGCATCGAGCTCAATCCTCTGTGCCGCGGCGACGGCCTTCCCCTCGTCGACGAGGCCGGTGACGAGAGCGCGCAGGTCGCGCCGCTCGCAAACGCGCCCGTGCGTGAGCCCGGTGAGCGCGCCGATCGGGTTCGTCGAGGCGTTGAAGACGACCTTGCGCCACTGCGGGCCGCGCGCATCCTCGACCGCGTCCGCCGGCATCCCGGCCCGGGTGCACGCGTCGGCGAGGCGCTCGACCTCGGCCCGCGGCGTCCGCTCGTCGTAGGGCCCGAGCGTCGTGTCGCCCTTCACGTCCCACTGCACGTGTCCCGGCTCGAGCAGCTTCCCCGCGGGGAACGTGGTGCCGCGGATGACGCGCTCGACGTGCTCGGCGAGGGTCTCCTCGTTGCCGAGGCCGTTCTGGACGGTCGCGACGCAGCCCTCCGCGAAGGCGTGGGCGGTCGCGGCGATCGCCGGCGCCGTGTGCATCGCCTTCGTCGCCACGATCCCGAAGTCGCACGAAGGGAGCGCGGCCGGATCGCTCGTGCCGCGCGGGCGGCCGACGACCTCGCCGGCGCCGGAGAGCCGCAGACCGTCGCGGTTGATCGCGGCGATGTGCAGCTCGTTGAGGTCGAACGCCCACACCTCGACGTCGTCGAGCAGCGAGAGGTGCGCCGCGAACAGCGACCCGACTGCCCCACATCCGACGACCGCGATCCTCACTCCGAGTAGCTCGCCTCCCTCGCCCTGACGAGCCTATAGAGCGCGGTCTGCAGCGGCACCGGCACGCCGCGCAGCTCCGCCTCGCGCACGAGGGCGCCGTTGATCAGCTCGACCTCGGTCGGCCGGCGCGCCTCGACGTCCTCGAGCATCGACGGGAAGTGGCGGTGCCCGCGCTGCGTGGCGAGGACGTTCATCTCCCACGGGTCGTCGTGGAGCTCGACGCCCGCCGCGGCCGCGATCGCCTTCCCCTCGTCGACGAGGTCGCAAACGAGGTGGCCGAGGTCGGACAGCTCCTCGGTCTGCGCGAAGTGGAAGTCGTGCGGGAGGCCCGTCAGCGCGGCGACGCCGTTGACGGTCGCGTTGAAGATGAGCTTCGACCACTGCGCGGGCCGCAGGTCCGGGAACGCCTGCGCCTTCAGCCCGCCCGCCTCGATCAGGTCCGCGACGCGGCCGGCGTCGGCCTCCGTCGTCCCGCGGAAGGGGCCGATCCAGGTCGCGGTGTCCAGGACGTACTCGACGTGCGCGTCGCCGTGGCGCGTGCCGCTCATGAACGTCACCGCCGAGAGCAGCGGCCACTCGCCGTGCTCCGCGACGATCGCCTCCGCGCCGAGCCCGTTCTGGATCGTCATCACCGTCGCGCGCGGGAGCGTCCCCTCGAGGCGGGCCGCGAGCGGCTCGAGGTCGGTGCTCTTGCAGGAGAGGATCGCGAGCTCGGCGTCCGCCGGCAGCGCCGCGGGATCCGCCGTCGCGTCGAGCCGTGCCGTGAAGTCGGCGCGCCCCGAGACGCGGAGGCCCTGCTCGCGGAGCGCGGCGGCGTGCTTCTCCCGCCGCGTCAGCACCGTGACGTCCGCGACCCGCGCGAGGTGCGCGGCGAGGAGCGAGCCGATCGAGCCCGCTCCGGCGACGACGACCTTCGTCACGCCTCGACCGCGACCGCCCCGGTCTCCCGCTGGATGACCGGGATGACGTGCTCGGCGAAGAGCTCCTGCGCCTTGATCGCCTTCCAGTGGTCGACGCCGCCGGGGTTCGTCGTGATCGCGATCTCGGTCAGCCCCTCGCAGACCTCGATCGTCTCGCGGATCCGCTGGATCACGTCCTCTGGCGTCCCGACCCAGACGATGTCGCCGGCGATCATCTCGTCGTACGGCGTCGCCGCGAGCTTCTCCATGATCCCCGCCGCGTAGAAGCCGTAGCCGGCGGCGTTGAGCGCGTCGGCCGGCGGCACCGGATGCTCGGTGAGCGGCGACGCGTTGCCCTCGAGGAAGCCGCGCATGTGCCGCTCCGCCTCGCGGCGCGCGAGGTCGCAGTCGTCGTCGATGTAACAGGCGTGGATCCAGATGATGTCCGGCGTCGTGCCGTAGTCCGCGCACTTCGCGCGGTACAGGTCGAGCTGCTCCTCGAGCGCCGCGTACGGCAGGAGCGGCGGCACCGCGACCGACCAGCCGTGCTTCGCCGCGAGGTCGTACGTGCGGTCGGAGGTGCCGCCGAGGACGACACGGAACCTGTGCCCGCTGAACGGGATGACCTGGCTGTCCTTCACGTTCCAGTACTCGCCCTCGAAGCCGACGACGTCGGAGTGCAGCGCCTCGACGAAGAGGTCGAGCGCCTCCTCGTACCGCGGCCGCGAGGTCTCGTCGAGCGGCATCCCGGCTGGCAGCGGGATCCAGCCGTGGCCGCGCCCGACGCCGAACTCGTAGCGGCCGCCCGTGAGGAGCGAGAACTCGTGGATCATGGCCGCGAGGACGAGCGGGTTGTGGTACGGGAGGATGTGGAGCATCGTGCGGAAGTTGATCCGGCGGGTGCGCGCCGCGGCCATCCCGAACAGTCCGAAGACGTTCGCGGAGGCGGAGAACTTCGGGAAGAAGAGGTGCTCGACCGCCGCGTAGGCGTCGTAGCCGAGCCGGTCGGCGTTCTCGATCTGCTCGAGCACCTCGCCGTACAGCCGGTCGTACGACTTCCCTGGCCAGCTCTGAAGCTCCGAGTAGATGCTGAACCTCATGTGGTGGCCCTCGCTTTCTCGAGGTCGGCCACGGGGCGCCGGCGCCGTGGCAGGGACAGCTCGCGGCCGCCGGTGAGGCCGCTCGGGCGGAGGATGAGGACGCCGGCCATCAGCACTCCCAGCACGAGCTCGGGCGTGCCGGTCGGGACGGTGAAGTGCCAGCCGAAGACGTCGACGCCGTTGACCGCGGCCGCCAGGAACGAATCGAGCCCGCTGACCGCGAGCGCGCCCACGACCGCGCCGAGCAGGCTGCCGGAACCGCCCACGACGAGCATCGCGAGCGTGATGAACGTGAGATCCAGGTAGACGCCGCTCGCCGCGAGCGGCTGCAGGTGCACGTAGAGACCGCCCGCGAGGCCCGCCAACCCGCCGGAGAGCGCAAAGGCCAGCAACCGCTGCCGATGCACCGAGATCCCGGCGGCGGCGGCGGCCGCCGCGTCCTCCCGCGTCGCGCGCAGCATCCTCCCGTAGCGGCTGCGCTGGTAGAGGAAAGCCGCCGCGACGCAGATGAGCGCCCCGATCGTCGCCTGCCAGATCCGGGTGGTCGACGGAACCGCGGAGAAGGCGTTCGTGCCCGGACCCAGCGCCTGGTCGAAGGTGAGGACGTTGTTCGTGATCTCGAGCACCGCAAAGGTCGCGATCCCGGCGGCGAGACCCGAGAGGCGCATCAACGGCAACCCCACCGCGAACGCCGCGACGAGGCCGACGGCCGCCGCGAGCGCCAGCGAGGCCACGTTCCCGACGTTCGTGACCGTGAGGGAATGGGCGAGGCCCGGCATGACGAGTCTCTTCTGGAGCTCCGGGGTCGTGAGGACCCCGGCCGTCCACGCACCGAGGGCGACGAAGCTGATGTGGCCGAAGGAGAGGACGCCCGAGTTGCCGATGAAGACGTAGAGCGCGACGACGATCGCGACCTTGACGAGCGTGTCGAGAAAGTAGGCCTGGAGGTAGCTCGAGACCTCGAGGCCGAGCAGCGCAGTGGCCAGCACGAGCGCGGCGGGCGCGAGCAGCTCCGGTGAACGGCGCAGCGCCCTCACACCCGCTCCACCGCACCGCCGCCGCGGGCGAAGAGCCCGTTCGGCCGCACGAGCAACACGACGATCACCGCCGCGAAGACGAAGCTCGGCAGGTACTGCGCCTGGTTGTACGGCAGCACACCGCCGAGGATCCCGATCGCGAACCCGATCGAGAAGCCGCCGAGCGTGGCGGGAATCGGCCGGTTGAGGCCGCCGAGCACGACACCCGCCAGGACGTAGATCGTCTCCTGCAGACCGAACGTGCTCGTGATCTGTGTCTGCTGCACCGAGAGCACCACCGCGGCGACGGCGGCGAACAGACCGGACACGATCACCGCGCCGGCGATCACCCGGTTGGCGCGGACACCGAGCAGACGCGCCGTGCGGAAGTCCATCGAGGCGGCCCGCATGTGCAGGCCGACCGACGTACGGCTCAACAGAAGCTGGAGGACGACGAGGCAGCCTGCCGCGGTCACCACCGCGATGACCGCGATCTTCTTGATCTCCACGCCGCCGATGTCCACCGGCGCGTTGAGATAGGCGAGCTGGCCGGCGGTCTTCCCGAGCGGTTTGAAGGCGAGCAAGGCCGCGCTCTGGAGCAGGAAGGCGATCGCGAACGTCGCCACCAGCATCACGGCGGGCGAATGCGTCCTGAGCGGCCTGAACACGAACCTGTCCATCAGCGCCGACAGCCCGAGGACGACGCCGAAGCAGAAGAGAATCGACTGCCAGGTCGGAAGTCCCCACTGCGAGCCGTAGGCCAGCGCGAACCCGCCCGCCATGATCAGCTGGCCGTAGGCGAAGTTGACGAGCCGGAGCACGCCGAAGACGAGCCCGATGCCGACGGCCATCAGTGCGTAGACGCCGCCGAGGGCGAGGCCGTTCGCGAACGCCGGCCAGGTCAGGTTGAGGAAGGCGACCGTCATGCGAGGTACGCGGCGACGAGGCGATCGGTGTCGGCCGCGTCCTCCGGGCCGAGGGTGAGACGGAGCACGCCGTTCGAGAGCACGTACGACCGGTCGGCGAACGCGACGGTGCGCTGGGCCCGTTGCTCGACGAGGAGCACGGCGAGACCCGATTCGCGGATGCGACCGAGCGCCTCGAAGACGACGTCGACCATCTTCGGCGCGAGCCCGAGCGACGGCTCGTCGAGCAGAAGCACGTGAGGATCCGCGACGAGCGCTCGCCCGATCGCGAGTTGTTGCTGCTGGCCTCCGGAGAGCAGCCCGGCGTGCCGCGCCCGGGACTCGCGCAGGACCGGGAACGTCTCGTACGCGCGGGCGAGGGACAAACCGTTCCTGCTCGTCCGTCGCGCGGCCAGGCCGAGGCGGAGGTTCTCCTCGACCGTGAGCTCGCCGAAGATACGGCGCCCCTCGGGGACGAGCGCGACACCCCGACGGGCGACGTCCTCGGAGCGGCGTCCGACGAGGGAGGCGTCCCCGAGACGCACGTCGCCGCCGGTGATCGGAGCCGCACCCATGATCGCGTGGAGCGTCGAGGTCTTCCCTGCGCCGTTCGGCCCGATCAAGCCGACGATCTCGCCGCGCCCGACCTCGAGCGAGACCTGACGCACCGCCTCGACTGCGCCGTAACGGACCGACAGGTTCTCGAGCGCGAGCGCCGCGGTCACTCGACGTCCTCCGCCGCCGCGCTCTCGCCGAGATACGCGGCCGCCACGCCGAGGTCCGCCCGGATCTCGGTCGGCGTCCCCTCGGCGAGAGTCGTGCCCTGGTCGAGAACGTGGACGCGCTCGCACACCTCGAGCACGAGGGCGACGTTGTGGTCGACGAGCAGCACGCCGGCTCCCCGCTCCCGGACCGTGTCGACGGCGGCTGCGAAGCGGGGCACCTCGGCCTCGGGAAGGCCCGCGGCGGGCTCGTCCATGAGCACGAAGCGCGGATCGGTCGCGAGCGCCCGCGCCACGCCGAGACGCCGCTCGTCGCCGTGCGCCAGGTCGGACGCCGGGCGGTCGGCGTAGGCGGAGAGACTCATCAGCTCGAGCAGCTCGCGCGCGCGACGACGGGCGGCACGTGACGACGCACCGACGCCGAGCGCCGAGACCTCGACGTTCTCCCGCACCGACAGGCCCCGGAAGGGGTGACTGTGCTGGAAGGTGCGCGCCAGGCCGTGCCTGCCGCGGCGGTGAGCCGACCAGCGAGTGACGTCGCGGTCCCCGAGCAGGACGCGACCGTCCGTCGGCCGGTCGAAGCCGCTGAGGACGTTGACGAGCGTGGACTTGCCCGCCCCGTTCGGGCCGATGACCCCGACGACCTCGCCCGGCTTGAGCTCGAGCGAGACCTCGCGCAGCGCCTGGACGCCGGCGAACGAGCGCGAGACGGAGGAGGCCCGGAGCGATCCTCCGGGCCTCCCGAGCGCCTCCGTCTGGGAAACCGCCGCCAAGCCCTTACGGCGTATCCGGGCTGTGCGGGACCTTCTTCGCCGTGATCAAGCCCTTCTGGATCGGCTTGTTGTTGTTGATCTCGATGATGCGATACGCGCGGCCGAAGACCGTGTGCAGCCTCTTCGAGAAGCTCACCTTGCCCGAGATCGTCGGCACCTTGTGGAACTTCTCCAGCACCGACGCGAGCTTCGACCCCACGAGCGAGCCATGTGCCCGCTTGATCGCGACTGCGATACCGTCGATCGCCGCCGGGCCCTGGACGAAGCCACCGGTCGCGGCGTGGATCTGCTTCGCGAGCCTGTTCACGGCCGGGTTCGGATCGTGGCCGAACGCGTTCGCGTACGTCACGAACCAGTAGTTCGAGACGTGCAGGCCCTTGACCCAGTACGTCCCGTCGCCGGCCCAGGAGTTGAGGATCGGCGTCTTGACCCCCGCCGTCCGCAGATCGGTGATGAACGGGCCGAGCGCGTTGTACGCACCGGCCGTCACGGTGACGATGACCTTGGCCGGATGCGCCTCGATCGCGCTCGTGGCGTTGTGGACGTCATTCGAGCCCTGAGTCACCGCGGGATCGTGGTAGACCGTCTCGAAGTTGATCTTCCCGCCGAGCTGCTTGAAGCGCGCCTTGAACGCGTTGACCACGGCCTCGAAGTACGGGAGCGGCGCGTCCTTCGCGAGGTCCGCGGTCTTCCAGCCGTGCTGCCAGGCGAGCTGAGCCATCGCCGAGCCCTCGTCCTGCGCGACGTTGCCGAAGCTGAACGCGAGCTTGCCGGCCTTCCCGAACGTCTTCGGCCCCATCAGGTCGGTGCCGATGCACGGCGCGATCGTCAGCAGGTGATGGTCGAGCGACTCCTTGACGACGGGCGTGGCGAAGTTGACGTCGCACGTCGTGAAGATGATCTTCGCTCCCCCGCTGATCAGCTTGTCGGCGCACGTCTTGGACACGGTGGGGTCGTCGCCCTGCGTCTTGCAGGTCTTGATCACGAGCTTGTGGCCCAGCACACCGCCCTTCTTGTCGATCTTCGCCGCCTCGATCTGCGCCGCGGCGAGCGCCGGGCCGTCGAACGGCGCCATGAGGCCGTTGTTGTCGTATGCCCAGCCGATGACGATCGGCTTCTTCGCCGCAGCCGAATGCGTGCGAGCCGCCGCGGCCGCGGCGAGGACGAGTGCCGCAGCGGCAACGATCACGAGCGCCCAGCGCGCCCGCTTGCTTACCCTCATGTCTCTCCTCTCCGGCCCACGGCGTCGGCCGTGACCCTCCTTTTCGACCAGCAGTTGAAGAACGCGTCCCGTCCGCGGCGCGCGAGCTCGGCGGCGTCGAGATCCCAGAGCGAGTCGGGATACGCACTGCCGAAGGCGCCGTTGTCGGAGAAGATCTCGAGGTCGTAGAAGCCGTCCCAGCCGGCCTCGTCGAGCGCACCGAGGATCGCCGGCAGGTCGGCCGCCCCGTCGCCCGGGAGGACACGGTCGGCCCAGCCGCGCGTCGGGTCTCGCCAGTCGTTCACATGCACGCCGCCGATGAGGTGCGCGCACTCCGAGATCTCGTCGAGCACATCTGCCGAGTTCCATAGGTGCCAGACGTCGAACTGGATTCCCACGCGGTCGCTGCCGACCTCGTCGACGAACGCGGCGGCGTCGCCGAGCGTGTTCAGGATCGACCACTTCTCGATCCCCTCGAGCTGGAACGGCTCGACGACCAGCCGCAGGCCGAGCCGCTCCGCCTCGCGCGCGACCTCGCGCACACCGCGGACCGCGGTCTCACGGTCGCCGGGGCCGGTGAAGCACACGATCGCCGCCGGCTCGTACGCCGCGAGAACCTCGAGCGAGCGCAGCAGCGCGTCGACGCGCTCGCGCACGGTGTCGGGCCCCGGCAGCAGCGGCAGCGGATGCACGGACGGCACGGCGGGAACCGCGGTCGCCGAGCCCAGGCCGCTCGCGCGGAACTCCTCGAGCGAGGTGTCGTCGAGCTTGAGCTCCCAGATTCCGATCCCGTCGACACCGGCCGCCGCATAGGCCTTCAGGTCGTCGGCAAAGCTCGCGGCGAGCGTGCTCACCTGCGAGATCGAGAACCGCGGCTGCTCAGACACTCGACACCCGGAGCCGTGATCGTGTCACGGGTTTGACATCTGATCAAGTGTGGTTCACGCTCGATCTTCGTGAAGCCGACCCTGGAGTCGACGCTGTCGCAGCCAGAGGCGCCGGTCCGCCACCGGACGATGGCCGAGGCGGCGCTCGAGCGGCTCCGCGAGGCGATCATCCTCGGCGAGCTGACCCCGGGGACGCCGCTGCGTCTCGAGGATCTCGCGCGCTCGCTCGGGACGAGCATCTCGCCGATCCGCGAGGCGGTGCGCCAGCTCGAGGCGCTCGGCCTCGCCGAGCACGTCCCGCACCACGGCGCGAAGGTGGTGGCGCTGGAGATCGAGGAGCTGCGGGAGCTCTTCTCGATCCGGCTCTCCCTCGAGACGATGGCGGTACGGCGGGCCGCTCAGCTCTTCGGCGAGGAGGACGAGCAGGCGGCTCGCTCGCATCTCGCAGAGCTCGACGGCCTGCGGCGCGGCGGCGACGCGCGCGCCGCGGTTCGCGCTCACACCGCGTTCCACTTCACGCTCTACGAAGCGGCGCGCTCGAGCTGGCTGCTGCGCCTGATCCGACCGGCCTGGGACAGCTGCGAGCGCTACCGGCCGGTGTTGCTCGGACCCGGCGGCTCGTCCCAGGACCGGCATGCCGAGCTCGACCACGAGCTGCTCGAGGCCTGTGCCGCCCGCGATCCCGACCGCGCCGCCGCCGCCCTGCACGCGCACCTCGAGCTGGCGAGCGACATCTACGAGGTCGAGCTCGCCGGGCGGAGCATCTTCGCCTTCTAGACCTGGCGGTGGACGAGCGCGCGGGCGCGCGCGACCGCACGCTGCGTGAGCGGCGGCTCGAGCAGCTTCCGCGCGACGATCGTCCCGGAGCCGGCGCCGAGGCCGGGGCCGGGCCAGGTGCTCGCGCCGATCTGCCAGAGCCGCTCGACCGGCGTCGTATGCCCGGGGCTCCGCCCGAACGGCCGCCAGAGGAAGTTCTGGTCGAGCGCCAGCGACCCGCCGTACGGATCCCCGTGGCGGAGGTTGACGTTCGCGCGCTGCAGGTCGTGCGGGCCGAGCGCGACGCGCTTGACGATCGAGGACTCGAGGTTCGGGATGTGCCGCGCGAGACGCGCCTGGATCCGGTCCGCGTAGTGCTCGCGCCACGCGTCGGTCCACTCGCCGCGGCCGAGATACGTCCCGCCGCCGGCGTCGCCCTTGATCCGCCACGGCAGCTCCTGGAGCTGGACCCAGAGGAGACCGCGTCCTGCCGGCGCCCGCGACGGGTCGAGCGTGAGCGGCTGGCCGACGACGATCGTCGCCTCGGCCGGGAGCAGCCCGCGGTCGGCCTCGTTCACCGCCCGGGAGACGCCGTCGAGCCCGGGCGTGACGTGGACGATCGCCGCCTGCCCCAGCCGGCCGTCGCCGTCCCAGCGCGGCGGCTCGGACAACGCGTAGTGGATCTGCATCTCCGAGCGGCCGTAGCGGAAGCGGCGCGCGCCCTCCGCCACCGGCGCCGGCACGTCGGCATCCGCGAGCAGGCGCTCGTGGAGCTGCGTCGGCGTCACGCTCGCGACGACCGCGCGCTCCGCCTCGATCGTCTCGCCGTCGGTGAGCCGTACGCCGACGGCCCGCCCGGAACGGACGAGCACGCGCTCGACGTCGCGATCGGTCTCGCAGACGCCGCCGTGGTCGCGGATCAGCTGCACGAGCGCAGCCGCGAGCTTCGCCCCTCCGCCGCGCGGCACCGGCATCCCGCCCTCCTGCACCGCGACCGCGATCACCTGCGTCATGAAGCCGGACGTCGCCTGGTCGGGGCCGAGGCCCGTGTGGAGCACCCATGGCGCGAGCACGCCGTGCGCGCGCTCCGAGGCGAACGTCGTCTCGAGCCAGTCGCGGCTCGACTGGAGAACCTCGCCGAGGAAGGCGAGGGCGCCCGCGCGTCCGAGCCGTCGCGCCGTCTTCGCGGCGAGCGCGAGGCCCGCCGGCGACCAGAGCTCGGTGCCGAGGACGCCGAATGCGAGGTCGGCGTTCGGGAGGAAGCGCTCGAGCACGTCCGGCCATTCGGGTCCCAGCTCCTCCGCGTTCCCCTCCGCCGTGCGCAGGAGGAACGCCGCGCCGCCGTCCGGAAACGCCGTCGCCGTCGGCAGGTCGGTGTTGAGGTACTCGAGGCCGCGGGCCGCGAGGTCGTCGCCGAGCTCGGCGTGGGCGGCGCCGCCGACCCAGAGCGGGTGCCACGCGCTGAAGACGTCGTGGAGGAAGCCCGGCTCGGTCAGCTCCTCGGACTTGATCGCGCCGCCGAACCAGTCGTTCCGCTCCAGCACGCAGACACGCCAGCCCCCGCGAGCGAGAAGCGCCGCGCAGGCGAGCGAGTTGACGCCGCTACCGACGACGACGGCGTCGAAGCCCTCGCCCTCAGCCACCCGCGAGCCCCCGGAG
>DATCYP010000092.1:0-26978 GCA_036526375.1 Gaiellaceae bacterium | reverse complement strand
ACCCTGGAGGACATGCGCTCGGGACTCGTTCTTGCGCAGCTCGTCCTTCGAGCGCCGGGTGACGACCTCGCGCTGGAAGTCGAGGTAGTGCCGGACGATCTCGAGCAGCGACAGCGTCCGCGGCACCCCGTCGACGAGCGCGACCGCGTTGTAGCCGAATGTCGACTGGAGCGGCGTGTGCTTGAAGAGCTTGTTGAGCGCCACCTGCGGCACGGCGTCGCGCTTCAGCTCGACCTGGATCCGCATCCCGGTCCGATCGGAGTGGTCCTCGAGGTTGGACACCTCCGTCAGGACCTTGTCCCGCACGAGATCGGCGATCTTGACGATGACGCCGGCGTCGCCCCCCTTCTTCACGCCGTACGGCAGCTCCGTGATGACGACGGCCGAGCGTCCGCCGCGCAGCTCCTCGATGTGCGCGCGGGCGCGCATGACGATGCGGCCGCGGCCGGTGCGGTACGCGTCGCGGATGCCGCTGCGGCCGACGACGATCGCGCCGGTCGGGAAATCGGGGCCCTTGATGTGCTTCATGAGACCCTCGACGTTGATCTCGGGGTCGTCGATCATCGCGACGACGGCGTCGATCGTCTCGCCGAGATGATGCGGCGGCATGTTCGTCGCCATCCCGACCGCGATCCCCGTCGAGCCGTTGACGAGCAGGTTGGGGAAGCGGGACGGCAGGACGGACGGCTGGCGCCGGGACTCGTCGTAGTTCGGCTCGAAGTCGACCGTGTTCGCGTCGATGTCGCGCAGCAGCTCTGTCGCGATCCGCGAGAGACGCGCCTCGGTGTAACGCATCGCGGCGGCCGGGTCGTCGTCGATCGAGCCGAAATTGCCCTGGCTGTCGACGAGCGGGTAGCGCAGCGAGAACGGCTGCGCCATCCGGACGAGCGTGTCGTAGATCGCCGAGTCGCCGTGCGGGTGGTACTTCCCCATCACGTCGCCCACGGTGGCCGCCGACTTCTTGTACGGCCGGTTCGGCTGCAGACCGGCGTCGTGCATCCCGTACAGGACCCGGCGATGAACCGGCTTCAGGCCGTCCCGCACGTCGGGCAGCGCGCGCGAGACGATGACCGACATCGCGTAGTCGAGGAAGCTCGAGCGCATCTCCTGCTCGAGCTCGCGCGGCTCGATGCGGCCGGGCCCGAGGGCGCCCGTATCGACCTCAGACATGCCTGCTCCTAGACGTCAAGGAACGCGTCCTTCGCGTTCTCCTCGATGAAGACGCGGCGCGGCTCGACCTGGTCGCCCATCAGCATCGAGAAGAGCTGGTCGGCGGCGCTGGCGTCCTCGACGTCGACGCGGACGAGGAGGCGCTTCGCGGGATCCATCGTCGTCTCCCAGAGCTGCTCGGGGTTCATCTCCCCGAGGCCCTTGTAGCGGGAGAGCTGCGTCCCGACCTCCTTCGCGAGCTCGAGCGCCTCGTGGCGCAGCTCGGAGAAGGTCTGGGCCTCGGCCGCGTGCTTGCCGAGCGCAAGGGAGAACGGCGGCGAACCGACGATGTCGACGAGCTTCTCGTAGGCGCTCCGGACGTGCGCGTAGATCGGCGATGCGAGCAGCTCCGCGGAGAGACCGACGGTCTGCGCGGCGGACGTCTCCTCCTCGACGACCTTCACCTGCAGGCCGCTCTCGTCCCGCTCGAGGACGGAGAGCCTGTAGCCGTTCGGCGGCAGCGCGGCGATCGCCTTCTCCGCCGCCGCCGGCGTCGTGACGTCGAGCTCGACGAGGCGGTGCGAGACGACGAGATCGGCGGCGTGGTGCCCGTAGTCGGCGCGCAGCCGGGCCGACCAGCCCTCGAACTCCGCGAGCGCGCCGGTGAGCCGCTTCCAGCGCGCCTCGGTCAGCTTCACCTCGCTGCCGCCGCGATCGCGAACCTCGAGCTCGCCGAACCGCTCGCGCACGAGCAGCTCCTCGAGCTGCGAGTCCTTCTCGAAGAAGAACTCCTGGTTGCCGAGCTTGACCTTGTAGAGCGGTGGGACGGCGATATAGACGTGGCCGTACTCGAACAGCTCCCGCATGTGCCGGTAGAGGAACGTGAGGACGAGCGTCCGGATGTGCGAGCCGTCCACGTCGGCGTCGGTCATGACGATGACCCGGTGGTAGCGAAGGCCCTCGATGTCGAACTCGTCGCCGATCCCGGTGCCGATCGCGGTGATCATGGCCTGGATCTCGTTGTTCGAGAGCACCTTGTTGATGCGGTTCTTCTCGCTGTTGATGATCTTCCCGCGCAGCGGCAGGATCGCCTGGTAGGTGCGGTCGCGGCCGGTCTTCGCCGAGCCGCCGGCCGAGTCCCCTTCGACGATGAACAGCTCTGCCAGGGAGGGGTCGCGGATCGAGCAGTCGGCGAGCTTGCCCGGCAGCGACGACCCGTCGAGAGCCGACTTGCGCCGCGTCAGCTCGCGCGCCTTGCGGGCCGCGAGCCGCGCGCGCATGGCCGCGATCGCCTTGTTGCAGATCGCCTTCGCGTCCTGCGGGTTCTCTTCCAGGAACCGTGAAAGCGCAGAGTTGACGGTCGTCTGGACGAGCCCCTCGATGCCGGGGTTGCCGAGCTTCGTCTTCGTCTGTCCCTCGAACTGCGGGTTGCGCAGCTTGACCGACACGACCGCCGCGAGCCCTTCGCGCACGTCCTCGCCGTCGAGGCTCTCCTCCTTCTTCAGGAGCTTCAGCTCCTGCGCCTTCGTGTTCAGCGTCCGCGTGAGGGCGCTGCGGAAGCCGGAGAGGTGCGAGCCGCCCTCGATCGTGTTCACGTTGTTGGCGAAGGTGTAGACCGACTCCTGGTACGAGGCGTTCCACTGCATCGCCACCTCGACCGAGCCCTGCTCGGTCTCGCCCTCGAAGTAGACGATGTGCTTGTGGATCGCGTCCTTCGCGTCGTTGATGTGCGACACGAAGTCGCGGATCCCGCCCTCGTAGTGGAACTCGACCGTCTTGCCGCCGGCTCGCTCGTCGACGAGCTTGATGTAGAGACCCTTGGTGAGGAACGCGGTCTCGCGCATCCGCTGGGTGAGTGCGCCGGCCTCGATGTCGAGCTCCTCGAAGATCTCGGAGTCGGGGAGATACGTGATGGTCGTGCCCGTCGGGTCGTCCTTGGCCATCTTTCCGACGACCTCCATGTCGCCGGTGGGCTCTCCGCGCTCGAACGCCTGCCGGTACACCTTGCCGCCGCGCCGCACCTCGGCCACGAAGCGCTCGGAGAGCGCGTTCACGACCGAGACGCCGACGCCGTGCAGACCGCCCGAGACCTTGTAGCCCTCGCCGCCGAACTTCCCGCCGGCGTGGAGCTTGGTGAGGACGACCGTCAGCGCGGGCAGCCCCTGCTCGGGCATCACGTCGACCGGGATGCCGGAGCCCCAGTCCTGGACCGTCACCGAGTGGTCGGGGTGGAGGATGACGTCGATCCGCTCGTTGCGGCCGGCGAGCGCCTCGTCGACGGCGTTGTCGAGCAGCTCGTGGACGAGCTGGTGGAGGCCGCGAAGGCCGGTCGAGCCGATGTACATGCCCGGCCTGAGCCGGACCGGCTCGAGTCCCTCGAGGACCGTGATGTCCTTGGCGGTGTAGTCCGTTTCGGTCATGAAAAAAGCCCTGCAAATTCCGCATTTGCGGGCAGATGGAAGTGTATCAGACGGAGCGGCGGTCGGGCGCCCGTGCCAGACCCGCTTTTATGGCTTCCGCGACAGATTCGCGCAGGTTTGGATCCTCGATCCCGGCGGCGAGGGCGGCCGCCTCCTGCGCCTGCTCCGGCGAGGCCTCGGCGGGAGGCTCCGGCGGCGGCTCGGAAGGTGCATCCGGTAGCGGTCCGGGCGTGAAGCGGAGCCTCGGTCGGCCGGGGAGCCGGGCGGAGATCTCGCCCGCCCGCTGGGTCAGCTCGAAGCCCCAGATCGCGTCGCGGACGTGGACGACGAGCGTGCCGTCAGGCTGCGTCCGGGCGGGCCAGGCGTTCCGCGCGATCTCCTCTCCGACGGCGGTCGGCCACGCCGTGACCGCGTCCCCGGCGCCGCTGTCCGCGCCGACGCGCTGCAGCTCGGCACGGATCTGCTCGCCGATCTGCTCGACCTCGGGCGGCTCCCTCATGCGGCCGGCTCCAGCACCGCGCCCGGCGTGACCTCGAGCAGCTGGTCCGGCGTCGCCGGCAGCATCGCGGCATCCGTCGCGGTCACGAGCGCCTGGCCGGCGGTTCGCACGCGGGCCGCGAGGATCTGCCTGCGGCCGGGGTCGAGCTCCGAGAGGACGTCGTCGAGCAGGAGGAGAGGCGGCACGCCCGTCCGGTCGGCGATCGTCTCCGACTCGGCGAGGAGGAGCGCGAGCAGGGCGAGCCGCTGCTCGCCCTGGGAACCGAAGCTGCGGAGATCGCGGTCGCCGGCGAGCAGGAGAACGTCGTCGAGGTGCGGCCCGAGCGACGTGATGCCGCGCTCGATGTCGCGCTCGAGCGCGGCGGCGAGGCCCTCCGCCGTCGGCGGCTCGCCGTCGTACCGGAGCGACACGTCGCCGAGCCCGAGCTCGCCGGCGCGCGCAACGAACGACGGCTCCAGCAACGCCAGCACCTCCCCGCGGGCGGTGACGAGGTCGGCTCCGAGCGTCGCGACGCGTTCGCTCCAGGGTTCGATCGCATCGCGACCCGAGACGCTGACCGCCGTCCGCCGGAGTGCGGCGTTCCTCTGCGCAACAGCGGCGCCGTATTCCGCCGGCAGCGTCGCCCGCGCCGGAGCGAGGCGCCCCAAGACGCGGTCGAAGTAGGCGCGGCGCGCGGACGGCGGCCCCTTGACGACGCCGAGTCGGTCCGGAGTGAAGACGAGCGTCGAGACCATCGTGCGCAGCTGCTCGGCGGCGCGCAGCGGAGCCCCGTTCAGCCGGGCGCGCTTGCCCTCGCCCTTCCGCACCGTCACCTCGAGCTCGAGCGAGACCTCCCCGCGGCGGCCCGAGACCGCGGTGCGCGCTCCTTCCGCCCCGAACCGCACGACCTGCGAGTCGGCGCGTGTGCGCGGCGAGAAGCCCTGCGTCGCGACGTGAACCGCCTCGAGAAGGTTCGTCTTGCCGACGCCGTTCGCGCCCACCACGAGCACGAGGCCCGGCTGCAGCGCGAGCTCCAGTCGCTCATAGGAGCGAAAGTTGCGGAGCGAGACCGTCCGGACGATCAGCCCGGCAGGCGGATCGGCATGACGAGGTACGTGAAGTCGTCGCCCTCGTCGGTGAGGATGGCCGGCCGGAGCGGGCTGATCAGCTTCATCTTCACGTCGTCGCCCTCGACCGACTCGAGACCCTCCCGGAGGAACTCAGCGTTGAAGCCGATCTCGAGCGGCTCGCCGCTGTATGCGACCGGCATCGACTCCTTCGACTCGCCGACCTCGTGCGTCCGCGCGACGACCGTGACCTCGCCGTCGGCGAAGCGCAGCTGCAGCGGCGTGGCGCGCTGAATCATCACCGAGGCCCGGCGCACGACGTCGAGCAATTCGGTGCGCGAGATCGTCAGCTCGTGCTCGAACGTCTCCGGCAGGAGCTGGCGGTAGTTCGGGAACTGCCCGTCGATCCGGCGCGTGGTGAGCCACACACCGCCGGCCGAGAAGAGCACCTGGTTCTCCTGGACACCGAGCAGGATCTCGTCGCCGTCGCCAGGGATGCGCGAGAGCTCCTGCAGCGCGCGGCTCGGGACGATGGCCTCGAGCTCCGGCCCCGGCGAGGCGAGCGTCGTCTCCTTCACCGCCAGCCGGTACGAGTCGGTGGCGGCCATGACGAGCTTGTCGCCGGCGAACTGGACAAGGACACCCGTAAGCACCGGGCGCGCCTCGTCGCGCGACGCGGCACGCGCGACGCGGGCGATCGTCTCGAGCAGCGCCTCGCGATCGACCGTGAACGTCTCCGCCTCGGTCAGCTCCGGCAGCCGTGGGAAGTCCTCCGCGTTGTACGTGTGCAACGTGTAGCTCGCGCTTCCCGAGCTCACGTGGACGACCGACTCCGCTGCGCGATGCTCGATCGTCACCTCCTCGGCCGGAAGCAGCCGTGCGATGTCGACGAGCGTGCGGCCCGGCAGGACGATCGCGCCGTCGCCCTCCACCTGCGCCGCCACGCTGGCGCGCAGCGACAACTCCATGTCGGTCGCAGCGAGCGTCAGCTCGGCGCCGCGGGCCTCGAGCAGGATCCCGGACAGGATCTGGATCGCCGTTCGGTTCGAAACGGCCCGACCGACGAGCGTCAGTCCCTGCACGAGCTCGTCCTTCGTGCACGTGATCCTCAGCTCGGCGCCTACAGCGATGTCACTCTCGATCATCTTGGGATTCTCGTAGAAGTCATAGGGAGTGTGGACGACGGGGAAGACGTGCTCGCGGCCGCTTGCTGTGTGGGTACGGCGTGTGGAGCTCCATTGTGGACGATTCGGCAGGTCCCACAGGCGGCAAGCGTCAGCGGACCTGCTTCACACGTGCGGTGAGATCCTGCACGAGGTTGTACACAGACCTGTCCTCACGGATGAGACGGGCGATCTTGGAGGTCGCGTGGATGACCGTCGTGTGGTCGCGGCCGCCGAACTCCTTGCCGATCTTCGGCAGCGAGGAGTCGGTGAGCTCGCGCGACAGGTACATCGCAACCTGCCGCGGGTAGACGATGTTCTGCGAGCGCTTGTCGCCGCAGAGCTCGTCGTGGGTCAGGTCGAAGCGCTCGGCGACGAGGTCCTGGATCCGCTTGATCGACACCTCGGCGGCCTCGCCCTGGGGGAAGACGTCGCGCAGCACGTCCTGGGCGAGCTCGACCGTCATCGGCCGGCCGGTGAGGGAGGAGAAGGCGACGACGCGCGTCAGCGCACCCTCCAGCTCGCGGATGTTCGTCGAGACGCGACCGGCGGTGAACGTCAACACCTGCTCGTCGTGCACATGGATCCCGTCGACCTTCACCTTCTTGCGCAGGATCGCGATCCGCGTCTCGAGATCCGGCGGCTGGATGTCCGTGATCAGGCCCCACTCGAAGCGGCTCCGCAGCCGCTCCTCGAGCGTCGCGATGTCGCGCGGGGGTCGGTCGGACGAGAGGACGATCTGCGAGCCGGCCTCGTACAGCGAGTTGAAGGTGTGGAAGAACTCCTCCTGGAAGCGCTCCTTGCCCTCGAGGAACTGGACGTCGTCGATGAGCAGGACGTCGTAGGCGCGGTAGCGCTGCTTGAAGCCCTCGGTGCGCTTGTCGCGGAGCGAGTTGATGAAGTCGTTGACGAACGCCTCGCTCGTCACGTACCGCACCGACAGCGACGAGGAGTGCTCCGCGACGTACTGCGCGACGGCCTGCAGGAGGTGTGTCTTGCCGAGGCCGGTGCTGCCGTAGATAAAGAGCGGGTTGTAGGCCTGCGCCGGCGCCTCCGCGACGGCGAGCGCAGCTGCATGCGCGAAGCGGTTCGAGGATCCGATCACGAACGAGTCGAAGGTGTATTTCACGTTGAAGCCCCCACTCTCCGGCCGTCCGGCTCCGCGTTGGACCATGGGAACGACAGCCTGCGACCCTGCACGGTTCTCCGTCGACGGCCCGCCGTTGTCGGCGACCTGAAGCTCGAGCGCGCGCTCGTTGCCGAGGATGTCCCGGACGGCGGCGCCGATCAGCCCGAGGAAGTTGCTCTCGATCCAGTCGCGGGCGAACTCGGTCGGCACCGTGAGGACGAGCGTGTCGTCGTCGAGCTCCCGGCCGCGGACCTCGCCGAACCACTTGCCGTAGGTTCCGTCGCTGAGCGCCTCCCTGAGCCGTGCCGAGATCTCCTCCCAGAGGTGCTCTGCAGACAGCTCTCCTTGGTCCTCCACCGACGCCCAGGTCCTCCCGCTCTCCGGCCCGGCGGCCAGCATAACAGCGCCTTCGCCGAGGACAAAATGCGCCGTTTTGCAGGGGGTTTCCGGATCACCAAGATCCCTCCACAGCTGTGGACAGACGTGGGGGCAACTCGGTCCAGCCGCATTCCTCGGCGTCCTGTGGCTGTGGACAAAGCGGTGGACGACGCTCGTCTATACTGACCGCCGCGCCCCGCTGCCCGCGGGGATTTTTCTGGCAAAGACGAGCCTTTCGCAGTCGTGAAGCGCACCTACCAGCCCAATGTCCGCCGCCGCAAGCGCAAGCACGGCTTCCGTGCGCGCATGGCCACGAAGGCCGGCCGGGCGATCCTGAAGCGTCGCCGCGGCAAGGGCCGGGCTCGCCTCTCGGCGTAGCCCGACCGGCACTAAGCTGCATCCGTGAAGCGCGCCAACCGCCTGTCCCGCTCCAGGGACTTCGACGCGGTGCACCGCCGCGGCCGCTCGGTCTCGTCCCGGTTCCTCGTTCTCCACTGGCTGCCGCAGGACGAGCCGGCCGAGCCGCGCATCGGGTTCGCGGTGCCGCGTGCGGCGGGCGGCGCGGTCGAGCGGAACCGGATCAAGCGGCGTCTGCGGGAGGTGTGGCGTGAGCGGCTCGAGCGCGTCCCGGCGGGTCACGACTACGTGCTGATCGTGCGCCCCGGCCTGGTCGAGGCCGCCGAGGCGAACGGCTTCGAGTGGCTCGGCGAACGCGTCGACGAGCTGCTCGAGCAGACCGGAGCCCTCGCGGCATGACCGTGCTGACCCGTGTTCCGGCCCTGCTCGGGATCGGCCTCGTCTGGCTCTACCGGGTGACGCTCGGTGCGCTCTTCCCGACCACCTGCAAGTACCACCCGTCATGCTCGGAGTACGCGGTGCAGGCCCTCCGCCGCCACGGTCTCGTGCGGGGAAGCCTCCTCGCCGGCTGGCGGCTGCTGCGCTGCAACCCGTGGAGCCACGGAGGCTTCGACCCGGTCCGATGATCCTCTACACGATCCCCGTCATCAGCCAGCTCGAGACCGTGATGCGTCACGTTCTCAACTGGTTCCACTCGAATCTCGGTCTGCCGTGGGCGTGGGCGATCGTGGCCACGACGGTCGTCGTCCGGATGATCCTGGTGCCGCTGACGATCCGGCAGATCCACTCCATGCAGGCGCTGCAGAAGCACGCGCCGCAGATGAAGGAGATCCAGAAGAAGTACAAGCACGACCGGCAGAAGCAGAACGAGGAGCTGATGAAGTTCTACCGGGAGAACCACATCAACCCGGCCGCCTCCTGCCTGCCGATGCTCCTGCAGCTGCCGGTCTTCATCGCGCTCTACTACACGCTCCGGCACGCCACCTTCCACGGCGACCTCACGTTCCTCCACTTCATCCCGTCGATCGCGGACCACACCACCTCGCACTGGGGCGGCTACGTGCTCCTGTTCGTCTACGTCGCGAGCCAGATGGCGTCGTCGTTCTTCATGATGACCACGACGGACAAGACGCAGCGGGTGCTGTTCATGGTCATGCCGCTCTTCTTCGTCTTCATCATCGCGCGCTTCCCCGCCGGGCTCGTCCTCTACTGGGTGACGACGAACCTGTGGACGGTCGGACAGGGCCTGATCACGCGGCGGCTCGTAGCCCGCACACCGGCGCCCGCCGTCGAAAAGCGCAGCTCGCGGACGCCGCCGAAGGACGACGGCTCGAGCGGCAACGGCGCGCAGCGCGAGTCGCCTCCACCCAAGCCCGCTCCCTCGGCCTCGCAGCGGCCGCGCCAGGTGCGGCGGAAGAAGAAGCGCACCAGCCGGAGATGAGCGAGGCGGAGAGTCTCACCGCCGAGGCGACGGGCGAGACGGTCGGCGAGGCGAAGTGGGCCGCGCTGCGCGAGCTCGAGCGGAGGTTTCCCGGCCTCGACAAGGCCGCCGTCGAATTCGAGGTCGTGGCCGAGGGAGAACGCGGCATCCTCGGCGTCGGCTACGAGCCTGCGCGGGTCGTCGCGCACGTGCCGGTCGAGGCTGCGGAATCCGCCGCCGCGACGGTCGGCGAAGAGGGCGGCCAGGCCGCCGACGCGCGTGCGCTCGTGGCGCGGATCGTGGACACGATCGGCGTCGACGCAGACGTCGTTGCCCGCGAGGAGGCTGCCGCGATCGTCGTCACGTGCTCCGGCCCGGACGTCGGACTCCTCATCGGCCGCCACGGCCAGACGATCGACGCGATCCAGTACCTGCTCAACGCGGTGGCCTGGCGGGCGCATCGCGAGGAGCGAAAGGAAGTGGTCGTCGACGCGGCCGGGTACCGCGCGCGGCGGCAGGCGACGCTCGAGACGCTCGCGCTGCGGGTCGCCGACCGCGTGCGCGAGTCCGGTGATCCCGAGGAGCTCGAGCCGATGACGGCGGTCGAGCGCAAGGTCGTCCACCTGAGCCTCAAGGACGTCGCCGGCGTGGGTACGACCTCCGAGGGCACGGAGCCGAACCGCTACGTCGTCGTCGTTCCTGAGTGACTGGCTGAGCGCGGTCCTCGAGACGCCCGGGCTGACGTCGCTCCGGGATCCGGGCCCGGCGCGGGCGATGCTGCTCGACGACGCGCTTCGTGCGCTGCCCCTGCTCGAGCGGTGGGACGGCGCGCTGATCGACGTGGGCGCCGGCGGCGGCTCGCCCGGAATCCCGCTCGCGGCGTCGCTGCCCGACCGCGAGGTCACGCTGCTCGACGCCGAGCGGCGCAAGTGCGACTTCCTGCGCCGTTGGGCGCCGCCGAACGCCGAGGTCGTCTGGGGCCGGGCCGAGGAGCAGCCGCTCGAGCGCTGGGGCTGCGCGACCGCGAAGGCGCTCGCGCAGCCGGCGGTCGCGGCCGAGCTCTGCCTGCCGCTCGTCCGGATGGGTGGCGCCGCGATCCTCTGGCTGGGCGAGCACGCGGATCTCGACGCGCTCGCGGCCGCGTCGAAGCAGCTCGGCGGCGGCGCGCCCGAGGTGCGGGACGGTCTCGCGGTCCTGCGCAAGGTCTCCCCGACGCCGCCCGGCTTCCCCCGCCGGACCGGCGTCGCGAAGAAGCGTCCGCTGGCCTAGCGACAATGACTGCGGTCAATGAGCCGCATCTACGCCCTCGCGAACCAGAAGGGCGGCGTCGGCAAGACGACGACCGCCGTGAATCTCGCCGCCTGCCTGGCGGAGGCCGGCGAGCGCGCGCTCGTGATCGACCTCGACCCGCAGGCGAATGCGACGTCGGGGCTCGGGATGCGCGCGAACGGAACCACGAGCTACGACCTGCTGGACGGCGCGCCTCTCGCGGAGCTCGTGCACCCGACCGCCTTTGCGAACCTCGACCTCGTCCCGGCCAAGCCGGATCTCGCCGGCGCGGTGGTGGAGCTCGCCGGCCGCGCCGACGGCGAGCGCTATCTCGCCGAGGCTCTCGCCTCGGGCAGCGACCGGTACGACTTCGTCTTCCTCGACTGCCCGCCCTCGCTCGGGCCGCTCACGGTCAACGGGCTCGCCGCCGCCCACCGCGTGCTCGTGCCGGTGCAGGCGGAGTACTACGCACTCGAGGGGCTGACGCAGCTCCTCCACTCGATCGAGCTGATCCGGCGGAGGCTCAACCCGCGGCTCGGCATCGGCGGCGTCCTCCTGACCATGGTCGACGGCCGCACGCGCCTCGCGCAGCAGGTCGAGGAGGAGGTGCGCCGGCACTTCGGACCACTCGTCTTCCGCACGTCCGTCCCCCGTTCGGTGCGGCTCGCCGAGGCGCCGAGCCACGGGTTGCCCGCGATCGCCTACGACCGTCGCTCCGCCGGAGCCGACGCCTACTGGAAGGTGGCGATGGAGCTTGTCGAGCGCGCCTGAGTCTGCACCGCAGCGCCGGGGCCTGGGTCGCGGCCTCGAGGTCCTGATCGGCGGCCAGCCCGTCCCGAGCGAGCTGCTCGAGATCCCGGTCGACGCGATCCACCCGAACCCGCGCCAGCCGCGGCGCCGCTTCGAGGCCGAGGCGGCCTCCGGGCTGGCGGAGTCGGTGCGGCGACAGGGTGTGATCCAGCCGCTGCTCGTGCGTCCGCGAGGCGTCGGAGGCTACGAGATCGTCGCCGGCGAGCGCCGCTGGCGCGCGGCACGGGAGGCCGGCCGCGAGACGGTGCCCGCGGTGGTGCGCACCGCAGACGATCGCGACACGCTCCTGCTCGGTCTCGTCGAGAACGTCGCCCGTGAGCAGCTGACGCCCATCGAAGAGGCGCGCGCCTACGCCGTCCTGATCGACGAATTCTCCCTCTCGCTCGGCGAGGTGGCCGAGCGCGTCGGCCGGTCCAAGCCGTCCGTGTCGAACCGGATCCGCCTGCTCGAGCTGCCCGACGACGTGCTCGGGATGGTCGAGCGCGGGCAGCTGACCGAGGGACACGCCCGTGCCGTCCTCGCGGTGCCCGACCACGAGGGCCGCCGCCGGCTCGCGCGCGAGATCGTCCGGCGTGGACTGTCGGTACGGGCGGCCGAGCAGCGAGCCAAGTGGGCCGGCGCCAGGCAGCGCCCTCGCACGCGGTCGGCGCCGGTCGACCCCGCGCTCGCCGATCGGGTGCGCAGCGCGGTCGAGCGGGTGCTCGGCCGGCACGCGCGCGTTCTGCCGGGACGCGTCGAGCTCCCCTTCGGCGATGAGCACGACCTCGCCGAGCTGGCCGAGGCGCTCGAGAATGCGGCGGCTACAATCGACCACCGCGCGGGCGATTAGCTCAGCTGGTTAGAGCGCCGCTCTGATAAGGCGGAGGTCCCTGGTTCGAATCCAGGATCGCCCATCTCCTCGCGCTCAGTGGAGGCGGTGCGTGCGGACGAGATAGTCCTCGACAGCGAGCAGGAACGACTCGTCCTGGGCCAGCTCGACGAGCCTGCCCTTCGTCGCGGCGTCGAGCTCGTGGTCGAGTGCGACCTCGACGACGAAGTTCGGCGTCCGCCCCGACTGCGACAGGGCGGCCATCCGGAGGAAGATCCGGCGGGCCTCCTCGTTCTGGAAGATCGCCTCGAGCGATTCCAGGTCTTCGAGCCACAGCTGGTGCACGACTACCCAACGCCACCCGCCAGGCCCCGGATACGCCCGGGTTTCCGGCCCGCGTGCCTGAGCTATATTCGAGACGAGGTCGCCCGACAGATGCAGGAGATGCTCATCTACGGCGTCAGCTTCGATCTGGTCGGCAAGCAGCCGATCGTCCTCCTGAAGACGGCCGACGGCAACAAGTTCCTGCCGATCTGGATCGGTCATCCCGAGGCCGCCGCGATCCTCATGAAGCTGCAGAGCCAGACCTCGGTGCGCCCGATGACGCACGATCTCGTCAGCGACATGCTCGAGCAGCTCGGCGCATCGATCAGCCGGATCACGGTCACGGAGCTCCGCGAGAACACCTTCTACGCCCAGATCACGGTGCTCCAGGACGGCCAGGAGATCGAGGTCGACTCCCGCCCGTCCGATGCGATCGCGCTCGCCATCCGCGCCGAGGCGCCGATCTTCGCCGCCGACGACGTGATCGCCGAGTCGGCGATCGAGTTCGAGGGCGAGGAGGTCGACGAGGAGCAGCTCGAGGCGGAGGTGCTCAAGTTCCGGAGCTTCCTCGAGGACGTGACGCCCGACCAGTTCGTCGTCGAGAACGGCGACGAAGAGGACTAGCTAGCCCGCGACGATCAGGGCGAGCGCCGCGCCGTTGAAGACGGCGTGCACGAGCATCCCCGGCAGGACGCTTCCGGTGCGGTCGCGGAGCCAGGCGAGCGCGATTCCGAACGGCACGAGGACGAGCAGGGCCTCGAGGAGGCCGTGCGCGAGCCCGAAGGCGATCCCGACGAGGAGGATCGACGGCGCCCGGCCGAGGAAGCGGAGCAGCGACTGGCCGGCGCCGCGGAAGGTCAGCTCCTCGACGAACGGTGCGATTACGGCGAACAGGACGAAGTTGGCGGCGAACGCGCCCGCATGCGCCGGCTCCCAGTGGACGTTCGTGATCCCCTGCTCCTTGCCGGGGCTCTGGGGCAGCGGAATGGTGGAGACGATCGCCTCCCAGACGAAGATCCCGAGCACCGCAGCGGTGGCCAGGCCGAGCGCGCGTGCCCAGCTGGGCGGCAGCCGCAGCGCCAGCAGGTCGAAGCGGTCGACGACGATCAGGAGGACGATCCCGAGCCAGACGGCGTAGATGATCGTCCCGCCCGCGAACGTGGAGTACGAGTACACCTCCTGGTGCGAGACGCCGCGGCCGCCGGCCCCGTTGCCGCCGGCGAAGCGAGCCGCGTAGTTGACCGCGGCGATGAGCCCGACGAAGAGAAGCCAGAAGGCGAGGCGGGTCGGGTTCGGACGCGGGCGGGGCTGTGCGGCTTCGGCCTCCACGAGCGCGCAGCATAGGGTTCCGGCGATGCGCCACTTCACTCCCGAGGAGGCGAATGCAGAGCTCGCGCACGTGCGGCCGCTCGTCGAGCAGCTCGTCGCGACCCGGCGCGAGCACGCGGCTGCGCTCGAGCGGCAGGAGGAGCTCGAGAGGAAGATCCGCGGCAACGGGGGCGGCATTCCGCCGGCCGAGCTTGCCTCGGCGACGGCGGAGGTGGACGGCGTAGCCCGCCGCCTCGCGCGCCTCGTCGACGAGATCACGGGCCACGGTGCGCAGGTGAAGGACCTCGACAGCGGGCTCGTCGACTTCCCCGCCCTCCACCACGGCGAGACGGTGCTGCTCTGCTGGCAACTCGGCGAGGACGAGATCGGGTGGTGGCACCGCGTCGACGACGGCTTCGAGGGCCGTCGCCCTCTCCCGCTCGACTGAGGATTTCGCAGCTTCGCCGCGAACTCCGGGCGGGGGATGAATCCGTTCTGGAGGCACATCGTCATCGCCGCGGCGATCTTCGTCGTCGTCTCCCTGTTCGCGCGCGCGATCGACTGGTGGCTGCAACGGCGTCCGCCCGCCCCGGAAGCCGTGACGCGCTATCGCGTCTTCCGCCGGATCGTGAGCGTCGCCATCCTCACCGTCGGCCTCTTCTCGGCCCTGCTGGCGATTCCCGAGGTGCGGGCCGTGGCGGGCGGGCTCCTCGCATCGTCGGCGCTCGTCGGCATCGTGCTCGGCTTCGCGGCGCAGAGGACGCTCGGCAACTTCGTCGCAGGCATCCTGATCGCCCTCTCCCAGCCCGTCCGCATCGGCGACCGGGTCGAGTACGACGGCAGCCCGGGAGTCGTCGAGGAGATCGGCCTCACCTACACGTTCATCCGCGCGCTCGATCGCCGGCGGATCGTCGTTCCGAACGAGAAGCTCGCCTCCGACACCATCATCAACGCGTCCATCCGAAGCGCCGAGACGTTCGCCGAGGTCTCGGTCCCCGTGCCGCTCGCGGCGGATCTCGACGCCGCACTCGACGCATTGCGGGAGGACGTGGCCGGCGAGCGGGACGCCTCCGTCTACCTCAGCGCGCTCGGCGATCCCGCGACCGTCACCATGCGAGCCGCGGCGTCCGACGAGCTGGCGGCGGTGCGTCTCGAGCAGGAGCTCCGGTTGCGCGCCCACCGGCGGCTTCGCGCGCTCGGCGTCTGGACGTGAGCCGCAAGCGGAAGCCGCCGCCGAAGCGTCGACCGGCACGCCGCCGCCGCCGGCGGCTTCTCGTCTTCCTCGCGATCGCCGTCCCGCTCGCGCTCCTCGCGCTCACGGCGGCCGGCGGCGCCGTCTACTTCGGCTCGAGCTGCGACCTCGGCACCCTACGGCCGGTGCGCCAGGCCGACAGCTCGCTCGTGTACGGCGCGAACGGCAGCCTGGTCGGCGTCCTGCCCGCGGTCGAGAACCGGACGGCGGTCGCGGAACGCGCGATCAGCCCGTGGATCCCGAAGGCAACGGTGGCAATCGAGGACCGGCGCTTCTACAGCCACGGCGGCATCGACCCCGTGGGCATCCTGCGCGCCCTCGTTGCCGACGTCAGCGCCGGTCACATCGTCCAGGGCGGCTCCACGATCACCCAGGAGCTCGTCCGCAACCTCTACCTCTCGCAGGAGAAGACGCTGCAGCGGAAGGTCGTCGAGGCCTGCCTCGCCATCAAGCTCGCGCGCGCCTGGTCGAAGGACAGGATCCTCACGGCCTATCTCAACGACGTCTACTACGGCAACCACGCGTACGGAATCGAGGCCGCGGCCGAGACGTACTTCTCGGTTCCGGCCGGCCGCCTCACGCTCGAGCAGGCGGCCGTGCTGGCCGGCCTGCCGCAGGCGCCCTCGTACTACGACCCGTTGCACAACCCGGCCGCTGCGCTCGTGCGTCGCGACGCGGTGCTGCATGCGCTCCGCCGCAGCGGCGACATCACGGAGGCCCGCTACTCGACCGCCGTTCGCGACCGGAGCCTCCACTTGCACCCGAGCCCGGCGTACGCGAGCCGGGAGCCGTACTTCGTCGGCTACGTGGAGAACCTCCTGCAGCAGGAGTACGGCGCGGCGACCGTCCGCGCCGGAGGGCTGAGGATCTACACGACGATCCGCCCGCGGCTGCAGCGCGCCGCCGTCCATGCGCTGTCGCAGGTGGTCTACGCGCGGCGCGACCCGGCGGCCGCGATCGTGTCGATCGATCCCGCGAGCGGCGCGATCCGCGCAATGGCTGCCGCGGCGCCGGGGACGCCCGGCAACCAGTTCAACCTCGCCACGACAGCCGAGCGGCAGGCCGGCTCGACGTTCAAGCCCATCGTGCTCGCCGCGGCAGTGGCGCAGGGGATGAACCCCTGGGCGACGCGTTACCTGTCGGCGCCGTTCTACTACCCGCCGCTCGACTGGCGCGTCCGGACGTACGACGGCGCGTATGCTGGGCCGGAGACGGTCGCGGCGGCGACGATCCACTCCGACAACACGGTGTACGCCCGGCTCGCGCTCGACGTCGGTCCGGGCGCGATCGTCTCCATGGCGCGGAAGCTCGGAGTGCAGACCCCGCTGCGGGCGACGCCCTCCCTCGCCCTCGGCACGAGCGCGGTGACCCCGCTCGACATGGCTTCGGTCTACGCGACGTTCGCCGCGGGAGGCGTGTACTCCCGGCCGCTCGCGATTCGCAGGGTCGTCTTCCCCGGCGGCAAGATCGACGCCGGCTGGGGCGAGCTGCAGCGGGAGCGAGTGGTTCCGGACTGGGTCGCTGCGACGGTCACCCGCGTGCTGGAGGAGAACATGCTTCACGGCACGGGCGTCGCCGCGCAGGTCCCGGGCCGCGTCGACGCGGGGAAGACGGGAACGACCGACGACTACGCCGACGCCTGGTTCTGCGGCTACACGCCGTCGCTCGAGGCGACGGTCTGGATCGGCTACCCGCGGGCGGAGCTGCCGATGCTCGACGTGCACGGCACCGCCGTCTCGGGCCCGACGCTGCCCGCGACGGCCTGGCGGTTGTTCATGGAGCGCACGGTGCAGGGCGCACGGGACACCGCGTTTCCGCCGCCACGCTCGCCGGCGCAGTTCGTGCGCTGGACCGGGCGCTACGCCGATCCGGATACGCCGGCTTCGACCGTCTCGCTCACGTCGTCCCGCTGAGGGTCGTCGTTCCGAGCGTCGTCGTCGGCGCCGTCGTGGTGGGCAGCGCCGTCGTGGTGCCGAGCGTGGTCGTCGGCGCCGTCGTGGGGAGCGTGGCGGTCGTCGGCGGAGCGATCGTCGTCCCGGAGGTCGTCGTGTGGCCGGCCGTCGTGGTGGGTTGCCGCCTGGGGTTCGTGTGGTTCGAGCCCGTCGTCGCCGGCGCGGCTCGGGTCGTGTCGGTCCGGCGGCCGTGCGTATCGGCTACGGAACCGGCTTTCGGGCCTCCGCCGGGCGCGGGCGTCCCCGACCGTGTGACGGCCCAGGCGAGCACGCCGCCCGCGACCGCGAGGAAGACCACCATGGCGGCGATGGCGGCAGCCGACCGCCGCCCTCGGCCTCCGGCCGGCTGCTCGGCCTGCGGCCGGAGGACGCGCGTGGCCTCGGTGTCCGACTCGAGGAAGGCGGTCGGCGCCCCACCCAGGGCATCGAGCAGCGCCCCGCCGTCGGCCGGCCGCTGCGCCGGGTCCTTGCGCAGGGCGGCCGCCGTCAATGCGGCCAGCGCCGGTGGAGCGTCCGGCTGCAGCGTCTCGACCGCCGGAGGAGCCGCGTGCCGGTGCATGTCGACGAGGGCCAGCGCGTTGTCCGCGGTGAACGGCAGAGCACCGGTCAGCATCCGGAAGAGGACGACGCCGAACGAGTAGACGTCACTCGCTGCCCCGGCCGGCTCTCCGACGGCCTGCTCCGGGGAGATGTACGCGGCCGTGCCCAGCACCGTGCCCGCCTCGGTCAGCGTGCCCGAACCGGCCGTGTGCCGGACGAGCCCGAAGTCGCCGAGCTTCGGCCTGCCCTCCTCGTCGAACAGGACGTTGGCAGGCTTGAGATCGCGGTGGACGAGGTCGCGGGCATGGAGGTGCGCGAGGCCGGCCGCAATGCCCTCCGCGATGCGATGCGCCGCGTCCGGCGGCAGCGGCCCGTGCGCAAGGCGATCCTCGAGCGTTCCGCCGGGCAGCCACTCGAGGGCCATGAAGGGGCCGGCCTCGTCCTCGCCGTAGTCGTAGACCCGCATGACGTTCTCGTGGGCGAGAGCCGCGACGGCCTGCGCCTCCCGGCGGAATCGTGCGATGTCGGCGGTCGGCGACAGGATCTTCAGCGCGACCGTGCGGTCGAGCGTCCGGTCATGTGCCCGCCAGACCTCGGACATCGGGCCACGGCCCTGCAGCTCGTCGAGCCGATAGCGCCCGACCACTTCGTCGCCTTGCCTCACCACTACGGTATGTACCAGCCGTGGCTCCACTACTCACGCTAGAGGAGGCGCAGGAGCGGGTGCTGGCGCACGCGCGCCCACTCCCCGCCCAGCCTGTGCCGATCGCCGAGGCGGCCGGCCGGGTCACCGCAGAAGACGTGCGGTCGCGGGTCGATCTGCCGCCGTTCGCGAGCTCCGCGATGGACGGCTTCGCCGTGCGCGCGGCGGACCTGCCGGGGACGCTGCGGATCGCGGGCGAGTCCGCCGCGGGGAGTCCGTACGCCGGAACGCTCGACACGGGTTGCGCGGTCGCCATCTCGACCGGGGCCGTCGTGCCGGACGGAGCGGATGCGGTCGTCCCCATCGAGCGTGTTGTCAATAATGCAAACAACGTGGAGATATCGGACGGGCTCGAGCCCGGGGCTCACATCCGTCCGCGCGGCGGCGACGTCGCTGCGGGCGAGGTGGTCGTGCAGACAGGGGTGCGGCTCACGCCGGCGCCCCTGGCCGCAGCAGCAGCGTCCGGTGTGGACGAACTGTCGTGCAGGCGCCGCCCCGGCGTCGCCGTCCTGGCCACCGGCAGCGAGCTCGTCGTCCCGGGCGGCCATCTCGGGCCCGGCGAGATCTACGAGACGAACAGCCTCATGCTCTCCGCGGCTCTGTCCGCAGGCGGAGCGGACGTCGTGACCGAGCCCCCGGTCGTGGACGACGAAGCGATGCTGCGAGACGCGCTCGAGCGAGGGCTCGCAGCCGACGTCCTCGTCACGTCGGGCGGCGTCTCGGTCGGCGAGCACGATCTCGTCCGGGCGGTGGAGGGAGAGCTCGGTGTGGAGGAGATCTTCTGGCGGGTGTCGATCAAGCCGGGCAAGCCCGTCTCGTTCGGCGTCCGCGGCGACACGCTCATCTTCGGCCTGCCCGGAAATCCCGTCTCGGCGCTGGTCGGCTGCGAGCTCTTCGTCAAGCCCGCGCTGCGCGCGCTGCAGGGGCTCGCGGCTCCGCTGCCGCGTTACGAGCCCGGACGGCTCGGTGCTGGCCTGCGTCGCAACGCGGAACGGGACGAGTTCGTGCGCGCGCGCTCGCGCGTCGACGGCGACCTCGTGGTGCTCGACCCGGTGATCGGCCAGGAGTCGCACATGATCGTCCGCTCGGGCGGCGCCGACGCACTCGTCCACGTTCCACGTGGAAACGGCGAGCTCGAAGCCGGCACGGTCGTGCGCTGGCTCCGCCTCGGCAGCGTCTGAGACGGGCTACTCGTTGACGGCGCGGCGCGTCTCGGCCCCCGCGGCGCGGCGCCGGTGCGCGAGCAGCAGCGTACGGAGCAGCTCGCGCAGCGGTCCGCGCCGTGGACGTTCGTGCGGCGCGGGGTACGGCGCGTAGCGATCGGCCGCGAGCGCCGCGAGCTGACCCGCCGCGGCGAGCCACCCGAGTCCGATCACGAGCAGCGGCAAAGGCGCGTAGCCGACCGCGAAGAGGTCGGCGATGTACCACGGCGCGTCCCAACCCAGCCCGTAATGGGTGGCGAACGACCAGACGAGGTAGCCGGGCCCGAGGAATCCCGCCAGAAAGACGCCCGCACGGAGCGCGGGATGTCGCGTCTGCACCTGCGGCAGCCAGAGCCACGCGTGCAGAGAGGGGAGCAGGAGGACGAGCGCGAACGGATTCGTCGCCGCGAGCAGAAGCCCCACGACTCCGAGCGCGAGTAGCGCGCCGCTGTGCCCCGCGAGGCGTTCCTCGGGCTGGGCCGGCCTTCGCGGCAGTAGCCGGCTGCGGGCCACGAGCCACCCCGCTCCGGCGAGGAACACCAGCGCCACCAGCGCGGAACTCGGCCACGAGACGGCGCTCAACGACGGCGCCCGTCCGTCGGCGCTGCCCCAGAACCCGAGCGCGCCGAAGACGAGGAAGACCGCGCCGACCCAGGCCCAGAAGGCGAGTCGGCTGCGATAGCTGCGCAGCGCCGGGGCGATGCGGATCCGCCGGCGGCGACAGCGTGCGAAGAGGTCGACGGCGGCAGCGAGGAACGGCAGCAGCATGGCGACGAGCACGACCTCGATCGCCCAGCCGCGGATGAGCCGCTGTCCGAGAAAGACGTAGCTCGTCGGGCCCTGCGCGAGTGAGACTCCCTGCTCCATCGCGTCCACGGTGTCCTGTGCTGCACGGCCGATCACGCCGAGATGCCCGATGTCGAGCCGGCCGGCGTCGCGCCGCGTGTCTGCGGGGCGGGCCCCGGCCGTCGTCACGGTCACCGCCGGGATTCCTCGGCTCACGAACGGCGCCTGCTCATAGGGGTCGAAGGGGAAGGCGAGCGCCACGAGCTGCTGCAGTCCACTCGGCCGCGCCGGCTCGCCGTTGCCCACTTGCGCGAGCGCGGCTCGCATCGTCTCGACGAGACCGGGCGCCGGCGAGCGCGGCGTGTTGCCGCCGAGCACGATGCGCGGCTTGCCGCGGCCGCCGATCGAGTCGAGGTTGACGACCCCGAGGATGTTCTGGCGTCCCTGCTCTTGGGCGGCGAAGTGCGCTGCTCCGCGCGCGCCTTGCGCCGCACCGTCCGTGGAGAGGAAGACGAGCGCGTAGGGAAGCGAGATGCGCTGCGCGGCCGCCGTCGGAGCGTAGGAGCGCGCCAGCTCGACGAGGGCCGCCGTCCCCGAGGCGTTGTCGTCCAAGCCGCCGCCGGCGCCGGTGTCGTCGCGGTGCGCCATCACGACGATCTCCTTCCTGGGGGAGAGCCCGGATCTCTCGGCGACGAGGTTGACGAGCGTCGTGCGATGGCCGTGGATCGTCGCAGTGAAGCTTTCCGCACGCACGACGAAGCCGTATGGGCGAAGCGCCTGTCTGAACCACGCCGCGGCTCCCTTCGCTCCGGGGGTGCCCGGGATCCGGTCCGGATAGTTGGCGGCAAGCTCCGAGGCGAGAGACGCCGCCTGCTGCTTGTCGAACGCCGTCGGCAGGTTCGGCGCCTGGAGCGCCGGTGGACGAAAGACGCTGAACGCGAGCAGCAGCACCGGCAGCCCGACGAGGAGCCACGTGCCTCGATACAGGCGGGCGTTGATGGGACGCTCGAGCGATCCCGGCCGTGACCGTCGTCGCTCGTGTACGGGCGAGGCGGCCGTCACGGCGTCCAGTCTAGGTCGCGATTCGGGTGAGTCGTTTTCCCGTGGAAACGACCCGGGGTTAGGTCTCACGGCCGGAGGGGAACGCCGGGGACGCAGCAGTAAACATCGGGCCCGCCGTGCGGCGCGCGGCGGTAGTGGTAGAAATCGGCGGGTTTAGGCCCGCGAACCTACGGGAATCACGTAAGGGATTGCAATGGACGAGGCGGTATTGATGGAGACGCCGGGTGAAGAGCGGGAAGGGATGCGGACCGTCCGCCTGCGGGTGCCCGCGCGCGCGGAGTACATCGCCCTGGCGCGCCTCGCGCTCAGCGGCCTCGCCGACATCGTCGCCCTGCCCGAGGAGTTGCTCGCGGATCTCAAGCTCGCGTTGACCGAGGCGGTGTCGAACTCGGTGCGCCACGCGTACTCCGACGGGAGCGGCTTCGTCTCGATCGCCTACGAGCTCAGCGGGTCCGCCCTCGCCGTCGAGGTCGTCGACGACGGGAAGGGCTTCGATCCGGAGCGGCCGGCGCCGCTCGAGGGCGAGGAGCTCACGGAAGGAGGCCTCGGCATCGCGATCATCCGCACGATCGCCGACGAGTTCGAGCTGCACTCGCGCCCGGGCGTTCGCGGCTCGCGGCTTCGCTTCGTGAAGCGCCTCCAGCAGCCGGTCTGATCGTTGTCAACGCCGACAACGACCCGGCGTAAGCTCCTCGTCGTCTTCAACCGCGCTCCGGTCTCCTACGGACGCGACGGCGACGGACGTCGCGTGGCGCGCCGAGGCGGGGGCGGAGTCGTCACGGCGCTCGGCGGGCTGCTCGCACACCACGACGTGACATGGGTCGCGAGCGCGATGACCGAAGAGGACAGGGCCGTGGCGGCGGAGCAGGCCGGCTCCTTCGAGGAGAAGACGGCTGCCGGCGCGGCCTATCGCCTGCGTCTCGTCGCGCACGCTCCGGCGGTGTACGACCGCTTCTACAACCTGCTGGCCAACCCGACCCTCTGGTTCCTCCAGCACTACCTCTGGGGGCTCGGCTCGGCTCCGGACTTCGGCCCGCGCCTGCACGAGGCCTGGAGCGACGGGTACGTGCCGGTGAACGAGGCGCTGGCCGCCGAGGCGCTCGAGGAGCTCGATCGCGAGCCCGGCGCGGCGGTTCTCTTCCACGACTACCACCTCTACCTCGCGCCGCGCCTCGTGCGGGAGGCGCGACCGGACGTCGTCACGTCGCATTTCGTCCACATCCCCTGGCCGGAGCCGGACTACTGGCACGCATTGCCGCCCGAGTTGCGCGTCGCCGTCCACGAGGGATTGCTCGCGAACGACGTCGTCGGCTTCCACACCGAACGGTGGCGGCGAGCGTTCCTGCTGGCGGCGGAACGGCTGCTCGGAGCGAGGGTCGACCGCGACGCCGGCACGGTCGAGTATCGGGACAGCATGACGCGCGTGGTTGCCCGGCCGATCAGCGTCGACTCGGCCGAGTTCGACCGGCTGCGGGAGGACCCGGACGTGCTCGAGCGAGAGGCCGCTCTCGTCGCCCGGCGACCGGAGCAGCTCGTACTGCGCGTGGACCGGACCGACCCGTCGAAGAACGTCGTGCGCGGGTTCCACGCCTTTGCCCTTCTCCTCGAGCGCCATCCAGAGCTGCAGGGAAGGGTCGGCATGGCGGCCCTGCTCGCACCCTCCCGGCAGGACATCCCGGAGTACGCCGACTATGCAGGCGCGGTCGAGGCGGCGGCTCGTGAGGTGAACGAACGCTTCGGCCGGAACGGCTGGAACCCCGTCGAGCTCGACGTCGCCGACGACTTCCATCGCTCGGTCGCCGGCTACAAGCAGTTCGACGTCCTGCTCGCGAACCCGGTTTTCGACGGGCTCAATCTCGTTGCGAAGGAGGCGTTCCTCGTCAACGAGCGCGACGGCGTGCTCGTCCTGTCCGAGAACGCGGGCGCCCACGAGGAGCTCGGGGAATGGGCCCTGAGCGTGAATCCGCTCGACGTTTCCGGACAGGCGGATGCGCTGTACGAGGCGCTGACCCTCGAGCCCGCCGAGCGCAGGCGCCGAGCCGAAGCGATTCGCGAGCACGTCCGCAGGCACGACATCCGCGAGTGGATCGAAGCGCAGCTGGCGGACCTCGACGCCGTACGATCCTCCTGATGGACGACCTGTCTCACGTGGACGAGTCGGGCGCCGTCCGGATGGTCGACGTCGGCGGGAAGGAGCCGATGCGCCGCCGGGCCGTGGCCCGGGCCGAGGTTCGGATGGCCGCCGAGACCGCACGGATCCTGCGCGAGCTGCCCAAGGGCGACGCGCTCGCGACGGCGCAGGTCGCGGGGATCATGGCCGCGAAGCGGACGAGCGAGCTCATCCCGCTCTGCCATCCGCTGCCGCTCACGCACGTCGAGGTGACCCTCGAGGTGGGCGCGGAGTCCGTCGAGATCGTCGCCACTGCCGAGACGACCGCGCAGACGGGCGTCGAGATGGAGGCGCTGACCGCGGCCTCGGTCGCGGCACTCACGGTCTACGACATGGCGAAGGCCGTCGACAAGCAGATGCGGATCGCCGAGGTCGTGCTCGTCGAGAAGACGAAGGAGCGCGTCACCTGAGGGCCGCGGTGCTGACCGTGTCGGACGGCGTCGAGGCGGGGACGCGCGAGGATCGGAGCGGCGACCTGCTGGACGAGCTGTTGCGCGGCGAGGGCTACGACGTCGAGCGGCGGGTCGTTCCCGACGAGCGCGACGCGATCGCGGCGGCGATCCGCGATCTTGCGGCCTCTGCGCGGCTCCTCCTCACGACCGGCGGGACGGGTCTGGCGCCGCGGGACGTGACCCCCGAGGCGACGCGCGACGTCCTCGAGCGGGAAGCGCCCGGCATCGCGCAGGCCCTGCGGGCCGACTCGATCGCGAAGACCCCCCACGGGCTCCTCTCGCGCGGCGCCGCCGGCGTTCTCGGCTCGACTCTCGTCGTCAACCTGCCGGGCTCGACCGGCGGCTGCCGCGACGGCTTCGCCGTTCTCCGCCCGGCCCTCGCGCACGCGCTCGAGCTGCTCGCCGACGATCCCACCGAGCACGAGCAGACGTGACGGCCGGCTCCGCACCGGCGCCGCTTCCTGCGCGGTTCGCACGGCTCGTCAAGATCGAGCACACGGTCTTCGCGCTGCCCTTCGCCTACGTCGGCGCGTTCCTCGCGGCCGACGGGACGCCGAGAGGGCACGACCTCCTCTGGATCACGCTCGCCATGGTCGGCGCTCGTTCGCTCGCGATGGCCCTCAACCGGTTGATCGACGCGGGCATCGACGCGCGGAATCCTCGTACCGCCGGCCGCGAGCTCCCCAGCGGCCAGCTCTCCGTCGGCCAGGTTGTCGTCTTCTGCCTCGCCTCGCTCGCGCTCTTTCTCGCCTCCGTCTGGGAGCTGAACCCGCTCGTGCGCTTGCTCTGGCCGATCCCCGTCGTCGGCTTCGTCGTCTACCCGTACCTCAAGCGCTTCACCTGGCTCTGCCACTTCTGGCTCGGCGCGGTCGACGGGCTCGCGCCCGTGGGCGCCTGGGTCGCGATCACGGGCAGGCTCCCGTGGCAGGCGTGGCTGCTCGGCGCGGCGGTCGCGCTCTGGGTGGGCGGCTTCGACCTCTTCTACGCGCTCTTCGACGAGGAGGTCGACCGGCGCGAGGGCCTGCACTCGATCGTCACCAGCTTCGGCGTGCGCGGCGCGTTCCTCGGTGCGCGGCTTGCGCACGCGGCGGTGATCGTGTGCCTCGTGGCGGCCGGACTCGGCCTCTCGGTCGGCGCGCTCTACTGGCTCGGCGTCGCCGCGGTCGCCCTGCTGCTGGCGTACGAGCATTCGCTCGTGCGACCCGGCGACCTGCGGCGGCTCGACACGGCCTTCTTCACCATGAACGGCGTGATCAGCGTCGTCTTCGCGCTCTTCGTGGTCGTCGACGCCGTGACGTGAGGACCCGGGGCGCCGCGCTCACGACGCCCCGGACAAAACCTGTGTCAGCTTCCCTGGCTCGCGGGCCAGTGCCGCGGATGGCACCAGCGGCCGGAGCGAAGGAACCCCGCGCCCGCCGTGCCCGTGCCGATCGAACCCGAGGAGAAGCCGGCGGTGGGATCGAACGACGCGCCGAGCGACGCGACGATGTGTCCCCAGCGGCCCCGCACGAAGCCTCGGGCCAGTCCGGATGCCTTGCCACCCGCGACGGCCGCATTGAGCGTCCCGTGGGCCCGGTCACGGCCGGTGCCCACGATCCGGAAGGTGCCGTACAGGTGGCCGACCCCGTTCGTGGTGTCGACGAGGCTCCAGGCACGGATCGTGAGAGCCCCGGTGAGCCGCGGATCCGAGCTCGTCGCCGTTCCCGTGTACGTCGCCCTCGTCGCCTGGAACGTGTCGCCGCCGTTCACCGAGCACGTCGTGAGGTAATGCTGCGAGACGGTCGTGGCGTCGAACGACGCGCTCACGGATTGCACCGACGGAGCTCCGCGGTGCGCCGCAGCCACGCCGGCGGCGGCGAGAGCCGCGGCCACGACGAGCCCCAACAGCACGAGTCGTTTCCTGGACATTGTCTCCTCCTGGTCGCGATGGTCTCCAGCCGCAGTCGGAATAAGGCACGACCCGCGCACGCCTCCGGGCAAAGGAGGCGTAAAACGGCGGTAAATCGCGGTGCGCCGCCTATGCTGGACGAGTGCTCACCGCCCGCCGGCTCGGCAAGCGCTACGGGGAGAAGCGCGTCCTGCGTCGCATCGACCTCGCGCTTCCTCGAGGCGGCTTCCTCGTCGTCACCGGGCCGAACGGGTCCGGCAAGACGACTCTGCTGCGGATCTGCGCAGGGCTGACCCGGCCGACCGAGGGAACGATCGAGCGCGAGGCGACCCGCGCGCAGGTGGGCTATCTCGGCCACGAGCCGCTCGTCTACCGGGAGCTCACGGCGCTCGAGAACCTCGAGCTCTACGGGCGCCTCTACCGAGTGCCCGAACGCCGCGAGCGGATCGGGATGCTGCTCGAGCGGTACGGCCTCTGGGACGTCCGCCACGAGCGCGTCGCCTCGTACTCCCGCGGCATGACGCAGCGCCTTGCGCTCTGCCGCGTCCTGCTCCACGAGCCCCAGCTGCTCGTGCTCGACGAGCCGTACAGCGCGCTGGACGAAGCCGGAGCCGAGCTCCTCGACGCGCAGCTCGCCGAGCTGCGGGGGAAGCGCACCGTCCTTCTCTCCACGCACGACCCTGCGCGTGTCGAGCCGCTCGCGAGCGGTGCGCTCGCGCTCGCGACATGAGCTACGTTCGCGACGTCGGTGCGCTGGCGCGCAAGGATCTCCTGCTGGAGCTGAGGGCTCGCGACACGCTGCCGGCGATGCTCCTCTTCGTCGCGGCGGTCTTCGTCGTCTTCCACTTCGCGCTCCCCGGGACGCCGACGAGGCTCGAGACGAGCGGGCTG
>DATCYP010000091.1:0-2312 GCA_036526375.1 Gaiellaceae bacterium | reverse complement strand
GCCGGCGGGATGGCCGACGTCTACCTCGCCGAAGACCAGGAGCTCGGGCGCCGCGTCGCGATCAAGATCCTCAACGGCCGCCACGCGAACGACGACCAGTTCATCGAGCGCTTCCGCCGCGAGGCGAAGAACGCGGCGGCGCTGAACCACCCGAACATCGTCTCGATCTACGACCGCGGCGAGGCGGAGGACACCTACTACATCGCGATGGAGTTCCTCGACGGCCGCACGCTCAAGGAGCTGGTCGTCAGCCGAGGCGCCGCGCCGATCAACGTCGCGATCGAGTACGCGCGCCAGATCCTCTCGGCGCTCCGCTTCGCGCACCGGCACGGCATCGTCCACCGGGACATCAAGCCGCACAACGTCCTCGTCGACGCCGAGGGACGCGTGAAGGTCACGGACTTCGGGATCGCGCGCGCCGGCACGAGCCAGATGACCGAGACGGGCTCGATCGTCGGCACGGCGCAGTACCTCTCCCCCGAGCAGGCGCGCGGCGGCGAGGTCGATCCGCGCTCCGACCTCTATTCGCTCGGCGTCGTCCTCTACGAGCTCCTGACCGGGAAGACGCCGTTCGACGGCGAGACGCCGGTCGAGATCGCGATGAAGCACCTCTCGAACGCGCCGAAGCCGCCCTCGAAGCTGCGGCCCGACGTCACGCCCGAGCTCGACAAGGTCGTGCTGCGCGCGCTCGCCAAGAATCCGGACGACCGCTACCAGAGCGCAGACGAGATGGAGGCAGACCTCGAGCGGGTCGCGCGTGGTGCTCCGGTCTCGGCCGCCACCGCGGCGACGCAGGTGCTGCCGGCCGCGGCGGCTGTCGCGGCGGATCCGACCTCCGCCACGATGATCGCGCCGCCGCCCAGCGCGCCCGCCCGCGCGGTGCCTCCGCCGCCGGTGGTCACGGAAGAGGAGTACGCGGAGCCCGGCGGCCCAGGGCGGCCGCTCTGGCCATGGCTCCTCGCAGCAGCGTTCGTCATCGCGGCCGCGATCGCGGGCTTTTTCGTCTGGCACGAGGTCGCCGGGTCGAAGGTGCAGGTACCGGTCAACAACTACGTCAACGAGACGCAAGCGCAGGCTGTACGGCAGATCAAGGCAGCGAATCTGGTGCCCTCGGTCAAGCACGGCTCGAACGAGAAGTTCAAGAAGGGCATCGTCTACGACCAGGATCCGGGTCCCGGCTCAAAGGTCGACAAGGGTGGCACCGTCACGATCTTCGTCTCGACAGGCCCGCCGCCGGTGGACGTGCCGGACGTCAAGGGCAAGCAATGGCCTGATGCGCAGCAGGAACTGACCAAAGCGGGGCTCGTCCCGGTGGAGGTCATCGTCCCAGGGAAGACGAAGGGCCAGGTCACCGCGACCGATCCGCCCGCCGGCAAGTCCGTTCCGAAAGGCACGAAGGTGCGCGTCAACGTGATGAGCGGGCCGGTACAGAAGAGCGTCCCCAACGTCGTGGGACAAACCGCCGCCCAGGCGACGGCGAACCTCCGCAACGCCGGTTTCAATCCGAACCCGAACTATGTCGACAGCGACGCCCCCTCGGGGCAGGTCGTCCGCCAGACTCCCGCGCCGGGCTCCTCGGAGCCAGAGGGCACAAGCGTCACCATCTTCATCTCGAACGGTCCGCCACAGGTCTCGGTGCCGCCCGTGGTCGGCGAGACAACGCAGCAGGCGATAACCGACCTCGAGGCCGCCGGCTTCAAGGTCAACCAGCAGCCGGTATCCGTCAGCGACGCAAGCCAGGACGGCATCGTCCAGTCGCAAAATCCGGACGGTGGCACGCAGGCGACGAAGGGCCAGACGGTCACGATCGTGGTCGGCCAGTTCTCGCCGGGGCCGCCGACGACGTCCACCACCACCGGGTGAGCCCGGCCCGGCGCCTCCGCGTGGCCATCCTCGCGGGCGGCCGGTCGAGCGAGCACGACATCTCCCTGGCCTCGGCGCGGTCGGTGGTCGGCGCGCTCGACCCCGAGCGGTATGAGGTCGCCGAGGTCGCGATCGGCCGCGATGGCCGGTGGGCGCTCGAAGCGGGACCCGACCGTTCAGGCCATGCCCTGGTGCCAGGCACCGAGACAGGGCCGGCGGAGACGCTGCCCGTTCCGGCCCGGTCCGGGACGCTCGAGGCGATCGGCGCCGTCGACGTCGTGCTGCCGATCCTCCACGGCCCGTTCGGCGAGGACGGCACCGTGCAGGGACTGCTCGAGCTCGCGGACATCCCCTATGTCGGTGCGGGGGTCGCGGCATCGGCGCTCGCAATGGACAAGGACCTGTTCAAGAAGGTGATGCGCGACAGCGAGATCCCCGTCGCGGCGCAC
>DATCYP010000090.1:0-3843 GCA_036526375.1 Gaiellaceae bacterium | reverse complement strand
GCCGACGGCTACGAGGCGGTCCAGCTCGCGTGGGAGCCGGTCGCCGAGCGCAAGATCTCCAGGGGCGAGCTCGGTCATCTCGCGAAGGCGGGCGTGGACGGCGCCTACCGGCACCTCGTCGAGTTCCGCGGGCACTTCGCCGACGCCGTCCAGGGCGAGAACGTCACGGTCGAGATCTTCCAGCCCGGCGACAGGGTGAAGGTGTCGGGCACCGGCATCGGCAAGGGCTTCCAGGGAACGGTGAAGCGGCACAACTTTGCCCGCGGCCCCGTCACGCACGGCTCGCACAACGTCCGCAAGCCGGGCTCGATCGGCGCCTCGGCGACGCCGTCGCGCGTCTTCAAAGGCGTGCGCATGGCCGGCCGGATGGGCGGCAAGCGTGCCACGCAGGTCGGTCTCACCGTCCACTCCGTCGACCCCGAACGGAACCTTCTGCTCGTCAAGGGCGCCGTGCCGGGACCGAAGAACGGGCTCGTGGAGATCCGGGAGGACGTCAGGTAATGGCGGCGCCGAAGGCTCCCGTCCTGGGCGGAGCGAAGAAGGAGGTCTCGCTCGACGAGGCCGTCTTCGCCGCCGAGATCCGGCCGCACCTCGTGCACGAGGCGGTGCGGGCCGAGCTGAACGCACGCCGTCAGGGCACGCGCGCGGCGAAGAGCCGCGGTCTCGTGGCGGGCGGTCGCTCGAAGCCGTGGCGCCAGAAGGGCACCGGTCGCGCCCGCCAGGGCACGATTCGCGCCCCCCAGTTCGCAGGCGGCGGCGTCGCCTTCCCGCCGACGCCACGCGATTTTTCGCTCAAGGTAAACAAGAAGGCCGCGCGGGCCGCGCTGCGCGCCGCGCTCTCGGACCATGCCCAGGCCGGGACGCTGGGCCTCGTCTCCGGCGACTCCTTCGAGGCGCCGTCCACGAAGCAGGCGGTGGAGCTCCTGGAGGGCTGGGGACAGGCCGAGCCGACCGTCGTCGTCGCGAGCGAGGACGAGGAGACGCTCATCAAGTCGTTCCGGAACCTGCCGCGCGTGCTCGTGACCGTGCCGGCGGAGCTCGAGGTCGCGCACGTCGTGTGGGCGCGCTCGCTCGTCGTGAGCGAGGCCGCGTTGCCGCTCGTGCAGGGGAGGGCCGCGTCGTGAGCCTCCATCCCGCGCAGATCCTGATCGAGCCCGTGGTGAGCGAGAAGAGCTACCACCAGATCACGGAGAACCGCTACACGTTCAAGGTGCACAAGGACGCGCACAAGACGCAGATCCGCCAGGCCGTCGAGGAGCTCTTCGACGTCAAGGTGGTCGGCGTCAACGTGATCAAGATGCAGCCGAAGCCGAAGCGGCGCGGGATGATCAAGGGCACACGCCCCGGCTGGAAGAAGGCCGTCGTCCAGCTCAAGCCCGGCGACAAGATCGAGATCTTCGAGGGAGCACAGCTGTAATGCCGATTCGCCGCTACAAGCCCACGAGCGCCGGCCGCCGCTTCATGTCCGTCTCGACGTTCGAGGAGGTCACGAAGTCGGAGCCGGAGAAGAGCCTGCTCGCGCCGCTGCCGAAGAAGGGCGGCCGCAACACGAACGGCCGGATCACGACGCGCCACCAGGGCGGCGGCCACAAGCGCCGCTACCGGATCATCGACTTCAAGCGCCGCAAGGACGGCGTGCCGGCGAAGGTGGCCGCGATCGAGTACGACCCGAACCGGTCGGCTCGGATCGCGCTGCTCCATTACGCCGACGGAGCGAAGGCCTACATCCTCGCCCCGGCCCAGCTGCGGGTCGGCTCGACCGTCGAGTCGGGGCCCGGCGCCGACATCAAGGTCGGCAATGCGCTTCCGCTCGAGAACATCCCGACAGGGACGCTCGTCCACGCGGTCGAGCTCAAGCCGGGCCAGGGAGCGAAGATGGCGCGCTCGGCCGGCTCGGGCATCCAGCTCGTCGCCAAGGACGGCGCCTTCGCCGTGCTGCGTCTTCCGTCCGGGGAGATGCGCCGCGTGCCCCTCGCCTGTCGCGCGACGATCGGTCAGGTCGGGAACGTCGATCACCAGAACATCACGGGCGGCAAGGCCGGCCGCAGCCGGTGGCGCGGCAAGCGGCCCACGGTGCGCGGCTCCGCGATGAACCCCGTCGACCACCCGCACGGCGGCGGCGAGGGCAAGTCGAAGGGCGGACGCCACCCGGTCACCCCGTGGGGCGTGCCGACGCTCGGCAAGCGCACCCGTCGCAAGCACAAGGAATCGGACAAGCTGATCGTCCGCGGCCGCCGCCGCGGCAAGGAGGGCCGCCGCTAGTGAGCAGGTCGTCGAAGAAAGGGCCGTTCGTGGAGGAGCGGCTGATGAGCCGGATCGAGGCGATGAACGAGTCGGGCCAGAAGAACATGGTCCGGACGTGGTCGCGCGCCTCGACGATCTTCCCCGAGATGGTCGGGCACACGATCGCCGTCCACGACGGCCGCAAGCACGTCCCGGTGTTCATCTCCGAGCAGATGGTCGGGCACAAGCTCGGCGAGTTCGCGCCGACGCGGACCTTCCGCGGCCACGCCGGGGACCGCACCGCGAAGGTGAAGCGCTGATGGCGGTTGTCGAGCAGGAGCGTCAGACCGTCCGCGCGCAGGCGCGCTGGGTGCACTCGAGCGCGCGGAAGGCGCGGCTCGTCACCGACCTCATCCGTGGCCGCTCGGTGCCTGAGGCGCGCACGATCCTCGCCTTCTCGAACCGCGCCGTGGCCAAGGACGTGGAGAAGGTGCTGCGCTCGGCGATCGCGAACGCCGAGTCGCGCCCGGATCTCCACTGGCAGGGCGACGACCTCGTCATCGCCGCCGCGTACGCGGACGAGGGGCCGACGCTGAAGCGGTGGCGTGCCCGCGCCCGCGGCCGCGTCGCACGCATCCGCAAGCGCACGTGCCACATCACGATCGAGCTCGCGCAGGGCACGCCGGACACCGCTCTGGCGTCGGTGCCGGCCATGGCGGCTCCCGAGCCGGAGCCGGTCGAAGAGCCCGAGGCTCTGGAAGAGCCCGAGACGGCCGACGAGGAGCCGGAGGCCGTCGAGGAGCCCGAGGCCGTCGAGGAGCCCGAGGCAGCCGAGGAGCCCGAGGCCGAGGCGTCCGAGACGGAGACTCCCGAGGAGAGTGACGAGTAATGGGCCAGAAGATCCATCCGGGCGGGCTCCGCGTCGGCGTCATCCACGACTGGAAGTCCAACTGGTACACCGGCAAGAAGGAGTTCGCGGACTACATCCTCGAGGACGTCCGCATCCGCGAGCACATCTACAACAAGCTCGCTCACGCGGGCCTGTCCGACATCCTGATCCGCAAGGACAAGCAGCGGATCACGGTCGACATCTACACCGCGCGGCCGGGGATCGTGATCGGGAAGTCCGGCGTCGAGGTGGACGCGCTGCGGCGCGACCTGCATGCGCTGACACAGAAGAACGTCCACATCAACATCAACGAGATCAAGCGGCCCGAGCTCGACGCGAAGCTCGTCGCGCAGTCGATCGCCGAGCAGCTCTCGAACCGCGTGGCGTTCAGGCGCGCCATGAAGCGCGCGCTCGCCTCCGCGATCCGTTCGGGCGCGGCTGGCGTGAAGATCCAGTGCTCGGGACGGCTGGGCGGCGGCGAGATGAGCCGGCGCGAGATGTACAGCGAGGGACGCGTCCCGCTGCACACGATCCGCGCCGACATCGACTACGGGTTCGTCGAGGCGAAGACGACGGCCGGCCGGATCGGCGTGAAGGTCTGGATCAACAAGGGCGAGATCATGCCGGAGGGCTTCGGCGACGCAGACGCGCGGCTGGGAGACCAGGACACGCGGCGGCGGCGCGGTGGAGCGCTCGAGGGTCTCGGCGCCTCTCGCGAGAGCGGCCGCGGG
>DATCYP010000089.1:0-22620 GCA_036526375.1 Gaiellaceae bacterium | reverse complement strand
GGAGCAGTTCGCGCGCTACGTCGCGGCGACCGCGGCGGCCGGCGCCGACGCGATCCAGCTCTTCGACTCCTGGGTCGGCGTGCTGTCGCCGCACGACTACGGCGAATTCGTCGCGCCGTACTCCGCGCGCATCCTCGCGGCCGCCCTCGTCCCGACGATCCACTTCGGCACCGGCGCCACCCCGCAGCTGCTCGCGGAGATGGCGGCGGCGGGAGGGAGCGCGCTCGGCGTCGACTGGCGTATCCCGCTGGACACGGCCTGGAAGGCGGTGGGGGAGGCTCGCGCGGTGCAGGGGAACCTCGAGCCCGCCGTCCTGCTCGGCCCCTGGGAGCGGGTCGAGGCCGCGGCGCTCGACGTCCTGCGGCGTGCAGGCGGCCGCCCGGGCCACGTCTTCAACCTCGGGCACGGCGTCCTGCCGCAGACCGAGCCGGACGTGCTCACGCGGCTCGCCGAGCTGGTGCGCAGCTACCGTCACGCGGCATGAAGGCCGCTGTGGTGCTCATGGCCTACGGCTCGCCCGAGCGGCTGTCGGACGTCCCGGCCTACTACGCCGACATTCGCGGCGGCCGGCCGATCGCACCCGAGCACCTCGCCGACCTCGTCGAGCGCTACCGGCGACTCGGCATCGAGGACTCCTCGCCGCTCAACGCGATCACCGAGCAGACGCGGGCCGCGCTGGAGTCCGCGCTCGATCTGCCGGTCTTCACCGGGATGAAGCACTGGACGCCGCGGATCGCGGACGCCGCGGAGTCGGCGGTCGCCTCCGGCGCGGGCGAGATCGTCGGGCTCGTGCTCGCGCCGCATTACTCCGCCCTTTCGATCGCGGGCTACCGCGAGCAGCTCGAGCGCGCGCTCGACCGCCGCGCGGTCCTGCGTTTCGTGGAGAGCTGGCACGACGAGCCGGGCTTCGTGGAGCTGCTCGCGGATCGCGTGCGCGGCACCGACGCGCACGTCGTCTTCACCGCGCACTCGCTGCCCGCCCGGATCCTCGAGGCAGGCGACCCGTACCGCGACCAGCTGCTCGAGACCTCCCGCCTCGTCGCCGAGGGGGCCGGCCTCGAGGCGTGGAGCTTCTCGTTCCAGAGCGAGTCCCCGACCGGCGAGCCCTGGCTGGGGCCGGACATCCTCGACCACCTCGAGTCGCTGCGGCGGCAGGGCGTCGAGCGCGTCCTCGTGTGCCCGGTGGGCTTCGTCTCGGACCACCTCGAGATCCGCTGGGACCTCGACGTCGAGGCGCAGGAGAAGGCGGCCGAGCTCGGCCTGCGGCTCGACCGCATCGAGATGCCGAACGCCGACCCCGCCTTCGTCCGCACGTTGGCGGGGATCGTGAAGCGGGCGCTGTCGGTACCGTCACCGGTGTGAGCTCTCGTACCTGTCCGGACTGGCCGGAGCTGATGGAGATCGCGCCGGAGCTCCAGTTCAAGCACTACACCGTCGCGGAGGCGAGGCTGCCTGCGGATGCGCTGATGCACATCCCGGACGTCCAGCTCTCGGAGGTCGCCCTCTGCTGCGACCTCGAACGGCACGTCTTCCACGCGGGCCACACCGACGAGCAGGTCGCCGAGGCCCTACGCGCAAGCCACTGGTTCGAGGTGCGCGACTGGATCGCCGCCGGCCGCCCGGGCGCGCTCTAGTCGAGAACCTCGTTCGGAAGCGGGTCGCCGCGGAGGAAGGCGAGCACGTTGTCGACGAGCACCCGTGTCATCGCCGCTCGCGTCTCGTGCGTGGCGCTGGCGATGTGCGGCGTGAGGACGACATTGGGGAGCGCGAGCAGGGGCTCGGGCACGCGCGGCTCGTCGGCGAACACGTCCAGCCCCGCCGAGATCCGTCCGGACACGAGCTCGTCCACCAGCGCATGCTCGTCCACGATCGCGCCGCGGGCGGTGTTGATCAGCGTCGCCCCGTCCCGGAGCAAGGCCAGCCGCTCGCGCGTTAGGAGACCGTCCGTCTCCGGGGTCAGCGGCACATGGAGTGACACGACGTCGGCCGCGGTCAGCAGTTCGTCGAGCGGCAGTCCGCCCGTGCGCCGATGGTGGATCACGCTCATCCCGAACGCATCCGCCCGTCTCGCGACCTCCTGTCCGATCCGGCCGAACCCGACGAGGCCGAGCGTCGACCCCGCGAGATCACGTCCGAGGAGGTCGGGCTCCGCCCAGCCGCGCCGCCACCGGCGTTCGCGGACGAACCGGTCGGACGCGAGGAGCTGCCGGCGGCAGGCGAGGATCAGCGCCATTGCGAGATCGGCCACCGCGGCGTCGAGGACTCCGGGCGTGTTCGTCACTGCGACGCCGCGCTCGCGGCACGCGGGGACGTCCACCCGGTCGTAGCCGACGCCGTAGTTGGCGACGAGCCGCAGGTCGGGGACGAGATCGAGCTCGTCGCGTCCGACCGTGGCGCCGGCCTCGAGGAGGACCTCGATGCCGCGGAGCGGCTCCGCGGGCGGCCACGACTCGAGGAGGATCGGCTCCGGAAGCTCGTCCCAGGCCGGTCCGGGGAACGTCTGCGTCGCCGCGACCTTCATGTGCGGAGTATCTCCGCGAGCGGTAGCGTGTTCAGCACGTCGGCCGCGGAGGCCCGGCCGCGCCGCGCGGTCGTCACCGCCAGGCGCATGTTGCCGAGTCCGTGCACCGAGTGGGCGTCGGTCGAGCAGACGACCGGCACGCCCGCCTCGACCGCGAGTCGCACCTCCTCGTCCCGCAGGTCGAGGCGGTCCGGCAGCCCGTTCGTCTCGAGGGCGACCCCCGTCTCGAGCGCGACCTCGACCGTGCGCTCGAGGTCGAGCGCGTTCGGCGGGCGGTGGTTGAGGATCCGGCCGCGCGGATGGCTGAGGCAGCGCACCGCGGGATGCCGCATGGCCTCGGTCACGCGCGAGGTCAGCTCCTCCTTCGGCAGGCGCTGCCCCGCATGGAGAGAGAGCTGCACCCATTCGAGCTCGGCGAGGACGTCGTCCGGCAGGTCGAGGCTGCCGTCGGCCCGGATGTCGCACTCGGCGCCGCGCAGGACGCGGAACGGCGCGAGCTCCTCGCTCGCGGCCGCGATCTCCTCGGCCTGCCGCCGCAACGCGTCGGCGTCGAGGCCGGGAACGACGCGCACGTTCGGCGTGTGGTCGCAGATCGCGAGGTACTCGTAACCCCGGTCGCGCGCGGCCGTCGCCATCTCGAGCACCGACGCCTTGCCGTCCGACCACGTCGTGTGGCAATGGAGATCGCCGCGGATGTCGATCTCCTCGACGAGCGGCGGGGGGTCGCCTCGAAAGGGCGACTCGCGCAGCTCGGGCGGAACCCAGGGGAAGCCGAGCTGCTCGAAGACGCCCGCTTCCGTCGGCGCGTCGGGGAGCGGTCCGAGCGCGGCGACGTACGCCTCCGAGCCGGTCGCCCGGACGAGCTCGGCGCCGAGGCCGTCCGGCCCGGCGACCACGAGCTCGACTGGGATCCCTTCGACCGTGACGCCGACCGCGTGCCGCTCGTCGCGTTCGAGCACCGCCACGACCTCCGGCTGCTCGACGAAGCGGTTGAGCGCGTCGGGCCGCGCCGCGACGAGCACGAGCCGGTGCGCGAGCTCGCAGCCGCGTCGCAGCTCTCCTGCCGGGATGGCGTCGAGCGGCGCCGCGATCGCCTCGGCGAGTGCCAGCGCCCGGTTGCGGGTCAGGCCGCGCCGCGCCGGCTGCGGCTCGCGCGAAAGCGCCTCCTGCACCTTCGCCTCGGTCGCGGGCCCGACACCCGGCGCCTCGCGCAGCCGGCCCGCCTCGGCCGCTGCGCGCAGATCATCGGCGGATCGGATCCCGAGCGCCCGGCCGAGCGCGACCAGTCGTTGCGGTCCGAGCCCGAGGTAGCGGCCGAGCGCGACCAGCTCGGGCTCGACCTCCCGCTCCGGCTCCTCGAGCTCCTCGATCCGGCCGGTCTCGACGAGCTCGCGCAGCCGCCGCTCGATCCCCGGGCCGATCCCTCGCAGCTCGCGCGCACGGCCGGAACGGACGAGCTGCTCGACGGGCGCCGGCGTGGTGCGGATCAGCTCGGCGGCGCGGCGGTACGCGCGGCTGCTCCAGTGCGCGGCGCCGGCCAGGTCGAGCAGCGCCGCGTAGGCGTCGAGCGTGCGGGCGATCTCGGCGTTGTCCACGGGGCTAGTGTCTGCCCCATGGTCACCGTCGTGATCCCGTTCGCGGGCGCGGAGGGGAAGACGCGCCTCCATTCGTCGAGCCGCGTCCGCCGGGCGCTCGCGCACGCGATGCTCTGCGACGTCCTGGCTGCGTGCGTGCCCGTGGGCCGCACCCGCGTCGTGACGCCCGACGAGGAGGGCGCGGCCGCGGCGCTCGACGCCGGGGCAGAGGCCGTGGCCGATCCGGGCGGAGGCCAGGGCGCGGCCGTGCAGGCGGGGTTGGAGGGAGTCGAGCTCGGCGGCACCCTTGTGGTCAACGCCGACCTTCCGTGCGCCGTTCCCCACGACCTCCGCTCGCTGCTCGCCGCGACGCCTGCAGGCTGCCTCGCACTCGTCGAGGCCCTGGACGGCACGACGAACGCCCTCAGCCTGCCCTCGCCCGACGCCTTCGCGCCGCTCTACGGCCCGAGCAGCTCCGACCGCTTTCGCGAGCACGCCGCCTCGCTCGGGCTGGAGGCCGTCTCCGTCGCTCTGCCGAACCTCGCCGACGACGTGGACACGATGGACGACCTCACGCGGCTGCAGCTGCGTGCCGGCCCGCGCACGCAGGCGTGTCTCGCGTCGCTCGAGCGGAGCGCCGTGTGAACGTCGTCGTCCTCTCCGGTGGAGTCGGGGGCGCGCGCTTCGTGCGCGGCATCGTCGACGTCGCGGGCGCTCCGGCGACCACGGTGGTCGGGAACGTCGGCGACGACGTCGAGGTGCTCGGCCTCCACGTGTCGCCGGACCTCGACTCGATCCTTTACGCGCTCGCCGGCCTGGCCGACGAGCGGCGTGGCTGGGGGCGCCGCGACGAGTCCTGGAACGCGCTCGACACGGTGGGCACGCTCGGCGGCGAGGACTGGTTCGCGCTCGGCGACCGCGACCTGGGGCTACATCTCGTGCGGACGGCGGCGCTGCGGGCCGGCGAGCCGCTGTCGGCCGTGACCGCACGGCTGGCCGAGGCGCTCGGCGTGGCGACGCGGCTGCTGCCGGCGACCGACGACCGGCTCCGCACCTGGCTCGATACGCCGGCCGGGACGTTCCCGTTCCAGGAGTGGTTCGTCGCACGCGGCCACCGCGACGAGGTCGACGCCGTGCGCTTCGAGGGGGAGGCGGCGGCGCGGCCGGCGCCCGGCGTGCTCGAGGCGATCGCCGGAGCGGGCCTGATCCTGCTCGCGCCGAGCAATCCGTATGTCTCGGTCGGGCCGATCCTGGCCGTGCGCGAGCTGCGCGACGCGCTCGCGCGCCGGAAGGTGCCGGCGGTCGCGGTGAGCCCGCTGATCGGCGGCCGTGCCGTGAAGGGCCCGGCCGACCGGATGCTCCTTCGGCTCGGCGGAGGGACGTCGCCGCGGCACGTGGCGGCCTGCTACCCCGGCCTGATCGACGCACTCGTGGTGGACGAGGCCGATGCTGACGACCTCGACGCGCTGGGTGACGTCCGTCCGATCGTGACGCGGACGCTCATGCGCGACGCCGACACGCGCCGCCGCCTCGCCGAGGCCGCCCTGGGAGCGGTCCCGGCGTGACCACCCCAGAAAATGCTGCGCCGGGGGCTCCGGTTTGAGGGTCGCGATCGTCGGGGGAACCGGGGCCTTCGGACTTGCGCTGGCGCGTCGCCTGGTCGAGGCCGGCGACGACGTCGTGATCGGGTCGCGAGACGCCGAGCGAGCGAAGGAGAAGGCAGAGGAGGTCGGAGCAGCCGACGGCCGCGCGAACGAGGACGCGATCCGCGAGGTCGAGCTGGTCGTCCTCGCCGCGAACGCGAGCGCGGCGATCGGGACCGCGCAGGCTCTGCGCCCGGCTCTCACGGCGCCACTGCTGTCGGTCGCCAGCGAGATCCCTCCCGCGGTCGCGCGCTCGCTGGCCGAGCGGACCGCCGAGGTGGTCGACGTCCCCGTCGCAGCCGGGCTCCACTCGCTCGCGGCCGGGAAGCTCACGCGCGGACGCCCCGACGAGGACGCCTTCGTCTGCGGCGACGACGCCGACGCGAAGGAGCTCGCGCTCGAGCTCGCCGCCAAGGTCGTCGCCGGCCGGGCGCTCGACGCCGGGCCGCTCGCGAGCGCCCGCGCGCTCGAGGGGATGACGGCGGTGATCGTCAACCTCAACAAGCGCTACAAGGGCCACGCGGGCGTGCGCGTCACCGGTCTCCCGTGAGGCACGTCGTCGAGATCGCAGACCCGGCCGACCGGTCGCGCATCGCGGAGGCCGTCCTCCGCGACCTGCCGGAGTGGTTCGGGATCGAGGAGGCGACCGCGGCGTACATCGAGGCGGCCGCGACGCTCTCGACGCTCGCGGTCGAGCCCGACCGCGGCTTCCTCTGCCTCAAGCAGCACACGCCGCACGCCGCGGAGATCTACGTCATGGGCGTTCGCAGCGAGCACCATCGCCGCGGCACGGGGAGAGCGCTCGTCGACGCGGCCGAGTCGTGGTGCCGGGCGCGAGGCATCCGCTACCTCCACGTCAAGACGCTCGGGCCGTCGGCCTCGAGTCGCGGCTACGACGCGACCCGCGCGTTCTACGTGGCGATGGGCTTCGTCGCGCTCGAGGAGCTGCACGGCCTCTGGGACGAGGAGAACCCGGCGCTCGTCCTCGTCAAGAACGTCGCGCCCGGCTTCTCCGTGCTGCCGCTCGAGGGGCTGCCGGAGCTGCGCGAGGGAGACGACCTCGCCGGCCTGATCGCCGAGCGGACGGAGCTCGCGGACGGGGACGTCGTGGTCGTCGCGCAGAAGGCCGTCTCGAAGGTCGAGGGCCGCGTCCTGGCGCTCGACGGCATCGAGCCGTCGGCGCAGGCCCATGAGATCGCGGGCGGCGAGGCGGATCCGCGCCGGATCCAGGTCATACTCGACGAAGCGGTCGAGCTCGTGCGGGTCCGGTCGCCGCTCGTCATCGCACGCACCCGGCACGGCTACGTCTGCGGTTCGGCCGGCGTCGACGCCTCCAACACGCCCGCGCCGGGCACGGTCGTCCTCCTGCCCGTCGATCCCGACGTGTCCGCCTCGCGGCTGCGCGAGCAGCTGCGGGAGCGGACGAACGCCGAGGTCGGCGTGATCGTCACCGACTCGTTCGGCCGGCCCTGGCGGGCCGCGACGACGGACGTGGCGATCGGCGCGGCCGGCGTCGAGGTCGTTCGCGACCTCGCGGGGGAGCGCGACCCGACCGGCTACGAGCTGCACGCGACCCGGATCGCGGTCGCGGACGAGATCGCCGGCGCCGCCCAGCTCGTCTTCGGCAAGCTCGACCGCGTCCCCGTCGCGATCGTCCGCGGCCTCGACGTGCGCGGCGACATGCGCGCCGCCGACCTCGTCATCCCGCCCGAGACGGATCTCTTCCGTTAGAACACGCGCAATGGGCGACGCCGTCGAGCAGGCAAACGAGCTCCTCCGCGAGCGTGGCTACGCGGAGCGCGACCTCGCCGTCCACACGGGCCCGCGCGGGAAGGCGCTGCTCAAGGGGAACAAGATCCTCAGCCCGCTCAGCGACGAGGCCGAGGTCGTCCTCCGGGTCGTCAGGGAGCTCGTGCCGACCGACGGCGAGCTCGGCGCCAAGATCTTGCGTCCGGCCGAGCTGCGCGCGAAGCTCTGATCGTGGAAGGGGAGGCGGAGCTCCGGCGCTCGGATCTCGCCTCCGATCCGCTCGAGCAGTTCCGGGAGTGGTTCTCGGCGGCGTCCGCGGCGCTCGAGGTCCCGGAAGCGGTGGCGCTCGCGACGGCGACGCCCGGGGGCGCGCCCTCGGCGCGGATGGTGCTGCTGAAGGGCTTCGACGAGCGCGGACTCGTCTTCTTCTCCCACTACACGTCGCGGAAAGGACGCGAGCTCGAGGCGAACCCGCAGGCCGCGCTCCTCTTCCACTGGTCGCCGCTCGGGCGACAGGTCCGCGTCGAGGGGCCGGTCGAGCGCGTCCCCGAGGCGGAGTCGGACGCCTACTTCGCGACGCGGCCGCGCGACGCCCAGGTCGGCGCCCGCGCCTCGCGCCAGAGCGACCCGCTCGGGTCGCGCGCGGAGCTGTACGAGCGGCTCGCGGAGCTGGAGGAGGATCTTGCCGGCGGCACGGTGCCGCGGCCGCCGACGTGGGGAGGCTTCCGGCTCGACCCGGGGGCATGGGAGTTCTGGCAGCACCGCGAGAGTCGCCTGCACGACCGCTTCCGCTACGAGCGCGACGCGTCCGGCGCCTGGCGGGTCGAGCGGCTCTTCCCGTAGCTGCCCAGGCTGCGGCGCAGGGCACCGAGCCGCTCGTCCCAGGCCGCGCCGACGGAGACCATCCACTCGACGGCGTCCTCGAGCGGCGCCGGGGTCACCTCGTAGCGCGTCTCACGGCCTGCGCGCGTCGCGTGGAGCAGGCCGGCGTCGGCGAGCGCGCTCAGCTGCTTCGCCACCGCCTGGCGCGTGACCGGCAGCTCGGCCGCGAGCTCCGTCGCCGTCGCGGTGCCGCGCGACGCCACCGCCTCGACGAGCGACCTGCGACCTGCGTCCCCGAGAGCCGCGAAGACGCGGTCTACGCCGCGAGAGCCGTCCACGCGAAGGCGCGCAGCTCGAGTGCGAGTCCGAGGTCCGGCGACGTCTCGACGACACGGACGAGCGTTCCGTCCTCGACGACCTCGAGCTCGATCGCGACCGTCCCGCCGTCGTCCCAGTCGAGAACGAGCCGCTCCGCCTCCTCGAGCTCCCGGACGACCGCCCGCCGCTCGTCGCCGTCGCCCCACTGGAAGACGCCCTCGCCGCCGGGGCGCGCGTCGAGCTCCACGTCGGTGGCGAACCACTCCTCGAGCCGCTCCGGCTCCGTCAGCGCCTCCCACACCTCGTCGGGCGCCTCGGGTACGACGATCTCCCGCTCGACCTCCATTTGCGCAACCTCCTAGTTGCGTATTAATGTGCAACCGATGGGTAGCGTATCGAATCACCTCGTGCCGATGGTGGTCGAGTCCGACGGCCGCTTCGAGCGCTCGTTCGACATCTTCTCGCGGCTCCTGCGCGAGCGCATCGTCTTCCTCGGCACCGAGGTGGAGGCGTCGGCGGCGAACCTCGTCGTCGCCCAGCTCCTCTTCCTCGAGGCGGAGGATCCCGACAGCGACATCCGCTTCTACATCAACTCGCCCGGCGGCGACGTCTACGCCGGGATGGCGATGTACGACGCGATGCAGTTCGTGAAGCCGGACGTGCAGACGTACTGCATCGGGATGGCGATGTCGATGGGCGCCCTACTGCTCGCGGGCGGGGCGGCCGGCAAGCGCTTCGTCCTGCCGAACTCGAAGGTGATGATCCACCAGGGCTCCGCCGGCACCCGTGGCACGCCTGCCGACATCCAGATCGCCGCACGCGAGATCCTCTCCCTCACGCGCCGCTACGCGGAGGTGATCGCGCACCACTCGGGACGGGACGTCGAGCAGGTCGTGCGCGACATCGACCGAGATCGCTTTCTCGCGCCGGAGGAGGCGGTCGAGTACGGACTCGCCGACTCGGTGCTCGCCTCCCGGAACGGCGACGCTCGAGCCGAGCCTCCTCCGGCGCATGGTCTCGACGCCAACGGCTAGCGTCCGCGCTGTGCCGCAGCTGAACGCGATCGGGATCGTCTGCTCCGACATGCGCCGCTCGACCGCGTTCTACGGGCTGCTCGGCATCGAGTTCCCCGAGGGGAACGGGCACGTCGAGGCGACCCTGCCGAACGGCGTGCGCCTGATGCTCGACGGCGAGGAGGTCGTCCGGAGCTTCCGGTCGGACTGGACGCGGGCGACGGGCAACCAGCTCGCCCTCGCCTTCGAGTGCGACAGCCCCGAGGAAGTGGACGAGCTGTATGCGCGGGTCGTAGCGGCGGGCTTCGACGGCGAGAAGGAGCCGTGGGACGCTTTCTGGGGCCAGCGCTACGCCCAGCTCAGCGACCCCGACGGCGTGCCGGTCGACCTGTTCGCCTGGATGCCGGAGTCCTGAACCTCGTCGAGGAGGAGGTCGAGCTCGCCGCCGGCGTGCGCCTCGACATCCTCCGTCCGCCGAGCGCCGAGGACCTGATCGACGAGGCCTCGTTCGGCGAGGAGGAGTTCCTGCCCTACTGGGCCGAGCTGTGGCCGAGCGGCCTGGCCCTCGCGCGACACGTGGCGCAGCTCGAGCCCGCCGGGCTTCGCGTCCTCGAGCTCGGCTGCGGGCTCGGGCTGCCGGCGCTGGCCGCTGCGCTGCGCGGCGCCGACGTCCTCGCCACGGACTGGGCGGAGGACGCGATCGAGCTCCTGCGACGGAACGCGGAGCGCAACGGCGTCTTCGTCCGTGCCGCGAGGGTGCGTTGGAGCGAGCCGGAGCCGCTCCTCCGTGCGGCTCCGTGGGATCTCGTCCTCGGCGCGGATCTGCTCTACGAGGCGCGCAACGCCGAGCAGCTCGCCGAGCTCATCCCGAAGCTCGGGGCCGAGGTTCTCCTCGCCGAGCCGGGCCGCCCGTACGCGAAGGAGCTGCTCGAGCGGTTCCGGGCGGAGCCTGTCGCCGAGCGGATCTACCGGCTGCGCTAGCGCGCGCCCGCGCCCCCTCGCAGAGGACGACGCCGGCTGCGACGGCGACGTTGAGGCTGTCCACTGGTCCGTGCGTCGGCACCGCGACGCGCTCGGCGGCTGCGTCGAGCCACGCCCGCGGCAGGCCGTGCCGCTCGCATCCGAGCGCGACGGCCACTGCGCCGGTGTACGACGCCGCCCAGTACGCAGTCGAGGCCGCGGGTGTGGTGGCGACGACGCGGATCCTGTGCTCCTGGAGCCAGGAGAGCGCCTGCTCGGTCGTCGCGGTGGCGCACGGCAGCCGGAAGACCGCGCCGACCGAGCCGCGGATCGCGTCGCGGTGGAAGACGTCGGTGCGCGCGTCGGCCACGAGCAGCGCGTCGGCGCCCGCCGCACAGGCCGTCCGCGCGATCGCGCCGAGGTTCCCGGGCCGCTCGACGGCGACGGCGACGGCGACGAACGGCTCCCGCGGGGGCTCGAACCCGTCGAGCGCGGTGGGAGGACGCCAGACCACGGCCAGGAGCCCGTCCGGGCGCCGCTCGGTCAGGCTCGCGAAGGCCGCAGCGCCCAGCTCGACGACGTCGGCGCCGGATTGCTCGGCGGCGGCGACAAGATCGCCGTCGCGACCGGCGAGCAGGTCCGGCGCGACGTACAGCTCCTCGACAGCGGCGCCGGCGGCGAGCGCCGCCCGCACCGGGCGCGCCCCCTCCACGAGGCAAAGCTCTCGTGTTCCCCTGCGCGCAAGCCGGCGCACGGCCTTCAGCCGGACGTTGGCGGAGCTCACGATGAGAGGGCGTCGTGCCAAGGATCACCTCGAGGTCGGGGTACGCGGAAGCGAGGCGGGCTGCCTCGCTGCGACTGCGGCTGGTGGGCGCGCTACCTCGACACGACGGGTCGCAGGCTACCGACGCCTCCGCCGGCGCACAAGAGCGCTAGCCTGCTGAGCCGTGTTCGCCGCGCTCGCCCTGACGATCTCCCTGGCGGTGGCTCCGAAGCCGCACATCATCTGGAAGCCGATCCCCTTCGGGCCGAAACGCAAGGCGGAGATGGCCGCGTACGCCCAGAAGCACTACGGCATCCACTCCTGGCGGCTGCATCCGAAGGTGATCGTCGAGCACTACACCGGCAGCAACGGCCTCTCCTCGGCGTGGAACACGTTCGCCGCCGACACGCCCGACCCGGAGCTCGGCGAGCTACCCGGGACGTGCGCGCACTTCATCGTCGGCCGGAGCGGCCGGATCTACCAGCTCGTGCGCCTGGACGTCATGTGCCGCCACACCGTCGGGCTCAACTACGTCGCGATCGGGATCGAGCATGTCGGCACCTCGGACGGCGAGATCCTCCACGACCGGGCGCAGCTCCGCGCGTCGCTCGAGCTGAGCGCATGGCTCGTCGACCGGTTCCACATTCGGATCCGCAACGTGATCGGCCACAGCGAGAGCCTGCGGAGCCCGTACCACAGGGAGCTGTACAAGCCGTGGGCGCACCAGACGCACGCAGACTGGAAGCACCTGGATATGGACGTATTCCGATCTAAATTGCGGACCCTTCTCCGCGCGGACGCACGGCGTTAGACTCGTCGGCATGCCGCGCTACCTGATCGTCCGCAGCTTCGACGTCGGCGAGGACCAGATGCCTCCGATCGGCCGCCGCTCGCGCGAGCTGACCGAGGGCGACTTCCCCGAGATCACGTGGGAGCACAGTCACGTGGTCGTGGACGAACAGGGCCTCGTGCGCACCTACTGCGTCTACGGCGCGCCGAACGAGGAGATCGTGCGTGAGCACTCGACGCGGCTCGGGAGGCACACGATCGACGCGTTGCACGAGATCGCGGGCGACGTGACGCCGGCGGACTTTCCGCCCGTCTAGACCTCGCCGCCGCCGAGCCCGAGCAGCTGCACGTCGTCCACGTGGAAGTACGCCGACTGTGCGACGGCGAGGCGCCCGCGCAGGAAGCGAACGCGCTCGACGTCTTCCGTGGGAGTCATCTCGAGCGCCTCCTTGTAGAGCGTCACGGCGAGCTGCTTCGCCCAGCCGCGTTCGGCCTCCTCGGCAGCGGCGACGAAGTGCTTGACCGCCTGCTCGAGCTCGCCGGCGCCACGCCAGTGACGCGCCAACGCCGCGCCGGCCTCGCCGACCTCGGGAGTCGACTCCTCGATGAACTCCGCGATGTGGCGGTGGCCGTCACGCCGGCGGGCGCGCGGCTGGAGGTCGTAGGCCACGTCGCGGATGAGCACGTGCTTGAACGACCACTGCTCCTCTCCCTCGATGCGTGAGACCGCGTCGCGGCGCACGAGATCCCGCCGCTCGAGCGCGGCGAGCGCGGCGCGCAGGGGCCCGGGATCGCGTGCGATCCGCTCGAGTGCGCCGCGCCAGAAGATGCGACCGACGATCGACGCGTCGAGGATGACGTCGCGCTCCTCGGTCGGCAGGGCGTCGAGACGGGCCGCTACGAGGCCGCGAATCGTCGTGGGCAGGCTCTCCGCCTGGTCGCCGCGCTCCTTGAGGACGGCGGCGAGCTGCTCGATGAAGAGCGGGTTGCCCTCCGCCGCCCTCGCGACGTGGGCCGCCTTCGTGTCTGCCCCGAGCAGATGGAGCGCGAGCTCCGCGGCATCCGAGCCGCCGAGAGGCTCGAGCGGCAGCGCGTGATAGGCGAGCATGCCGCCGCCCCAGGCGGGCCGTGCGTCGAGGAGCTCCGGCCGCGCCAGCGTGAGCAGCAGGACCGGTAGATCCTGCAGGCGCGTCGCGAGCAGCTCGATCAGGTCGAGCAGCGCGCGGTCCGCCCAGTGGATGTCCTCGAAGACGAACACCGTCGCCTCGTCCCGCGCGCCCGCCTCGATGAAGACGCGGACCGACTGGAACAGGCTGTCGCGGTCCGGCGCGGTCGCCTCGGTCTCGAAGCCGAGGAGGATCGCGAGGTGCCCGGCCACGACGACGGCCTCGTCCTTGCCGACGAGGCGTTCGACGAGCGTCCGGAGCTTGTCCGTGGCGACGTCGACCCCGTCGCTGTCGAAGATGCCCGCCAGGTCCTTCACCTGCATCGCGAAGGCGCTGTAGGCACTGCGCTCGCGATACGGCAGGCAGCGGCCGCGCACGACGCGACCGCCCCGTCCCGCGACGCGCTCCGTGAACTCGGCCGACAGCCGCGACTTGCCGACGCCGGGCGGCCCGAGCACGGTGATCAGGTGCGGCCGGCGTTCGAGCTCGACCCGCTCCCACGTCGCGTCGAGGAGACTCACCTCACGGTCGCGGCCGACGAAAGGCGTGGTCGAGAGGTCGCGCACGCCCATCGCCGAGGCCGCCGCGACGACGCGCCACGCGGCCAGCGGAGCGGTCTTCCCCTTGGCCGTCACCGCCTCGAGCGGCTCGTACTCGATCGCGCCGCGCGTCGCGCGGAACGTCTCCTCGCCGACCACGATCTCTCCCACGGGAGCGTGCTGCTGCAGGCGCGAGGCGGTGTTCACCACGTCGCCCGCGACCATCGCCTCGCCGAGCGCCGGCCGTGCGGAGAGAGTCACGACGGCCTCGCCCGTGTTCACGGCGCCGCGGATGCGGAGCTCGAGCCCGGGCTGCTCCGCGTTGAGCGACTCGACCGCGTCACGGACGGCAAGGGCAGCCCGCACCGCCCGCTCGGGGTCGTCGCCGTGCGCCGTGGGCGCGCCGAAGACCGCCATGACCGCGTCGCCGACGAACTTCTCCACGACACCCCCGAAGGATTCGAGCTCGTCGCGCACCGTCCCGTGATACGGGGTCAGGATCGCCCGGACGTCCTCGGGATCGAGCTGCTCGGAGCGCGACGTGAAGCCGACGAGGTCGACGAAGACGATGCTGACGATCCGTCGTTCCTCGCGGCGCGGCGTCTCGGCCGCGAGCGCGGCGCCGCAGGCGAAGCAGAAACGGGCGATCTCCGGGTTGTCCTGGCCACATGCATCGCAGGTCGGCATTCCCGCATCGTGGCAGCGTTCCCGTTGCATAGCAACGGATTCGGGCCCTCGGTCGTTGTCGGCTTGACGCGGGACACGCCCACGACGGAGGGAGATTCACCATGACCAGAGGCATCCTCGGTGTCGGCGCGCTCCTTGCGGTCGCAGTTGCGCTTGCCGGCTGCGGCGGCAGCGGCAGCGCGAGCGGCACGACCGGCGGCGTCGCCGGCGCACACCACGGCATGGGCACCGGGAGCTTCCGCGCGAGCGTCCACGGCTTCGCCGCGAAGATGCAGACGAGCGTCCACGCCTTCCAGAGCGGGAACCTGTCCAAGGCGATCGCGTCGGGCGGCCCGCTGCTGAACGACTGCATGGGCTTCGTGGACACGAAGATCGCCCCGCACGCCTCCACGCCCGGCCGGAAGCAGGCGCTCGCTCATCTGCACAGCGCGTGCGATGCGATGACGCAGGCGGCCGACGCCGGCTCCTCGGGCAACATGGCGAAGGCGAAGCAGTTCGCCCGCACCGCGCTCGCGCAGGCGCGGATCGCCGCCCGCCTGGCCGGCTGACCTTTCGCTGCACCCTGGGGGCTCCCGCGCGGGGGAGCCCTCAGCCCTTGCTCACGAAGAGCCGGATCTTCGTGTGCGGCCTGACCCGCTTGCCGTGCCTCGGCCTCTGCGAGACGACTCGTCCCTTCCTGGCCGAGGAGGCGACCGCCGTGACCTTGCCCACGGAGCAGAACGCCTTCCTGATCGCGCGCTTCGCGGCCTGCAGCGTCTTCCCCACGAGATTCGGGACGACGCAGGGCCGGAGGACGAACCTCGCCTTGACGGCGACGTCGCCGTCCGTGGTGATCCTGCAGCTCTGCACGCCCTTGCAGGCGCCGGACCAGCCGGTGAATCTCGAGCCCTTCGCCGCCTCCGCGCGCAGCGTCACCGAGGTTCCGTAGGCGAAGCCGTGGCTGCAGGTCTTGCCGCAGGCGATCCCGCCCGGCGAGCTCGTCACGTCGCCCTTCCCCTTGCCCGACTTCGTGACGGCGACCCTGTTCAGGAACGCCGTGGTCGCCGTCTGCACGAGCGAGGCGACCCCGGCCGCGCGGTAGTCCTGCACGTACGCGAAACGGAACCGCGTAGACGCCCGTGCCGGCACGGTTCCGGACTGGTGCAGCGTGAAGTCGCTGCCTACGGCGAGGACCGAAGTGAACGCGGCACGCGACGCCGGCCGGTCGTAGACGAGCGCGCCCTGGCCGGTGGACGTGTCGCCGTCGGCCGCGCCGTGCATCCGGACGAGGATCGCTCCCGGTGCCGAGGCGGGCAGCGCGAGGGCGTCCCCGGCCAGGTGCGTGGAGTAGCCGCTGTGCTCCGGGAACGCGTACTCGAGCTGGGTGGAGTCTCCCGTGCTGCCGTGGAAGCGCTGCGTGTTGTCCCAGAGGAGGTCGAGCGAGTGCGCCTTGCCGTCCGTGCTCGTGAACTGGTCGCTGATCCAGGAGATGTGGCCGTCATGGTCCTGCGTGATCGTGCGGTTGTCCGTGACCCCCGTGGAGACGAACGTCGCGCAGGTCACGGCCGTGGGCGGGTAGGCCGCGTCCGCGCACTTGACGAGCGGATCCGTCTCGTGGATCGCGAGGTTCCCGGTGTGGGAGTCGAGCTTGTAGGAGTACACGAGCGCGGGCAGACCCGCGGCGTTCGGATCGATCGATCCCGCGTCCGCCGGGGTGTACGCATTCGCACCGTCGACCTGGATCTCGGAGCGCGTCGAGGCGGTTCCCGCCTCACCCCGGAAGAGACCTGCGTTGCAGAAGAACGTGGTCGTCGTCACCGCGTACGTGGGATCCAGGAGGTAGCCGTCCTTGAGCCCGCAGCCGCCGACCGAGACGTAGTCGAACGCCGCGGTCTGCTGTGCCGCGTAGAGGTAGTAGTCGGTGACCTTCCCGTTGTTCGGGCCACCGCCCACGGCGGACGAATCCCGTTCGCCGACACCGACGAGCGGCCCGGAGTACGGCGCCAGGTTCGACGGCGACGAGCCGGCCGGGACGGCCCGCAGCCGGCAGGTGAGGTCGAGGAGCTTGCCGAGGCTCGCGGCGGGGATCGAGAACGACCCTCCCGGGCCGAGGGCGACGTTCTTGGCGACGAGCGCGGACTTCCCGGCGTAGTAGCAGCGCACATCCACCTTGTCCCCGGCGGGGTTGCCGCCCGACGTCGTGCCCGAGATTGCGAAGGTCTGCGTGCCGGCGTCCTGGTCTGCGACGAGGAACGACGGGTTCGCCGGGGTCGAGATCGTCGACGCCGTGATCGCTGCGCGTGCCGTAGGCGTGTCGACGAGACCGCCGGCCGCGAGCGCGGCTGCGACCGCGGTTGCTGCCGCCAACCTGATCCCGGCCAGGCCCATGCAACCCTCTTCGCAGCGCCACGCCCGGCTCCTGCGCCCCGGCACGGACGAAGATGGGGGCCCGGTCAGGCCCCCATCCGAACTTCGGCGCAGCAGCTCGTCTCGGCTACTACGAGCAGCCGGTGTTCGTGCCGCAGTCTCGGCACGTGTAGCAGCTGCCGGTGCGGACCATCCGGCCTCCGCAGCGGGCGCACTCGACGGCGTCCTCCCACGAGTTGAAGAGGGCCGTCTGGCCGGGCGGCGGCGCCTCGGCGGGCTCCGTCGGCGCAGCCGCTTCGCCGTTCGCGTAGCGCTCCGCCATCCGCGCCTTCACCTCCGGCGACAGGATCCCCGCCTCCTCCTGCTGCTCGGGCGTCAGGAACCGCTTGCCGAACCAGCGGAAGATGTAGTCGACGATCGACTTCGCCGTCCGGATGTCGGCGTCGTTCGTGAGGCCGCTCGGCTCGAAGCGCATGTGGCTCAGCTTCGAGACGTAGACCTCGGGCGGGACGCCGTACTGCAGGCCCATCGAGACCGCGAGGCAGAGCGAGTTCATCAGCCCGGCCATCGTCGTGCCGTCCTTGGCGATGTCGACGAAGATGTCGCCCGGGCTGCCGTCGTCGTAGAGGCCGACGTGGATGTAGCCCTCGTGGTCTCCGACCTGGAACTTGCGGCCGACCTCGGTGCGGTCGAGCGGCAGTCGCTTCCGCTCGTGCACCTGGATCGGCGGCGTCGCCACGGCGGTCTGGCCGTCCTTGCCCGAGCTCGAGAGCGGCTGGGCGACCTTGCAGTTGTCGCGATAGATCGCGATCGCCTTGACGCCGAGCTTCCACGCGTCGACGTAGAGGTCCATCACGTCCTCGATCGTCGCCTCCTCCGGCATGTTCACCGTCTTCGAGATCGCGCCGGAGATGAAGGGCTGGACGGCGCCCATCATCCGCACGTGGCCGAGGTAATGGATCGCGCGCTCGCCGACGGCGCAGTCGAAGACCGGGTAGTGCTCGGTCTTCACGTACGGCGCGCCGACGACGCCGTTCCGCTCGTCGACGAAGGCGACGACCTCCTCGGTCTCGCGCGGCGCGTACCCGAGCCGCTCGAGCGCCATCGGCACGGTCTTGTTGACGATCGTGATCTCGCCGCCGCCGACGAGCTTCTTCGACTTGACGAGCGAGAAGTCGGGCTCAACGCCGGTCGTGTCGCAATCCATCATGAAGCTGATCGTCCCGGTGGGAGCGAGTACGGTCGCCTGCGCGTTCCGGAAGCCGTGGATCTCACCGAGGTCGAGTGCGTCGTCCCAGGCCTTGCGGCAGTGGCCCAGCAGATCCGCCGGCACGGAGTCGGCGTGCTCGATGTTGCCGACGGCCGCGCGATGCTTCGCGATCACGCCGATCATCGGCGCGCGATTGACCTGGTAGCCGTCGAACGGCCCCATCCGCGCGGCGATCTCGGCCGACTTGCGGTAGGCGCGGCCCGTCATGAGTCCGGTGATCGCCGCCGCGTAGGCGCGGCCCTCGTCGGAGTCGTACGGGAGTCCGCGCGCCATCAGCAGCGCGCCGAGGTTTGCGTAGCCGAGCCCGAGCTGGCGGAACCGCTTCGCGTTCCTCCCGATCTCGGGCGTCGGATACGACGAGTAGCCGACGAGGATCTCCTGGGCGAGGAAGACGACGTCGACCGCGTGCTCGAACGCCTCGACGTCGAGCTCGCCGTCCTCGCGCCGGAACTTCATCAGGTTCAGCGAGGCGAGGTTGCACGCCGAGTCGTCGATCGACATGTACTCCGAGCACGGGTTCGAGGCGTTGATGCGGCCCGTGTTCGGCAGCGTGTGCCACGAGTTGATCGTCGTGTCGTACTGCACGCCCGGATCGGCGCACTCCCACGCAGCGTGCGCGATCTGCCGCAGCAGGTCGCGTGCGTCGCGCGTCTCGAGGACGGTGCCGTCGGTGCGCGCACTGAGGTTGAACTCCTCGCCCTTCGTCGCGGACTCCATGAAGGCGTCGCTGACCCGGACGGAGTTGTTCGCGTTCTGGTACTGGATTGAGCCCCAGTCCGGCGAGTCGAGCGACATGTCGTAGCCGGCCTGCTCGAGGACGCGCGCCTTGCGCTCCTCCTTGGCCTTGCACCAGATGAACTCCTCGATGTCGGGATGGTCGACGTCGAGGACGACCATCTTCGCCGCGCGCCGGGTCTTGCCGCCGGACTTGATCGTGCCGGCCGAGGCGTCGGCGCCGCGCATGAACGAGACGGGGCCGGAGGCGTACCCACCCTTGGATAGCTGCTCCTTCGACGAGCGCAGCCGCGAGAGGTTGACGCCCGAGCCGGAGCCGCCGCGGAAGATGACGCCCTCGCGCCGGATCCAGTCGAGGATCGACTCCATCGAGTCGTCGATCGAGAGGATGAAGCAGGCCGAGCACTGTGGCGCGGCCTCGAAGCCGACGTTGAACCAGACGGGGCTGTTGAAGGAGGCGTACTGGTTGACGAGGATCGCCTTCAGCTCGGACTCGAACGTCTCGGCCTCGTCGGTGTCGGCGAAGTAGCCGCCCTCCTTGCCCCAGGCGACGACCGTGTCGACGACGCGGCCGATCATCTGCTTCACGCTCGCCTCGCGCTCCGGCGAGGAGAGGCGGCCGCGGAAGTACTTCTGCGCGACGATGTTCGTCGCCGTCTGCGACCAGAACTTCGGAAACTCGACGCCGCGCTGCTCGAAGGCCGGACCGTCGCGGCCCGGGATGATCGCGTCGCGCGTCTCCCACTCGATCTCGTCGAACGGATCGCGGCCGGAGATCGTGAAGAAGCGCTTCACGCCGAGCCGGGCCCCCTCCTCGACGACCGTGTTCACGACCTCCTCGGCCGCCGTTTCGCTGCCCTGAACTTGCTCGACGCTTGCCATCTTCCCCTCCCGGAACTCTAGTCTCGGACCGCTTCTCGACCGCACCGCCGGACTCCCATTCCGCCGACGGGGAACGGGACCGTAGACCCCGCATCGGACGGAACCGAGAGCGGCTTCCGGAGCTAGTTCGCGCCGAGGATCACGACGAGCGGAACGTCCGCGTACTGCGGCGCGAGGCGACCGTCCAGCGGCGCGACCGTCGGGATCCGAGCGTCCCGAGAGAGGCGCTCGGCCTCGCGCTGCCAGCCGGGTCTGAACAGGACGAGCGAGCGCGCGTAGTCGAGGCTCGGCGCGTCGGTCGGCACGGCGTGGCGGTAGCCCACGGCCAGCAGGTCGGTCGCCATGCCGCCGGCCGCGCCGGAGACCCCGTTGCCGTTGAGCACGAGGACGGAGATGCGGGAGCGTGACCGGAGCGGCGCCGCCGGGGGCCTCTGCGGCGCGCGGCGGGCAGCTGCTGCAGGACGGGTCCGGGCAGGCTGGTGGCTGAGCACGAGCCCACCGAGCGTCGCGAGCGCGAGGGCGACCGCCACGAGGGTCGCGAGACGCCAGGGGAACGGGCGGGTGAAGGGCTGGGCGTGCTCCACGGACCGTCAGGGTTCGCCCCGCGGCGGGCCGCTCCTCCTGCCTCGGACCGGCCCGCGTATCGTGGCCCCGTGTTCGTGACCTTCGAGGGAGCCGACGGCTCGGGCAAGTCGACGCAGGCTGAGCTCCTGCGCGCCGCGCTGGCCGCCGAGGGCCACGACGTCGTCCTCACGCGCGAGCCGGGCGGCACGGAGCTCGGCGAGGCGGTGCGCGCGGTGGTGCTCGACGGGCCGGTGATGGGCGCGTGGGCCGAGGCCGCGCTCTTCGCCGCGTCGCGCGCCGAGCACGTGGAGGAGGTGATCCGCCCGGCGCTCGAGCGCGGGGCCGACGTCCTCTGCGACCGCTACGTCGACTCCTCGCTCGCCTATCAGGGCATCGCGCGCGGCCTCGGCGTCGAAGCCGTGCTGCAGCTGAACCTCGCCGTCACGGGAGGCCTGCTCCCGGACGTGACCTTCCTGCTCCTCCTCGATCCGGGCGTCGCCACCGGTCGCCACGTCGACCCCGACCGGCTCGAGCGGGAGGGAACCGAGCTGCAGGCAAAGGTCGACGCCGCATATCGCGAGCTGGCGGGGCGTTTCCCGGAGAGAATCGTCACGATCGACGCAACGGGCGACCCCGAGGCGATTGCGAGGGAGGTGCGTGAGCGGCTTCGAGACCGTTCCTGAGCAGCACGAGGCGAAGCGGCTGCTCGCGGCGGCCCTGCAGGAGGGGCCGGCACACGCCTACCTCTTCCACGGCCCGGCCGGTGTGGGGAAGCGAGAGCTCGCGCGGCGCTTCGCGGCCGAGCTGCTCGGCGACCACGCGCGCGTCGAGCGTGGGAGCCATCCCGACCTCTACCTGCTCGAGCCGCTCGGCGAGCAGATTCGGATCGACGACGTCCGGGAGCTGCGCCGCGACCTCCACATGCGGCCCTTCGAGGGCGAGCGGCGCGTCTACCTCGTCTTCGGCGCCGACTCGCTGAACGAGGACGCCGCGGACGCGCTCCTCAAGGATCTCGAGGAGCCGCCGCCGTACGCCGTCGTCGTCCTCGTCGCCGAACGGCTCGGACCGTTGCCCGAGACGATTCGCTCGCGCTGCCAGCTCGTTCCCTTCCGCCGCCTGTCGGAGCCTGCGGTCCGCCAGGCCATCCGCGGGCACGCACCCGAGCTCGGCGAGGAGGAGGTGACGACGCTCGCGCGGGTCGCCGGCGGCCGGCTCGGCCGTGCGCTCCAGCTCCTCGATCCGGCCGCGGCCCGGCGGAGGGAGGCGCTGATCGGCGTCGCGCGGGCCGTCTACTCCGATCCGGAGTTCGAGTCGGCGAACGCCACAGAGGTGCTCCTCGCAGGCATCGGCGAGCGTGGGGCCGAGGCGAAGGAGGCGGCTGAGGTGCAGGTCGAGTCCCTCGAACTGACCGGCCGGGAGGCGGAGCAGCGGGTGCGGCGAGCGCAGCGCGGCGCCGAGCGAGAGGAGCTGCTCGCACTGCTCGAGGAGCTCGAGTCCTGGTACCGCGATCTCGTCGTCGTCGCCGCGGGTGCGGAGTCGGCCGCCGTCCACGTCGACCGGCTGGCGGAGCTGCGCCGGGACGCGACACTCGAACGGATGCACGCCGCCGAGGAGGCGTGCGAGCTCGTGCGCGCGGCCTGGCGGGAGGCGGAGGAGCTGCAGGTCTCGACGCCGCTCGCGCTCGAGGCGCTGCTGATCAGGCTGCGCGGCGAGCTCGGAGCGACGGCCGCGCTCGCGTAGCTCGGCCGCGGGAACGACGAAGGGCCGGGATCGCTCCCGGCCCTTCGCTGGTGTCTCTCAGACCCCTCGGCCTGTGTCGCGAAGGCCTATGCGGCGCAGACGAGCTCGTCGCCGAGCGCGAGTTGCAGCCGCGCGAGGGCGTCGCTCTCGAGCTGCCGGACGCGCTCGCGCGTCAGGCCCAGCTCCTTGCCGATCGTCTCGAGCGAGGCGGGCTCGGAGTCGAAGCCGAAGCGGAGCTCGATGATCCGCCGCTGCCGCTCGGGCAGGTCCGCGACCGCGCGCTGCACGCGCTGCCGGCGAACCGACTCCACGGCCTCCTCGGCGGGATCCACCGACGACTCGTCGGCGAACAGGTCGCCGAGCTCCGAGTCGCCGTCCGAGCCGAGGCCCTGGTTCAAGGAGACGGAGTCGACCGCGTCGAGTGCCTCCTCGACGTGCTCGAGCTTCAGCCGCGTCGCGTGGGCGAGCTCCTCCGCCGTCGCCTCGCGGCCCAGCTTGGCCTGCAGCTCGGCCGAGGCGCGGTTGAGCTTGATGCGGCG